>CAZLMT010000006.1:20572-42693 GCA_964560615.1 uncultured Actinomyces sp.
CCCGCTTCACGTCGGCTGCCTTCATCGCCCGTCTCCCTATCTCGATGGTGGCCCTGGGCATCGTGCTCATGGTGAGCGAGCTGCGCGGTTCCTACGCCCTCGCCGGCATCGTCGCAGCGGCGTACACGATCAGTAGCGCACTCATCAACCCCCTCGGATCGCGGGCCGTGGACCGGTGGGGGCAGTGGCGCGTGGTCCGCCTCCTCGTCGCCGTACACGCGGTCACGCTGCTGCTCCTTGCCTGGGCCGCCGTCAACGGCTGGGGCTCCTGGGCACTCGTGGCCCTGGCCATCGTGTCGGGAGCGACCCAGCCCGCCACGGGCGCGCTCGTGCGAGCTCGCTGGGCGCATGCGCTCGGCCCGACCATGAAGCTGCGCACGGCCTTTGCCTTCGAGGGCGTCCTCGATGAACTCATCTTCATCGTCGGGCCGCCGCTGGCCGCCTTCCTCGCTGTGGCCCTGTCGGCGCCTGCGCCGGTCATCGCCTCGGCTGTGCTCGTCACGTTGGGCTCCTCGCTCCTCATCGTGCAAAGGAGCACGGAACCGCCGGCCACGGGCATGCGCCGCACCGCGGGCGGACATCCCCTCCGGCGCACCGGCGTGCCGTCCGTCCTTCTCGTCCTCATCGCTATCGGAGGGGTCTTCGGATCCATCGATGTCGCGACGGTGGCCATGGCCGACGAGGCGGGTCAGCGGCTCGCCGCCGGCATCATCCTGGCCGCTTACGCGGCAGGATCCATGGCCTCCGCACTGGTCCTCGGGACGCGCTCCAGCGGTGCAAGCGATGAGCAACTCCCCCGGCGCCTCCTCCTGGCCTCACTCGCCCTCCTCGTGGTGACCCTGCCGCTCCTCCTGCGCCCGAGCCTCGTCGCGCTGGGATTCCTCGTGCTCCTCGCCGGGCTGGCGGTGTCGCCGGTGCTCATCACCGGCTTCTCGCTGGTGGAGACCCTGGTGCTCCCCGCGCAGATCACGGAGGGGCTCTCGTGGGCGATTTCTGCCATCGGGCTGGGTGTGGCCGCGGCAGCCGCCGGCACCGGTTGGCTCGTCGACCAGGCCGGTCCCTCGGCCGGATTCCTCGTCACCCTCGGCTCAGCCCTGATGGTGGCGGTGGTCGCCCTCGCGGGCCGTGGCAGGGTGCGTCGCGGGGTCCACGCCCGCCACGCGTGATCGTCGGCTAACGTCTGACCTCGACGCACGACGTGCGCACCGCCGCGAGGAGGCCGCTCTGAACACGCTGAGCCCCCGGGAGATCCAGTCCCGGATTCGCTCGGGCGCCACGGTCGCCGAGCTGTCCGAGGAGTCCGGCATGGACGCCGCGGCCATCGATCGTTTCAGCGGGCCGCCCCTCGCCGAGCGCGCTTGGGTGAGCGACCAGGCACGCGCCTGCGTCGTACGACCCGGCAACGAGGACCTTCAGACGCTGGTGCAGCGCGACGTGCGCGGCAAGGGCGAACTCGTCTGGGACTCCTGGCGGCGACCCGATGGTCGTTGGACCGTCGTCGCGGCGATCGGCGAGGACTCCCCCGTGTCGACGTGGCTCTACGATCCACGTTCGCGCTCGATCCAGCCGGACGACGCGGCATCCCATCGCCTGGCGTCCGAGGATGTCGTCGTGCCACTGAGGCCGTCGCACTCGACGCTGTCACTCCCGCGCGAGGAGTCTTCCGCGCCGGCGCGCGAGGAGATCACGCCTGCCGAGACTGCATCGGCGGAGTTGGACACCGCTGGAGCGGACGCACACGACACCGCGTCCGGGTCCGCATCCGGGACTGCATCAGAGCCTGAGGGCACCGACGCTCCCACCGAAGCTCCCCGGTCGAAGTCGCGCAAGGGACGTCGGGCGAGCGTGCCGCGCTGGGACGAGATCCTCTTCGGATCCGGGCAGTCGGACGCCTGAGGGTCACTCGCCAAAGGGAAGCGGGTCGCGGGACTGGTGCTCGCGCCCGGCCTGGGCGGCGGTGACCCCGCGTCGGTGGTGGTCGCGACACAGCACCTCGTAGGCGACCTGCCCTGAGCCCGCACCATCGACATCCCCCACGACGACCTGGTCGCCGTCTCGGACGATGTCGCCCCCCACGGTCCTCGCCTGATGGGTCCCCCGGCGCCCGCACCAGCACAGCGCCGCGACCTGCAGGACCTCGACTCGGTCCGCGAGCTCGATCAGGCGTGCGGATCCGGGGAAGAGCCTCGTACGGAAGTCCGTGGTGATGCCGAAGGCATACACGTCGATCCCGAACTCGTCGACCACCTCGGCCAGCTGCTCGATCTGCTCGGGCGTGTAGAACTGCGCCTCGTCGCAGATGAGGTAGTCCAGGCGACCCCCTGAGGACAGGTGGGAGACCACGACGCGTCGCAGGTCGATCTCAGGTTGCACCTCGATCGCATCGACGCGCAGCCCGAGCCGACTGGAGAGCACCGACGTGCCGGCGCGATCCATCTGAGTGAAGACCAAGCCAGCGCGCCCGCGGGATGAATGGTTGTGATCGGTCTGGAGCGCCAGCGTCGACTTGCCGCAGTCCATGGTCCCGGAGAAGAACACGAGTTCAGCCACGGGCTTGCCCGCGGGCCTTGAGCAAGGGAATGCCCATCTCCTGCTCGGTCACGGACCCATGCTGGCCCAAGAGCCCGGATACGAGGGGGTCTACCTCGCTCACCAGGACCGTGTCGCCCCGCGCTAGCACGACGATGTCGCCGATCCGCTCGGCATAGTCGCCCTCGGTGGGCCCGAAAAGCCCCAGGTCGACCGCCTCCTCGCGGTCGAGGACGAAGGCCCGCTCACCCAGGGCATCGCGCCAGGCCTTGACCACCTCGTCGCGCGAACCCGGCTGGCAATACACGTGTCGCAGGCGTGGCTCGCCCGCGACAGTGATCACTCGCTCGAAAGCCGGGAGCGCCTCAACGCTCACACGCGACGCCGGTGGACAGTCGACCATGCCGTGATCGGCCGTGACGATGAGCACGTGGCCGGCAGGGAGACGCTCGAGCACGCGCGCCACCAGCGCGTCCACCGCCCGCAGTCCCTCGCGCCACTCCGGCGAGTCCACGCCGTGCACATGACCGATGCGATCCAGGTCAGGCACGTAGGCGTAGCCGAGTCCCCGTCGTTGCCCGGCGATGGCATCGACGATCGCCCCGGCGCTATCGGAGCCGGCGTACTCCCCTCCGCGCAGCACCGCGCGAGTGAGACCGCTCCCCGCGTAGGCGCTGGGGCCCACGCTCACGACGGGGAGACCGGCGGCAGCGACACGTTCAAGGACGGTCGGCTCAGGCTGGACCGCACGGGGATGCGGGTCGTCGCCCCAGGACAGTGGATGCAGCAGTCGCTCCTCGTCGGGGAGCCAGAAGGACGCTCCGACGATCCCGTGCGTGCCCGGTGACATCCCGGTGCCCAGGCTGGCCAGCGCGGTCGGAGTGGTCGAGGGGACGGTCGTGCTGAGCCGGCGTCGACCCATGGCGGCCAGTGTCGGGGTGAGGTCTGTCAGCTCCTGCCAGGGCGACCATCCGAGGCCGTCGATGAGGAGCACCGTGACCGCCTCGGGAGCGGGTTCGGACCCTTGGATCCCCAGTACGTCCTCGAAGCCCGTGACCTGGAGCAGGCCGGCCGCGGACGGGAGGACGTCAGCGAGGGTGCCGGTGCCGTAGGGAGGCGCCCCGGGGGCGATGGGGCCCGGCGGGTCGGCGAAGCCACCCCTGACGGGCTTCACCGCAGCCGGGCAGCCGTCGCCTCGGACAGCGCCGCGGCGAAGGCCAGTGTCTGCGTCACGACGTCGGAGCCATCGGCAGCCTCGGAGACGCGCAGGGAGAGATCGTCGTTGCTGGCGGTGCCGGTGTAGCCGTGGTCGGCATCGCACTCGGAGTCGCCGCATCCCGCAGGCTCCAGGTCGATGCGCGCGACAGCACCCCAGCCGATCGTGAGCACCACCTCGCGCATGGGGCCGCCCGCCTTGTGGCGCGCGGGATTGGCCACCACGCGCGTGACCACCACCGAATCCACCTTCTCGAGACGCACAGCCTCAGACGATGCCGATGCGTAGGGCTCCGGACAGGAGTCATCCGGACCATGCTCATCCGTGTGCCCGACGATGAGCCGTGTCGGCGTGAGGACCAAGACGGTGACATGGCGTCGCAGCTCGTCACGATCGAAGGTCGCCTCGTGGTGGACGACGTACGACACGAGCGGCTCACCCGCGAGGGCGGTTTCGAGGGCATCGGCCACGAGGTCGGGGTAGTAGCCACTCCGCTCGATGTCACCGCGCAGGCGATGACGCAGGGTGCCCGCATCCGTCATGGCTCCTATCCTCCCATCCCCGGGGGGTGCCCGCTGACGCACCCGCACACCGCGGCACAGGCGTCCGCGTTACGGTGCCGACATGGCACCAGCCCTGGAGTATTCCCCCGAGGTGGCAACTGCCCTGCAGTCCGGCCGCCCTGTGGTCGCGCTCGAATCCACCATCATCAGCCACGGGCTCCCCCGCCCCGAGAACCTGCGCGTGGCCCGCGAGGTGGAGGCGACGGTACGCCGACACGGTGCCGTCCCCGCGACCATCGCGATCCTCGACGGGAGAGTGCGCATCGGACTCTCCGATCATGAGCTCACCCGGGTGGCGGGCCTCGACGACATCGTCAAGGTGAGCGTCCGAGATATCGCGACGGTGGTTGCGTGCGGGAGGAACGCCGCGACGACCGTGGCGGCGACAAGTCATCTGGCACACCTGGCCGGCATCCGCGTCTTCGCTACCGGTGGCCTCGGCGGCGTCCACCGCCAGGCACGTGAGACCTGGGATGAGTCCGCAGACCTCACCTCGCTCTCCGCCACTCCTGTCACGGTCGTCTGCTCGGGGGTCAAGTCGATTCTGGATGTCCCCGCCACGCTCGAACGACTCGAGACGCTCAACGTCGCCATCGTGGGATTCGGCACGGATCGGTTCCCGGGCTTCTACCTCACCGACTCGGGAAGCCCCATCGACTGGCGAGTCGACAGTGCCGAGGACATCGCCGCGATCACCCGGGCGCGACGCGCCCTGTCGATTCCCGGGGCACTCGTCGTGGCGAATCCGCTGCCCGAGGGCCTGCAGATGGATCCCGACCTGCACGATCGGCTCCTCGCCGAGGGATTGGCGCTCGCCGACACCTCCGGCGTGCGCGGCAAGGACGTCACGCCCTTCCTCCTGGACTACTTCCATCGCGCATCGGGAGGGCTGAGCCTTACGGCGAATACCGAGATCATCCTGCGCAACGCCGACCTCGCCGCACGCGTCGCCGTCGCCGATGCCTGAGTTGCTGGGATGACGCCCACGAGCACCATCCGGGTCGTGGGCGAGGTCATGGTCGATGTCATCGCTCGCGCGTCATCCACCCCCGCACCCGGCTCGGATACCCCCGCCACCATCACCGACGAGGACGGTGGCTCAGCGGCCAACGTCGCTGCCTGGCTGGCCGACCTGGGTGCGCCCGTGCAGCTCATCGCCCGGATCGGCGATGACGCCCGCGGCAGCGCCGCACTGGACCGGCTCGCCACGGCCGGTGTCGCCGTGAGTGCCGTGCGCGATCCTGTCTTCCCCACGGGACGGTGCATGGTCCTCGTCACGCCTGATGGCGAGCGGACGATGTTCCCGGACCCCGGAGCCAACGCTCATCTCGCGTCGATGGATATCGACCCCTCGCCGTGGCGACGGGAGGATCACCTCCACGTAAGTGGCTACTCCCTGCTGCGCGAGGGCTCCCGCGAGGCGGCGCTCACGGCTCTGGCCGAGGCTCGCCGACGCGGCCTGACGGTGAGCGTCGATGCGTCATCAGAGGCCCCGCTCCGCATCGTCGGAGCAGAGACCTTCCTCGGCTGGCTCGAGGAGGGTGACCTCCTCTTCGCCAATGCCGCCGAGGCTCGAGCACTGACATCGCAAATCCCGACCGCGGATGCACTCGACTATCTGGCAGGACGCGGCCTGACGCCGATCATCAAGCTGGGGGCCGAGGGAGCAGTCGCCGCGCGCGGCGACGAGCGATGGAGCGCCTCTGCGGAGCCTGCGACGGTGCACGACACCACGGGGGCCGGGGACGCCTTCGCTGCCGGCTTCCTGGCCTCCTGGGTGTCGCAGGGTGACATGGCCGCGGCCCTGGGGCACGCCACGCGGATCGCGGCGCGTGCTGTCACCGGAGCGGGCGGCCGCCCGTAGGCTCTCGGGGTGGCACGTCACGGGGATACCAGTGACCGCATCATCGATGTCGATGTCGACAGCGAGATGCGGTCGTCCTTCCTCGAGTACGCCTACTCGGTCATCTACTCCCGCGCCCTCCCCGACGCCCGGGACGGCTTGAAGCCGGTGCAGCGCCGCATCGTCTTCCAGATGCACCAGATGGGCCTGCGACCCGACCGCGGCCACGTGAAGAGCGCGCGCGTGGTCGGGGAGGTGATGGGTCGCCTCCACCCGCATGGGGACTCGGCAATCTACGACGCCCTGGTCCGGATGGCACAACCCTTCACGCTGCGCCTGCCCCTGATCGACGGCCACGGCAACTTCGGTTCCCCCGACGACGGCCCGGCGGCGATGCGCTACACCGAATGCCGACTCGCCCCCTCCGCCCTCGCCCTGGCCGAATCCCTGGACGAGGACGTCGTCGACTTCGTCCCCAACTACGACGGGCGCGAGCAGGAGCCCACCGTACTCCCCGCCGGCTTCCCGGCACTCCTCGTCAACGGTGCGGCCGGTATCGCGGTGGGCATGGCGACCTCGATGGCCCCCCACAACCTCGGCGAGGTCGTGGCCGCCGCGCGGCACCTGGTCCTCAACCCGGGCGCCGACCTCGACGAGCTCATCCGCTTCGTGCCGGGCCCCGACCTGCCCGGCGGGGGCACGATCCTCGGGCTCGCGGGGGTGCGCGAGGCCTATGCGACCGGACGTGGATCCTTCCGCGTCCGTGCGTCGGCACGCATCGAGCAGGTGAGCCCCCGCCGCCGCGGCATCGTCGTGACGGAGCTGCCGCTCGGGATCGGACCGGAGCGGGTCATCGAGCGCATCAAGGACCTCGTCACGAGCAAGAAGGTGCAGGGGATCTCCGACCTGCTCGACCTCACCGACGGCGAGCACGGGCTGAGGCTCGTGATCGAGCTTGCGCCCTCGGTCAATCCCGAGGCCATGCTCGAGCAGCTCTATAAGCTCACCCCGCTCGAGGACGCCTTCACCATCAACGCCGTCGCGCTCGTCGATGGAGAGCCCCGCACACTGGGCCTTAGAGAGCTTCTCGCGGTCTTCGTGGATCACCGACGCGAGGTGGTGCGCCGCCGCAGCGAGTTCCGTCGCATGCGGGCACAGGAGCGACTCCACCTGGTCGAAGGCCTCCTCGTCGCGATCCTCGACATCGATGAGGTCATCCAGCTCATTCGCACCAGCGACGACACGGCAGCGGCCCGCGAGCGACTCATGTCGGTATTCGACCTGTCTTTGGAGCAGGCCTCCTACATCCTGGAGATGCCGCTGCGCAGGCTCACGAGGTTCTCGCGGATCGAGCTGGAGACCGAACGCGACGACCTCGGCCGTCGGATCGAGGAACTCTCGGCCATCATCGATGACGAATCACTGCTCCGCCAGGTCGTCGCTGATGAGCTCCTGGCCGTGGCAGAGGCCCACGCCACGCCTCGGCGCACCATCCTCCTGGAGGAATCAGCGTCCATCACTGCCGCCTCTCCCGCGTCCTTGGAGATCACGGACTCCCCCTGCCGTGTCCTGCTCTCCGGCACGGGACTCATCGCGCGCACGTCCGGACCGGATGTCGCCCTCGATGGGCCGCGCGCCGCGCACGATGTCATCGTCGCCTCGACCATGGCGACCGGTCGCGGTGAGGTGGCTGTCATCACCAGCATGGGTCGCGCCCTGCGCCTGCCCGTGGTGGAGATGCCGATCCTGCCGCCGTCCGCCCACGCTCCTTCCCTGGGCGGAGGTGCACCGTTGGGAGCACTCCTGGATCTGCAGGCCGACGAGCGCGTCGTGGGCCTCGCGGAGGTGAGCGATCCGCCCGCCGTGATTGCCCTCGCCACGCGACAGGGCGTCGTCAAGCGCGTGGCCGTGCAGGGACCGCCCACCCGGCGCGACTGGGATCTCATTCCCCTAGGCGAAGGCGACGCGGTGGTAGGCGCCGCGGAGTCGGCACCGGGCGATGACATCGTGCTCATCTCCTCGGATGCCCAGGCGCTGCGATTCCCCGCGGACTCCGTGCGGCCCCAGGGCCGGTCTGCCGCTGGCATGGCGGGCATGCGGCTGTCCGATGGTGCGGAGCTCATCGCGTGCTGCTCCGTGCCCGGAGACGATGCCGATGCGTTGATCGTGACGGTCGCGGGGTCACGATCGGCCCTGCCGGGCACCTCGGCGCTCACGGCGAAGGTCACTGAACTTGCCGACATCCCGCGCAAGGGCCGCGGCACCGGCGGAGTGCGCGCACATCGCTTCCTGCGCTTCGAAGACGTCCTCGTCATCGGCTGGGCCGGCGCGGGCCCGGTCCGCGCCTGTGCGGCGTCCGGTGCACCGCTCGAACTGCCCGGGTCTCGGGACAAGCGCGATGCTTCGGGCACTCCCCTCACCGGCCCTGTGGCCAGCGTCTCAGGCCCGCCTCGCTGATGCGCTGCAGTGCGGTCGCGTCGGCCGAGCCACTCGCCGGGACAGCGCCCCTCGCGCGGTGGTGGTGGCTCATCGAGATGCCGGGGTCGTGGGGCAAGCGCGCACTCGAGGAATGCCGGGTGCCCGTGATCCGTGCGCTTGCCTCGACCCCTGAGCGCCGCGTGCTCCTGGTGCGTCGGCGCGGGCGGCATCCCGCCAGCGAACCGACGTCGCCCCTACGCGTCTGGATCGCGGGAGGCCTCGCCGGCGACCCGCCCACGCGCCTGGCCGTGGTGGATGACCACGAGGCCCTGCTGGGATGGCCCGCCTCGGGGCCGGCAGGAGGGGAAGCCCGCCCCGATCCCCACGCGCCGGTGCTGGCCGTGTGCACCAACTCCGCCCGTGACCTCTGCTGTGGTCTGGACGGTCGCGCCCTGGTCCAGGATCTCGATGACGATCGCGCGTGGGAGTGCTCCCACCTCGGTGGTCACCGATTCGCTCCCACCGCTCTCCTCGTCGGGGAGGGACTGGTCTACGGGCGGCTCACCGCCCCGGTCGCGCGCGGGCTCTTGGACAACGGACCCTCGCCTGCGTCGGCGAGCTCGCTGCGCGGTCGCAGCGGCCTGCCTCCGGTGGCGCAGGCGGCGGAGGCCTACCTCATGGGTCGCAGTGTGACGTCGCTGCTCGGAGATCCGGTCATTGAAGAATCCGAGAGCGTGCGCACCATCGTGACCTTCCCCGGCCACTCACCCGTGCACCTCTCTCGGACCACAGGCACACCGCGCCCAGCTTCGTGCGGCACCGAGCCGGAGGAGTGGTCCGGCTGGCGGGTCCTCGAGCCCGCCTAGTCCCCGGCGGCCTCGAGAAGCGCGGCGCGGTCATGCAGTGTGGTGCGATCCCGGCCACGTGCAGCCCCGAGGGCGCGTTCGGCAGCGTCGATGCTGCGCCACCCTGACGTGCCCACCACAACGCGATCGCCCAATGCGGCATCCACTGCCGTCGTTTCCGGGTGGACAGCAGTCCACGCGGTCGGTTCCGCGGCATCCTCGAGGAGGCAGGCGACCGTCTGCACGGCGTCCTTCTTGTTGGTGCCGATGATGCCCGTGGGCCCGCGCTTGATCCAGCCTGCGACGTAAACCCCCGAGAGCGGCGTATCGCCGTCGAGGACCCGCCCCTCGCGATTGGGGATGACATTGCGTCGGTCATCGAAGGGCACTCCCTCGAGAGCGGTGCCGCGGTACCCCACGCTCCGGATCACTCCGTCCACGGCAATGACGTGCGTCTGACCCGTGCCGCTGGCCTGTCCTTCGTCATCGAGGGTCGTGGTCTCGACGACGAGCCCCTCGACGCGATCCTTGCCGAGGATCTCCACCGGTCGGCACCGGAAGTGCAGGTGGATGCTGCGCTCGCGACCGTCGTCGACATGCCCGGACCATCCCTCGACGACGGCCACATTGCGTGCCACGGCCTTGTCCTCCGCGACGGCGCGCACGCTTGCGGCGTCATCGACCTCCCCGCCTTCGGCCACGAGCACCTGAGTCAGTGCGAGCTCACCGAGCTCACGCAGTTCCTTGGTCGTCCAGGTGGCCTGCGCGGGCCCGCGGCGGCCCACGAGGTGCACGTCGCGGATCCCTGAGGCGCGCAGGGCCGCGAAGACGTGCTCGGGCATGTCGGTGTGCTCGATCTCATCCGGCGCCTTGGACAGGACGCGCGTGACATCGACGGCGACATTGCCGACGCCGATCACGGCGACACTGGTCGACGAGGCCAGGAAGTCGCTGAATGCGTCCGGGCTCGTGTCGGGGTGCCCGGTGTACCAGTTGACGAAGTCGGTTGCCGCGATGCTGCCGGCCAGCTCCTCGCCGGGAATTCCAAGCCCACGATCCCGCGAAGCGCCGTAGGTCAAGACGACAGCGTCGTAGAACTCACGGAGCTGCACGAGCGACACATCGCGCCCCACCTCGACGTTGCCGAGGAATCTCACGCCGGGATGATCGAGGACCTTGTCGAGGGTGTCGCGGACCGAGCGGATGCTCAGATGGTCCGGAGCGACGCCGTAGCGCACGAGACCGAAGGGCGTGGGCAGGCGGTCGATGATGTCGACCGAGACCGGGATCTCCTCCTGACTGACCAGCGCGTCGGTGGCGTACATCCCGGAAGGGCCAGAGCCAATGACGGCCACGCGAAAGGGTCGAGTCATGGCAGCTCCTCAGGTGAGTCCGAGCATGTGCCGGGCTTGCAGGAAGCCTGGCCCGGGATCGACAGGATCGAGATGCACGGTGCGCATCCCCACCGCCTCGGCACCGGCGATGTTGCCCGGCTGGTCGTCGATGAATACGCACTCCTTCGGCTCCACGCCCATGCGCTCGGCCATGAGGGTGTACGCGCGCGGATCCGGCTTGAGGACTCCGTCGCTGCGACCATCCACCATGTGGTCGAACTCGCGGAGGATCGTCATGCGGTCAAGCCACCGCTGATCATGGAAGGCCGTGAGGTCATTGGTGAGGATGCCCACCGGGATCCCGGCGGCCTTCGCATCGGCGATGAGCTGCCGGGCCGCGGGACGCACAAGCTCGTCCTCGCTGCCGGAGTAGAGATGCGCCATGAAGTAGGGCATCTCCGCGGGCTCCCCGCTCAGGTCGTGGAACTCCGCGCACCTACGGGCCCAGTACTCCCGCTCGTTCATGCCGCCCGCCTGGAAGGTGCGCCAGTCGGCATCCGAGTCGGGGTCGAACGGGCCCGTCCACGCGAATGTGCCCGGGGCGAGCCCGAGCGATCGCTCTCCGACAGCACGCAACTCAAACGGGGTGAGCAGGACGGGCCCGCCAAAATCGAAGACGAGAGCGGTCATGCCTGAGCCCTCGAGATGGTGCCCATCTCTCAAATCCTCTCCTTCGAGATGGTGCACATCTCTTAGTGCTCCTCCTCCGTGATGGTGACCATCTCGTAGCGCACCACGTCGCCGAACCATCCGCACTCACCGCACCAGGTCATGAAGACCCGCTGGTCGCCCATCCAGTACTCGGTCGAGATACCACCGTGGGTCTCGATGCTCGCTGCGCACATGGGGCAGAACTTCGGCCGATCCAGCAAGTGACGCTCGGCATCGGGAGCGAACCACGCCCCGGGCGGCGGCAGGCGATGCGGATCAGGCGGGAGATCACTCAAGGCGACTCTTGCCTGATCGTCCACGGCGTCATCAGGCACCCGCGCCAGCCTTTTCGCGACGCGCCCATGCGTCGGCGTGGAGGTCGAGCAACTGCTGCTTTTGCGGGCTGTAGCGCATCGAGCCCATCGTGATGAACGCCTCGGCGAACTCGCGCTCGGCGCCGAACTTGTCGCGCTCGCAGGGCAGGGGGATGATCTCGTGCGGTTCGCGAACCGTGCCGAGGGGATCCTCGCCGTTGGCCACGCGCTTCATGTTCTCCTTGAACATCTTGCGCAGCATTGCGACGCCAGCATCAGAGCGACCCAGGTGCTCCTGGGTGCGGTCGGTCACGGGACCCTGACTCACCCAGGCCATGATGTCCTGGCCTTCGATGTAGTCCGTGATGAATCGCCCCTGATCGTCGCGCCAGAAGTACTCGTAGAACACCGGGCGGTCCTGCTGCTCCCACTGGCCACGGTCCGGCGCGTGATTGGAGTAGAAGAGCTTCCACGTTGTCGTGTCGTCGATGGGCACGCGAATCTGCATCTGGTCGATGCCCGCGCCACCCACGCGCATGTAGAAGGGGAAGACCAGCGGGTGGCCCACCTTCCAGTCGTCATTCTCCTCAGAGCCGCCCTCGAGACGCGACGCTTGAGGATGCCCCACTCCATCTCCTCGAAGCCCGTCCTGAGGTGCTTCTTCTGGAAGGCCTTGGGGGCGTCGAAGCCCTGGGTCTCGCCCATGAAGTTGAAGTAGTAGCCGTGCAGCCATTCCACGTGGTGGGGGTCGACGGAGTTCTCCATGATCTGAAGCCAATTGCACGGCAGGGTCGCGTAGCCGCAGTCCTTGATGCCGTCCATGACGAAGACGTCGAAGCGCGGAAGCTCGGGCGCGGGATCCGGGCCGACGTACACCCAGACCATGCCTCCCATGACCTGCGCCTTGCCGGCCTTCTGCTTGACGCGGTCGCGGAAGTTCTGATTGTCCGCCTCGGCGGGCTGCTCGAGGCAGTTGCCGTCGAAGTCCCACTTCCACCCGTGGTAGCCGCAGCGAATGCCATCCTCGTGGACGACGCCGTAGGTGAGCGACGCGCTGCGATGCGGGCAGTGCTCGGCGACGATGCCGTACTTGCCCGACTTGGGAGTCTTGAAAAGGGTCCAGTCCTCGCTCAGGAGCCGCACGGTCTTGGTGGGGGTTGCATCGAAGTCCTGCTCGAAGGCGATGGGATACCAGTAGCGACGCAGCAACTCCCCCATCGGGGTGCCGGGTCCGACCTTGGTCAGTTCCTCGTTCTGCTCGACGGTCAGCATGGGTGGTCCTTCCCGTTGCGGTACTGCTCTTTAGGCCTTGCTTATCCGATGCCTTGCTTATCCGATGCCCCGACGGTACCGGGCCGTGCGGGTGACGCTAGGGATTCGCGGTCTCACGTGGCAGGGGTGCGTTCCTCCCAGCGGGACCGACACCGAGGAGGGGACCTAGGTCCCCTCCTCGGCCGATCATCAGTCCAGGACCGTGACGACGCCGTTGTTGCCATCGACGCGAATGCGCTGTCCCGTCTTGATGTTGGTCGTGGCGAAGCCAGTGCCCGTAACAGCCGGGAGACCGTACTCGCGGCACACGATGGCCGCATGGCTCATCATTCCGCCCGTGTCGGTCACGGTCGCCTGGATCTTGCCGAAGATCGGCGCCCACGAGGGTGCGGTCAACGGTGCCACCAGGATCTCGCCCTGCTGGATCTCGCTGATCTGCTCCGGGGAGAAGATCACGCGAGCCGGGCCCTCCACGAGGCCGGGCGATGCCGCCATGCCGCGCAGCTCGCCTTCCTTGGCATCTCCGCCGCCGAGCCATGCGGTCACGCTGTCAGAGGTGATCCCCCACAGCATGACGGTGAACGGCTCGGTGATGACCTCGGGCGGTGCGCCGAGAGCCGGCACGGGCTTCCAGGTGCTGAGCGCCTTGCAGATGCCCTTGCGCTTCTCGATGATCGCGGGCCAGCGGCCGGGACCCGCCGGGGGCTCGGGCGTCGCCCAGGAGACGTAGTAGTCCCACAGTGCATCCTCGACCTCGGTGCGCTTGAGGTAGAAGATGTCATTGGGCTCGCTCCAGAAGCCCTCCTTGACGAAGACCTCGCCCAGCTGACGCATCTTGCGCCAGATCACCGAGTGGCTCCAGTGCTCGACGTAGAAGTTGTGGTTCTCCACATAGGGGAAGACCACGCGCGCGAGACCGAGCTTGCCCTGGAACGCCTCGCGATCCTCATCGGTGGCGAGAAGCTCGGAGTACTCATTGACGACTCGATCCCGCTCCGCGCGAATCGCCTCCATCGGGCGATTGAGATCCTCGCCCGACTGCAGCTTGACGATGTAGTCGTTGATGAAGTCGAAGGGGATCTCGACGTTCTCGATCCAGATCTTGTCGGAGTGGTAGAAGCCCGAGCCCGTGGAGAAGTTGAACCACGGCTCGGCTGACTCCTGGAAGGAGGCGATCCACGCACGGCCCGCGTCGGAGCCCTTGAGAATCTCGCAGGTCTGCTCCACATCGCCCACGGCGAAGGCCTCGGCGACACCGGAATCGAGTGCTACGCGCGCGAGACGCTTGAGCTCCTCGTCCGGACGGAAGAGGTCGACCTCGACACCCGCGACCATCTTCGCGATGGCGAGATCGGGGATGCCGGGGAAAGCCTGCTTGCAGAAGCCGAAGAAGTCCAGGTAGGCCGCGTAGCCGAGGTTGAGGAACTCGAAGTGGTAGTTCCACAGCTTGAGCGCGAGGTCGAGAAGTGTGCGGTAGTTCTCCTGGATCTGATAGCCCGATCCCAGTCCCGCGCCCGACTTGACGATGGTGTCGGCGTCCTCGATCTCGGGCAGGGGCTCGAAGTTGACGCTCTCGAGCTCCTTGACCAGGTTGCGGATCTTGATCATCCACTTGTCGTAGAGGTCGTTCCAGTTCATGAAGTAGAAGCCGGCGCGATCCATGAAGTTCTCAACCCGCGCCTCGATGGTCGCCGGATCGGCGGGCACGGGGGTGAGGTAGCCGTAGCCATTGAGGATGCGGAAGGCGATGCCGTTGGCCGGGGGCACCTGCAGGTGGCGGGTGTTGTACTGCGACAGCGAGGCGATCGCGAACTCGTAGAAGGTGGCATCCCAGGGCGTGAGCACCTTGGGCCAGTGCACACCGTCCTGGAACCAGAAGATCGAGTCCTCGAACTCCTTGCGTGACTCGCTGAAGAGCGACGAGTACACGTACATCTCTTGCCAACCCTCGGCGCCCGCGGGCGTCTCGATGTCGAACGGGCTGGGGAACCGATCGGCCATCTGCCATTCCTCTCGTGTGTTCGTGACCGGGGGGCACGAATCCTGGGTCCTTGCTGGGTGGAGCGATCCTCCACTAGTCCTTACGTGCGTACAGCGGATTCATCAATGTCGAGACAATGCTGGCCATGGGGTTCTTGTCCGCGGAACTCGTCACGGACTGGCGTGGCTTCTTGCTCCACACCGTCTCCGGCCGCGCCTGGAGCAGGATGACGTTGTCACCGTCCGGGAGATCGGCGTCGACCGCCCATTCGATGTCCTGCGGGCAGCCGTAGTGCTTCTCGGCGGTCTTCGCGAGCGCCGCGATGGCCTTCAACTGGGGGTCGGTGAGGCAGGGTGTGTCTGCACGCTCCGCCTCCACCTCGGCCTTCTCGACCGAGTCATGGTCGGTGAGGCGGTATTCATGCGCCTTGTGGCTGATCTCGCGCTTGCTCACCTCGAGAAGCACCTTGTCCACGAGGAAGTTGTCGGGGGTGACCTCTCCGGAGACCACGGCCTCGCCGAAGCCCCAGGCTGCGTCGACGGCCACCTGTGAGCGGTCGCCATTGGCCGGGTTAAGTGTGAAGGCCACGCCCGCGGCGATCGGCCGCACCATCTTTTGGATGACGACGGCCATCTCGACCGAGCGATGCTCGTAGCCCATCTCCACTCGGTAGCAGGTAGCGCGGTCAGTGAAGAGGCTGGCCCAGCAGCGGCGGACGGCATCGACGACAGCGTCGCCGCCCCGGATCCACAGGTAGGTGTCATGCTCGCCCGCAAACGACGCGTCGGGCGAGTCCTCCGACGTTGCCGACGACCGCACAGCGACGGGTAGGTCCTCTACGTCGCACTTGCGGCACAGCTCGGCGTAGTCATGACGGATCTGCTGCTCCACATCGGCGGGCAGGGGCATTTCCCGGATCACGTCGCGGATCTCGCCGCACACCACAGTCACGCGCGTGGTGTCCGAGACATCGAGGCCGTGCAGCAGCCGGGCGAGCGTGGCGTCGAGGTCGGATGCGTCGTGGGCCGCGCGGTAGCCCGCCGTCGTCACCGCGAAGCCGGGTGGGACCGGCAGGCCTGCGCCGGTCATCTCCCCGAGGCTCGCCGCCTTGCCGCCGACCTCGGCCTTGAGGCCCGGCCAGTAGCCCTCGAACCACACGGTCACGTCGCTCATGCGGACTCCCCCCGTCGACTCACCGGTAAAGCCCGACCCTCGAGCCCGGCCCACCAGTCGGGCAAGCCATCGAAGTCCGGCACGGATACCTCCTGGACACGATTGCGATAGAGCACGAGCGCGGTATCACCGCCCTCGAGGAGGCGGACGCGCACGAATTCGGTATTGAAGGGCTCGCCCGGGTCGTACCCCAACGCCCACGTGGCGAAGGCGCGAATGGGGCCCGAGTGGGTTGCCACGATCACCGACTGGCCCGGCGTTTCGTCGTGCAGGCGCATGAGCCCCGCCCAGAAGCGACGCACCGCGGCCACAGGTGGCTCGAAGGTGAGCATGGGCATGGTCAGCCAGTGCGTGATGGGATCGCCCCCGGCCTGCTGGATGCCCCAGAAGCGATCCACCTCAACCAGCCACGTGGGCCGACCACCAAGTCCGATGCGCTCGTACTTCTCCAACTCGGAATGATAGAGCCGGAAGGCCTGGGTCACGTCGCGGAAGCCATCGGGAGTCATGACCTGGAAGTTGCGGAACTCCTCGTATGTCGTGACATCGCCGACCGTGGCCTCGCGACCAAAGAGGACGAGCTCATCGAGCATGCCCTTGCGGATCCCCTCGGCGGTCTGGCGCGCGCGGTTGGTGTCGGCGCACGCCATGGTGACGTGGTGGCCCGTCATGACCCTGCGCGCGAGTTCCTTGCCGCGTCGATGAGCCTGCCAGGAGCCCAGCGGCGTGAGCCCCGACTCCGTTGAGTACCCCTGCGTCTCGCCGTGGCGCACGAAATAGACGTCGGTGACGGCGCCCTTGGTCTGGTCCTTGCGCTCCGGCACGATCTCCTTCGTGCGGGTGACCTCTGCCCAGGCGCGGGTGGCGCCTACATCAGCGCCCTCCCACAGCGGCACGGGGGCTTCCAGCCCCGTGCCACCTGTACGGCGATCGCGGAAGCGACGGAGGTACAGGGGGACGTCATCCTCGGGCTGGGCAGGGTCGGCGACCTCCGGGCGCAACCCGCGCGCCTCGCGATCGAAGTAGCGCTGGAGGTAGGCGGGTGCATCAGGGCGCTCGGTGCGCGGCAGGGTGACGTGCGTGGCGTCGGGTCCGGTCATGGTCATCTCGACTCCTAGCTGTGCACCGTGAGGAAGCGCTGATTGACGACGCCGTCGTAGTAGAACAGCGCGCGACCCATCTCGCCCTCGGTCCAAGTGACCGGGGGTTCGTCGGGATCGGCCCAGTAGCCGCCGGTGAAGACCTCGTTGCGGTTGCCGGCCGGATCGAAGAAGTAGATGCAGTGGCCGCGCGTTGCACCGTGGCGCGTGGGATTCGTCTCGATGCGCACACCGTGATAGGCCAGCACGTCGGAGGCGACGCGAATGTCGTTCCAATCATCTACCCAGAAAGCAAAGTGGTGAAGCCCTCCATCGGGACCGGTCACCAGCGCGATGTCGTGCGAGGAGTGGGACACCTCGAGCCAGGTCGCAATCTGGAAGCCATCGTCGCCGAGCACCTGCTCGGTGAGGTGGAAGTCGAGCACCTCCTGCAGGAACGAAGTCATACCGTTGACGTCCTCGACGGTGAGGAAGATGTGGTCGATCCTGGGCGGGGCGATTCCCACGAGGCCCAATGGGCGCGGCGGAGGATTCGTGAGCGGGAGAAGGTTGCCCACCTGCTCCATTCCATGGATGAGCTCCATGTGGTGGCCCGACGGCGTCTCGAAGCGCGCCACCGTGCCGCCGCCGAGTCCGACCTCAAGACCCTGCATGCGCTTCACCGCGATTCCGGCGTCTTCGAGCCGTGCGGCGTAGTAGTCGAGATCCTCGAGGCTCTCGACCTTCCAGCCCATGTGCGCGAGGCCATAGGACGACGAGTAGGTGAGCACGACCGAGTGATGCTGGTGCTCATCCCAGCACTTGAGATAGACGCGCTCGGGCTCGCGGGCCGTCTCGACGAGGCCGAGGACCTCGGTGTAGTACGCCGTGGCGAGTTCGAGATCGGGGACCTTGATCTCCACATGGGACAGTCGCAGGATGGACATCAGGTGTGCACCTTCATGAATCGCTCGTTGAGCTCGCCCTCGTAGTAGAAGACGGCCCTGCCGATGTTGTCCTCGGTCCACGTGATGGTGGGGAAATCGGGATCGGGGCGGTATCCGCCGGTGAAGACCTCATTGCGCGTCCCCAGCGGGTCGAAGAAGTAGATCGTGTTGCCGCGCGTGATGCCGTGGCGCGTCGGACCGACGTCGATCTGAATGCCGTTGTAGGCGAGGATGTCAGCGCTCTTGCGCACGTGATCCCAGTCGTCCAGCCAGTAGGCGAAGTGATGCAGCCCTCCGTTGGGCCCGGAGACGATCGCGAGGTCGTGCGGGGAGTGCGAGCGCTCCATCCACGTCGCAGCCTGGTGGCCATCGCCATCGAGCAGCTGCTCGGTCACGCGGAATCCCAGGACGTCCGTGAAGAACTTCGTCGACTCCCCTACCTCCTCCGCTGTGACAAGCAGGTGATCCATGCGCGGGGGCGCGATACCGCGGCCCCCCTCGAAGAACGGCACGGGATTGAGTGAGCCCGTGGCGCGCCCAACCTTCTCCACGTCGTGGACGAGCTCCATGACCTGACCCGACGGCGTCTCGAAGCGGATGGACTCACCCTGGCCGATGGACGCGCCCTTGCTCACCCGCTCGACAGGGAAGCCGTACTTGCCGACGGCATTCTCGAGCTCGGCAAGGTCATCCTCGCGCAGCACCTTGAACGACATGAGATCGAAGCCCACGCGCGGCGCGTAGGAGATGCGCAGTGAGTGATGGTCCACTTCGTCCCAGCACTTGAGATAGACCGAGTTCTCATCACGCTCGACCTCGAGCATCCCCATGACCTCGGTGTAGTACGCCGCGGCCAGGTCCAGGTCCGTCACAGTGATGTCGACGTGCGCCAAGCGCAGGATTCCCATCGTCGCTCCTCCCGGCCCGCGGGCCTCTCGGGTGCTCGAAACCTAGGCCCATGCTGTCCCGCATGGAAGGACAGCGTTCCCGCATGCGGGACGTATCTGATACGTTCCCGCGCGTGGAGGGGACTGGACCCGAGGCCATGAGGCAGGCCATGGCCGACTACGTGCGCGCCCTGCACCAGGCCTACCTGGATGCCGTCGCCACGCTCCCGCCCGCGGAGCGCGCCCGCCTCCCCCTCGTCGCCGCGGGTCGCATCACTGTGGCCGCCGCTGGCGTGCGCATGCTTCACGTGATTGGCACGGTCGAGGCCCTCCCCGCGCCCCGCGGTCCCGAGGTGGAGATGGCCGACTCACTCGATGATCTTGCGTGGACCCTGCGCTTCTTCGACCCCGTCGTCGTGCCGGCGCTCGGCCTGATCGACGAGACAGCGGGTCCCGATCACGATGAGGTACGCCGCGCGCTGGGCATCCGCACAGTGGCGTACCACCTTGCAGTGCCGCCGGGGGGCACTCTCACCCCACACCACGCACTGCACGCCGGCACCGGGCTCGCTCACGCACATGCCGCCGCAGCACGTGACTTCGATGCACTGCGGGCACACGCGCCAGGGCGCGAGAGCCTGGTGGATGAGATGCAGGGCGCCAGCATCGCGGGATTGCCACGAGCGCAGGTGGCACTCGCGATGGCCATCGCCCCCGGACTCCCTGGCATGAGCATCGACCCGCCGACCGACCCTGCAGAAGTGCGTCGCGGCCTGATCCAGCACCTGAGGAGTGCGCGATGACCGAGACCCCTGCGCGCCGACAGCACTCGACGCTCTCCAGCGTGCGCAATGCCGCGCGACTGCTCAAGGAGTTCGGTCGCGGCGACCGCGATATCGGCGTGACCGAGTTGTCTCGGCGCCTCGGCATCGGCAAGAGCACGGCACATCGGCTGCTGAGCACGCTCGCTGAGGAGCGACTCCTCGAGCAGGACCCCGAGACCGGCGCCTACCGGCTCGGGCTGGCGATGTATGAACTCGGCGCATCGGTGGCCCTGCACAACGACCTCCATGAGGCGTGCTCCCCCGTGATCGACCAGTTGCGCAACGCCACGCGCGAGACGGTGCAGGTGGCCGTGCTCGACGGACGCGAGGTCGTCTACGTCGAGAGGCGGGAGAGCCCCCAGACGCTCCGGCTCTTCGGCAGGGTCGGCCACCGCAACGATGCGCACTGCACCAGCACGGGCAAGCTCCTCCTGGCCTATCTGCCGGAAGAGGAGCTGGAGGTGCTCATGCGCGGGTGGCGACTCGACCGCAAGACCCCCTACACGATCACCGACCCGCGCGCCTTACGCAGTGCGCTCGTCGAGGTCCGGCGCCAGGGATGGGCGGAGAACGTCAACGAGTCCGAGCTCGGGGCCGCCTCGATCGCCGCACCGGTGCGCAACGAGAGAGGTGAGGTCATCGCTGCCCTCTCCATCGTGGGACCGGTCCAGAGACTGGGCAGCGATTCCCTGCGCCGCTTCGCACGCCCCGCCGTCGATGCGGCACTGGCGGTGAGTCGGCGCCTGGGCTACCGAGACCCGCGCACCCCCCGTCGATCAGCAGGAGAGGGATCCCCGTGACCAGACCTGACGCCGAGCAGATCCGCGAGATGTCGCAGGCCCTCCTCGCGGCACGTCGCGACCACACGCCCATCGCGGCCCTGACCGAGCGCTTCCCCGACATGACCATCGCCGACGCCTACGCCGTCCACCAGGGACTGGTGGCCGGCCTATTCGCCGAGGGAGACTCGATCATCGGCAACAAGCTGGGCCTCACCAGCCAGCCCATGCAGGAGATGCTCGGCGTAGACCAGCCCGACTACGCACCCGTCCTCGGCTCCACGGTCTATCCCGACGGCGGCGAGGTGCCCTGCGACGACTACATCTCGCCTCGCATGGAGGCCGAGATCTGCGTGGTCCTCGATGCCCCCCTGTCGGGCCCGCATTGCACAGCCGCCGAAGCATGGGAGGCGACCCGCGGGCTCGTAGCCGCACTGGAGATCGTCGACAGTCGCATCGCCGATTGGCAGATCAAACTGGCTGACACCGTCTCCGACCTCGCTTCCAACGGCGCGGTGGCCTTCGGGAGCAGGGTCGTCCCCCTGGGGGACTTCGACCCGGCGCTCATCGGAATGGTGTTCACGCGCAACGGCGAACTCGTGGCCACGGGCGCCGGCGCCGCCGCCCTCGGCGGTCCGCTCGACGCCGTCGCCTGGCTGGCCAACACCCTGCACCCCCTCGGAGTCACCCTGCCTGCCGGAGCGATCATCATGACCGGCGCACTCCACGCTGCCGTCCCCTTCGTGCGAGGAGACGTCTTCCGCGCCGACTTCGATCGCCTCGGCCCCATCACCTTGCGCACCACCTGACCGCACGCACCGACACGAAGGGATCACGGCATGCCCCTGCGATGTGCCATCGTCGGCTCCGGCAACATCGGCACCGACCTCATGGTCAAGATGCTCCGCAGCGACAGGTTGCAGCTCACCGCACTCGTGGGCATCGACCCGGCCTCGGATGGCCTCGCCCGCGCGAAGGCACTCGGTATCGATGCCCCACATGAGGGCCCGGACTGGCTCCTCGAGCATGGCGATGACTTCGACATGGTCTTCGACGCGACGAGCGCGTACGTGCACGTGCGCTATGCCAAGAAGTACGCCGAGGCCGGGATCACCGCCATCGACCTCACTCCCGCTGCCCGCGGGCCCAAGGTCATCGCGGCGGTGAATCTCACCGAGCATCTCGATGCCCCGAATATCAACATGGTGACGTGCGGCGGCCAGGCCACCACCCCGATGGTGCACGCCATCAGTCGGGCCGTTCCCTCGCTCCCTTATGCCGAGATGGTGTCGACGGTTTCGTCGAAGTCAGCGGGCCCGGGCACCCGCCAGAACATCGACGAATTCACCAAGACCACCTCCACAGCACTGCGCTAGATCGGCGGTGCCGAGGCGAGCAAGGCGATC
>CAZLMT010000007.1:0-42222 GCA_964560615.1 uncultured Actinomyces sp.
CGTCGAGCACGGGCTTTCACTTTTCCTTTCCGGTGACAACCTCCGAAAGGGAGCGGCGCTCAACGCCGTGCAGATCGCAGAAGAACTACTGGCCCGCCGGGGCTGAAGCGAGTAAGTCGTAGCGACTGATAAAAGAGCCCCGGCCAGTGGCCGAGGCTCTTTTCGTTGTGGTCGGGCTGGCGGGATTCGAACCCACGACCTCTTCGTCCCGAACGAAGCGCGCTACCAAGCTGCGCCACACCCCGAGGGAGCCGGGGGAGTCTATCCCCCGGACGTGAGCGTCAGGAGCGTGGCCTCGGGTGGGCAGGCGAAGCGGATCGGGGCATAGGGCGACGTGCCCAGGCCTGCGGATACGTGCAGCCACATGTCGGGTCGATCATGCGGGGCAAACTCCATGAGCGGGCGCTCATGCTGCGAGAGCCCGCGGGCGCGGCCGCGGTCGAGGTCGCAGTTGGTGACCAGCGCACCGAATCCCGGCACCCGCACCTGGCCCCCGTGTGTGTGCCCCGCCAGCATGAGGTCGACGCCATCGGCCGCCATCGCATCGACGACCCTCAGGTAAGGCGCGTGAGCGACGCCGATGGCGATATCGGCGTCATCGCGGGGTGAGCCCGAAACACTCGCGTAGTCGTCCCGCTCGATATGGGGATCGTCGACGCCACGGATTTCTACGACGCGCCCACCCGCCTCGATGGCCGTGCTCGCATTCGGCAGGTGCGCCCAGCTAGCGGAGGTGAGGCGCTCCACCAGATCCGGCCACGGGAGCTCGGGTCGATCGGGATGCAGGTCAGAAGGGCCGGAGAAGTAACTGAAGGGATTGATGGGCCGCGGCGCGTAGTAGTCATTGCTGCCCAGCACGAAGGCGCCGGGTGTGGCGAGCAACGGGTCGAGTGCGGACAACACGGGATCCACGGCCTCACGGTGGGAGAGGAAGTCTCCTGTGACGACGACGAGGTCGGGGCGCAACTCCGCGAGTGATGCGACCCAGTCCTGCAGCCGATGCCGCGACGGCGTCATGTGCAGGTCGGACAGGTGCAGGATCCGCAGGTCGGACTGACTCGAGGGAAGCGCCGGCACGGTCACGCGGCGTAGCCGGTAGGAGGCGGCCTCCCAGCGCGCGTAGGCGAGGGCTGCGGCGCCCAAGAGGGCACCGCCGCCGAGGAGCGCCGTACGCGTCTGCACCTGGGAAGTGTGTCACCGGTGCGCGCCTGCCCAACCCACTGGGCGAGGATGGCCCCATGAGCGCTCTCAAGGATCAACTGCAGTCTGACCTCACCACCGCTATCCGCGCCCAGGACGAACTCACCATGGCGACCTTGCGCATGGCGCTGTCAGCGATCACCAACGCCGAGGTCTCGGGCAAGGAGGCCCGGGAGCTCAGCGACGATGAGGTGATGGTCGTGCTCACGAGCGAGGCCAAGAAGCGTCGTGAGGCGGCGGAGTCCTTCGACGGCGCCAGCGCCACGGATCGGGCCGACCGCGAGCGCGCGGAGCTCGGCGTGCTCCAGCGCTATCTCCCCGAGCAGTTGAGCGAGGACGAAATCAAGCAGATCGTGGCCGATGCCGTGGCGTCGGCTGCTGCTGACGGGAAGTCCGGACCCGCGGCGATGGGTGCGGTGATGAAGGTCGTCACGCCGCAGACACGCGGTCGCGCGGACGGCGGCCAAGTTGCCGCGCTGGTGAAGGCTGCGCTCGGCTGAGCGGAGCCGCCCGGGTGGTTGCCGCGCTCGGCTAGCCCGGCGCGGTCGGCTCAGGGCTCGGCTCGGGCGTGGGCTCGGGAGTCGGGGTTGGCTCTGGCGTCGGCTCAGGGGTCGGCTGCGGGCTCGGCTGCGGACCAGGACCCGGGCCCGGGGTGGGCTTCGGCTTCTTGGACTCCTCCGGCTTCGGCTCCTTGGACTCCTCCGGTTCGGGGAGCGGGAAGGGGATGTAGACCGGCGACGGCCCGACCCCGCGCACGGGCCCGACGCCCCAGTCGTTGAAGAGCTCGAAGGGCTGGGGTGTGAGGTTGGCGTGGGCGGCGATCATGGTGTCGCGCCAAATCGGGTTGGGGATCTGCCCACCGGTGACGTAGGAGTAGTACGTGCCGTTGATCGTGACGTCGGTCATCGGGTAGGCGAAGCCACCGCGCGGATCCCCGACCCACACTGCGGCGGCCATCTGGGGTGTGAATCCGGCAAACCAGATCGCCGCGTTGTCGTTGGTGCTGCCGGTCTTGCCGGCGGCTGGGCGGTCGGGCAGGGAGGCCGCGCTGCCGGTGCGGCCTTCGAAGGGGCCGTCGATGACGCTGGTGAGCACGCCGGTTACGGCATCGGCCACATCGCGTGAGACAACCTCGCGGCAGCGAGGATCCGGTACGTCGACGTCATTGCCGTAGCGATCCTTGATCTCCACGACGACGCGCGGTTCGCAGTACGTGCCGTGATTGGCGAAGGCGGCGTAGGCACCGGCCATGGAGAGGGGAGAGACCTCCATCGTGCCAAGGGAGAAGGTCGGCACGCGCTGAAGCGGATCTCCGGTGGCCAGGCGTACGCCCATCTCCTCGGCGATCTCCGCCTGGCGGCACAGGCCGAAGCGCTCGGCGAGGGTGACGAAGTAGGTGTTGGTCGAGAAGGCGGTCGCCTGGAACATGTTGAGGAAGCCCGAGGACCCGGAGTTGCGCACGGTGACGGAATCGAAGGCTGTCCCATCCGTGCAGTTGACGAAGTTCTCGAAGGTCTTGGGATTGGGGGAGTCGATGCCCTCGGTGGGAGAGGCTCCCTGCTCCAGTGCAGCCGCGAGCGTGAAGACCTTGAATGTCGAGCCGGCCTGCATGCCGATGGTGCCGCCGAAGCCCTGGTCGACGTTGTAGTTGTACGTCGTCTTGCCTCGACCCTTGAGACCCCAGTCGCGGTTTTGCGCCATCGCGATGACATTGCCCGTGCCGGGCTCCACGAGCGTGATGGCTGCAGCGCGCTGACTGGGATCCTTGGAGGGGATGTACGACGTCACGGCCGTCATGGCGGCGTCTTGCACATCGGGATCCAGTGTGGTGCGGATCGTGAGTCCGCCTCGACGCAGCAGTGCCTCGCGCTCGACGAGCGTCTCGCCGAATGCGGGGTCGGCCTTGATCATGCGGATGACGAAGTCGCAGAAGTAGGGGGCGTACGACGACGTGCACCCATTGGGCTGGAGTGAGGGATCGAGCACGCCCTCGAGGGGCACGCGCGAGGCTGCGCTCGCCTCGATGGGGGTGATGAAGCCGGCCTCCGCCATCTCCCCGAGGACGAGGTTGCGCCTCTGCTCGGCCAGCTCCGGATTGCGCGTGGGGTCGAAGGCGGTGGGCTGCTGCACGATTCCCGCGAGGGTGGCGCTCTCCACCAGATCGAGCTCAGCGGCAGGCTTCGAGAAGTAGCGGCGGGACGCTGCTTCGACGCCGTAGGCACCCGCTCCGAAGTAAACGATGTTGAGGTATCGCTCGAGGATTTCGTCCTTGGAGTAGCGCCGCTCGAGTGCGAGTGCGTAGCGAATCTCGCGGAGCTTGCGCGAGGGTGTGCGCGCGCGGGCTGCCTCCAACTCCTCCTCGTTGGACGCGCTCGCGATGAGGAGGTTCTTGACGTACTGCTGCGTGATGGTCGAGCCGCCCTGGGTGCTGCCGGTCTGCGTGCTGTTGGCGACGATCGCTCGCATGGTGCCGCGTAGATCGATTCCGGGGTGGTCAAGGAAGCGTCCGTCCTCGACCGCGACGATCGCCTGCCGCATGACCGGTGCCACGCCTGCAAGCGGGATCTCGACGCGATTTTGGTAGTAGATCGTGGCCATGACCGAGCCGTCGCTGGCGAGGATGACCGAGCGCTCCGGTAGGTCGGGTGCGTCCAATTGGGAGGGCAGCGACTCGAAGCTGTCGATAGCACCTCGGGTGAGCAGTCCGGTGGCGGCCGCGACGGGCAGGACCATGGCCGCTGCGACAGCGCCCGCGACCATGGCGACAAGCAGGAAGAGTCCTAGGCGGCCGAGGGCGGCCAGGGGCCTTGCTGCCGCGCCGCTAGCCCGGGTGGGCTCAGGCGGCGGGTAGGGCTCTCTCACGGGACTCCTCGGGGAAGGTGCGCTTCACCAGGGTAGGCGAGTGCTGCGCGGGAGTCTTGTCTCGCGCGGGTCAAAATCTGGGCAGGGTATGGCCCAAAAGAACCTATTGCGTTAGGGTCATCAGGACCTGTCTGACCACCGGTGACCGGCGTAGCGTCCGGGCCCACTGGTGAAGCCACTGGGACCCGAGGGAAAGCCGTGCCGGACGGGGCGGCGGGAAGGTGAGGGATGACCTGGTCGACGGAGTGGACCGCACGAGCGGCCTGCCGCACATCCGACCCTGACGCCCTCTTCGTCCAAGGAGCTGCCCAAAACCGCGCCAAGATCATCTGCCAGGGCTGCCAGGTGCGCACTGAGTGTCTCGCGGATGCACTCGACAACCGCGTGGAGTTTGGCGTGTGGGGCGGCATGACCGAGCGTGAGCGCCGCGCTCTGCTGCGTCGTCGTCCGCAGGTCACGTCATGGCGGCATCTCCTCCAGACCGCGCGCGAAGAGTACGAGCGCGCCGTCGGCTTCGACGTCTTCCGCGCGTCCTAGATTCGCCCGGACCTTAACGCGGGCTTTAGTCGCCGGACCTCAATGCTGGCTTTGGCCGCCGCCGCGTCGACGCGACCAGTTAGCTCAGCTTCCTGACATCTGCCGCCCCCGAACTTTGGGACGAAAGCGCCGTGTAAGGCTGGTTTTGTCCCGGAGTTCGACACGCGGCGCGGCGCAACTAGGGCGTCGGGCGAGCAGATGCGAGCAGCGTCCCGACCTCGCGCAGGCCTTCGAGGTCGTGGACGTCCTCGGCGAGTGCGTAGACCTCTGTCACCGGCACTCCGGGATGCGCGGCGGTGAAGCGCCGCGCCAGGCGCGCCTGCCGCTCGGCATTGCGCATGCGGTCGGCATGCAGTCGGAGCAGGGCCGCTGCGCGGGGATCCTCGTCCTGGAGTCGCTGGACACCTGCCGTGGCCTCCTCCACGCTGAGCTCGGGTGCCCGAACCTCCTGGACCCGATTGAGCACCAGGCCCGCGAGCGGCATGCCGTCTTGCTCGAGCCGATCGACGAAGTAGGAGGCCTCGCGCAGGGCATCGCGCTCGGGCGCTGCGACGACGACGAAGGACGTCCCCGGGTCCTTGAGCAGGGCGTACGTCGCCTCCGCTCGCTCGCGGAAGCCGCCGAACATCGTGTCGACAGCGCCGACGAACGCCGCGAGGTCGGTGAGCAACTGCGCCCCGAGGATCTTCGTGAGTACGCCGGAGAACAGTCCGAGGCCAGCTCCGAGGATTTTGCCGAGGCCGCGACCCGCGCCGCGTGCGGGAGCGGTGAGGATCTTGATGAAGCGTCCGTCGAGGAAGGTGCCCAGCCGATCCGGGGCATCGAGGAAGTCCAGGGCCGAACGCGAGGGCGGGGTGTCGACGATGATGAGATCCCAGGTCCCGTCGCGATCCGCCTCGGAGCGCAATTGGCCGAGTTTCTCCATCGCCATGTACTCCTGCGTGCCCGCAAAGGATGACGACAGTGCTTGGTAGAAGGGGTTGTCGAGGATTGCCTGGGCGCGGTCCGGATCCGAGTGGGACTCCACGACCTCATCGAAGGTCCGCTTCATGTCGAGCATCATCGCGCTGAGGGAGCCGTCGCCGTCGACGCCGACGACGGGCCGGGGAGTGTTGTCAAGCTCGCTGAGGCCCATGGCCTGGGCGAGACGGCGCGCCGGATCGATCGTGAGCACGCACACGCGCCGACCCATCTCCGCGGCGCGCAGGCCTAGCGCTGCCGCCGTCGTGGTCTTGCCGACGCCACCCGAACCGCAGCAGACGATGATGCGCGTCTCGGGGTCGCGCAGGAGCTCATCCACATCGAGCGAGGGGACGTCAGGCATCACGCCATCCCCTGCTCGTGCAGCATGTCGCCCAACTCGTACAGGGCCGCGAGATCGATGCCCCCTGCGAGGAAGGGCAGTTCGTACACCGGTCGGCCTAGCGCTGCGATGCGCGCTCGCTCCGTCTCCTCCAAAGTCACGCGGGCAGCGTGGTCGGCACCCTCAGCGCGCAGCGCTTCGACCACGCTTGGCGATGCTTGGATGCCGGCCGAACGCAGGGAGGCCTCCAGCTCCGGGGCATCGATCGATGTCAGTTCGGACATGGAGGGCAGGAGGGGTGGACGCGTCATGTTGACGACGATGCCCCCGACAGGGAGCGCGGCGTTCTCGAGCTCGGCGACTCCGTCGGCTGTCTCTTGCACCGGCATCTCCTCGAGCAGCGTCGTGAGATGCACCGCGGTCTTGTCTGAGCGCAGCACCGCCATGACCCCGTCCGCCTGATTGCGGATGGGTCCGACCTTGGCAACGCCGGCGATCTCGGTGTTGACGTTGAGGAAGCGCGTAATGCGTCCTGTCGGCGGGGCGTCTAGGACGATGGCGTCGTATGCACGCGCGTGCTTCTTGTCACGGCGGCGTACCAACTCGACCGCCTTGCCGGTCAGCAGCACATCGCGCAGGCCCGGGGCGATGGTGGTGACGAAGTCCATCGCGCCCATGCGTCGCAGCACTCCGCCGGCGCGGCGCAGGTTGTAGAAGAGTTCGAGGTACTCCAGCAGAGCCTCTTCGGGGTCCACGGCGAGGCCCCAGACCTCGCCCCCGCCGGGCGCTGACGCGAGTTTGCGCTCCTCGTAGGGCAGCGGCGGCGTGTCGAAGAGTTGCGCCAGCCCCTGCCGACCCTCGACCTCCATGAGCATGACGTGGCGACCCTCGCGGGCCAGTGCCAGGGCGAGCGCGGCAGCGACTGTGGTCTTGCCGGTGCCGCCCTTGCCCGAGACCACGTGCAAGACCACGTCGGGCCAGTCGGTCGAGGGCACTGCCCGAGCCTAGTGCGCCGGTGCAGTGCGGCTGCGCCGTACTAGGGTCGGGCCATGACCAAGTGGGAATACGCGACGGTGCCCCTGCTCATCCACGCGACCAAGCAGATCCTCGACACGTGGGGGGAGGACGGCTGGGAGCTCGTGCAGGTCGTGCCCGGCCCCAATGCCGAGAATATGGTCGCCTACCTCAAGCGATCCAAGGAGCAGTGATGTCGCACACCGCACGCCTTGCCGAGCTCGGCATCGTCATCCCCGAGGTCGTGCCGCCCGTCGCCGCGTATGTCCCCGCTGTCGTCACGGGCCGCTACGTCTACACCTCAGGCCAACTGCCCATGCGTGACGGAGCGATGATCGCGGAGGGCCTCGTGGGCTCCGATGTCGATCCCGAGACGGCCAAGGATTGCGCTCGTCAGTGCGCGGTCAATGCGCTCGCCGCCGCGCAGAGTGCCATCGGCTCGTTGGATCGCGTGACCCGCGTCGTCAAGGTCGTGGGCTTCGTCGCGAGCGCGCCGGGCTTCACCGCACAGCCTGCGGTCATCAATGGCGCGAGCGAGTTGCTCCTGGAGATCTTCGGCGATGCCGGGCGGCACGCGAGGTCGGCCGTGGGCGTGGCCGCACTGCCTATCAACGCGCCTGTCGAGGTCGAGATGGTGCTGGAGGTCGCCGACTGAGCGTCCCGCGCATGCCCGCACAGGTGAGCGAACGTGCCCGCGCCCTGCTCACCGGGGAGTGGGAGGCCCCTCCCGTGCGTGACGCGTCGACCGTCGTCCTCCTGCGTGACGTGGGCGCGCTCGAGACCTACCTCATGCGCCGTGCCACCACCATGGCCTTTGCGGCGGGAATGTACGTCTTCCCCGGCGGCCGCATCGACGATGCCGACAGCGAGTTGCCCGTGGCCTGGGTGGGGGAGCCGGTCAATGCCCACCGCATGACCGCGTCCGAGCGCCAGGCGCGCGCACTCCTCGTCGGAGCGGTGCGCGAGGTCTTCGAGGAGACCGGCGTACTCCTCGCCGTCGATGAGGTCGGCCGCACCCCTGTCGAAGACGATGCCTGGGAGGATGACCGCGCCGCAGTAGCCGACTCGAGCCGGGCTCTCGCCGAGGTATTCGAGAGGCGACGCCTGCGCCTCGACCCGGCTCTGCTTCCGCTGTGGACCCACTGGGTGACTCCCGAGGTGGAGTCCAAGAGATACGACGTGCGGTTCTTCGTCGCCGCCGTGCCACCCGGCCAGTGCGCGCGTGATGTCAGCGGCGAGGCTGACCAGGTCCTATGGACGACACCGGCGACAGCCCTCGGCGACTACTCGCGAGGCCTGCTGCCCATGCTGCCGCCGACGGTCGCGACCCTGGCCGACCTGGCCGCGCTGTCTGATGTGGCCAGCGTGCTCGCGAGCGCAGCCGATCGCGATGTGCGACCGCTCATGCCTCGTCCGCGATTCGACGAGGGCGGTGCCATCGCTTGGGATGTGATCGACGTGCGCGATGGTTCCGTGCTGGTGCGCCTGCCCGCCGAGCCGGCTGGATCTGAGGTAGCGGGCGCATGAGCGGCCTGCCCGTCATCGGATCCGATGCGCCCTGGTCCGGCGGTCCCTTCAGCGCGACCGTCACCTGTGTCTTGGCGCCGAACCCCAGCCCCATGACCCTCGACGGGACAAACACCTGGCTGATCGGCCAACCCGGAGGCGCCACTGTGGTCATCGACCCGGGTCCCGATGACGACGCGCACCTCCAGGCGATCGTCGATGCAGCCCAGGGCCGCGTCGTCCAGATCCTGCTCACGCACGGACATCCGGATCATGCCGAGGGCGCGCGACACCTCCACGAGATGACCGACGCTCCCGTGCGCGCCCTGGACCCGACTCACGTCCTCGGCGCAGAGGGTCTCGGTGCGGGTGACGTGGTCGTGGCCGGCAGTGACGAGATCCACGTGATCGCGACACCGGGGCATACCTCTGACTGCCTGAGCTTCCACCTCCCGCGCGATGGCGCGCTGCTCACCGGTGACACGGTGCTCGGGCGCGGCACCACGGTCGTCGCCTGGCCCGACGGCCATCTGGGCGACTACCTGGACTCGCTCGCGGCGCTGCGCTCACGAGCTGAGGCGAGTGAGGCCAGCGCGATCCTTCCCGGACACGGGCCCGTCCTCGCCGATCCCATCGCGGTCCTCGATGCCTATCTCGACCACCGCCGTGCCCGACTCGAGCAGGTGCGTGCTGCGGTCGCTGCCGGTGCGCGAACCCCGGACGAGGTCGTCGATGCGGTCTACGACGACATCCCCGAATCCGTGCGCTGGGCGGCCCTGCTGACCACGCGTGCCCAGCTCGCCTACCTCGATGGCCTCGGCTAAAGCCGGACGTCCCGGCTATCGAGGTTTCTCGGTGCCCGCAAACCTCGATTACCGGGAACTTGGAGCAGATGCGCTCGCGAGCCGCTCAGGCCTGATTAACGCGCTCGCCGCGCGAGCCGCTCAGGCCTGATTAACGCGCTCGCCGCGCGAGCCGCTCCATATCAAGCAGCAGTACCTGCCGCTGGTCCACCTCAATCCACCCACGCTGCGTGAAGTCCGCCAGCGCCTTGTTGACCGTCTCCCGCGAAGCGCCCACCAACTGGGCGAGCTCCTCCTGGGTGAGGTCATGGTGGACGAGCACGCCGTCAGGTCCGGGCTGGCCGAACTTGTCGGCGAGCTCCAGCAACTGCTTGGCGACGCGGCCCGGCACATCGGAGAAGACCAGGTCCGCGAGGGCCTCGTTGGTACGTCGCAGACGCTGGGCCAGTGCCTGCAGCAGAGCCTCGGCGACTTCGGGCCGACCGGTGAGCCACGGGCGCAGGTCGGTGTGGCCGAGGCCCACGACCACGGTGTCGGTGACGGCGGTGGCCGTGGCGGTGCGGGGCCCCGGATCGAAGAGCGACAACTCGCCGAAGACCTCGCCCGGTCCGAGGACAGCGAGGAGGGACTCGCGGCCATCGGGGGATGTCTGGCCGAGCTTGACCTTGCCGTCGAGGATGACGTACATCCGGTCGCCGGACTCCCCCTCGGAGAAGATGATGCCCGCGCGCGGCACGCGCTTCTCGGTCATCGAGGCGCGCAGGGCAGCGGCAGCCTCGGCGTCGAGCGCCGAGAAGAGCGGTGCCTGCATCATTGCGTCGTCCACGGGACCTCCTCCTCACAGTCTGGCGTATGAGGGAGCCCGGGGCCCCTGCAGGTCGGCGGCGCGGCTGATGAGTTCACCCCGAGGACAGGGGCGCGACGTACTCTGACCGGGTGCCCGATGCAGTCCGCAAAGCCCGCCGCATGGGCCGCGTCCTGGCTGAGGCCTACCCGGATGCTGATACCGAGCTCGACTTCGCCAACCCGCTCCAACTCCTCGTGGCCACCGTCCTGTCGGCTCAGAGCACCGATGAGCGCGTCAACGCCGTCACCCCTGCCCTCTTCGTGCGCTACCCCGACGCCGAGGCCTACGCCGCCGCTGACCGTGCGGAGTTGGAGTCGCTGATCCAGACGGTCGGCCTCTACCGCTCGAAGGCCGCAAGCATCCAAGGACTCGCCCAGGCCATCTGCGAGCGTCACGGTGGCGAGGTGCCCGCCACGCTCGATGAGCTGGTGGCCCTGCCGGGAGTCGGCCGCAAGACGGCCAACGTCGTGCTGGGCAATGCCTTCGGCATCCCCGGCATCACGGTCGACACCCATGTCGGCCGACTCGCCCGGCGCTTCGGCTGGACCGAGCAGACGGTGCCCGACAAGGTCGAAGCCGATCTCATGGGACTCTTCCCGGCGACGGAGTGGACCGACCTGTCCCACCGGATGATCCTGCACGGTCGGCGCGTTTGCCACGCCCGCAAGCCCGCGTGCGACGCGTGTCCGCTCGCGTCGATGTGCCCGTCGTCTGCGGTTGTGCCTGCGAGCAAGGCTCGGCAGCCCCGTGCAGTCGCCGTGGGGCAGGCCCGCACGCAGGCACCGTCATGACGCAGCGTGACCCCGCCACGGGCTATGCCCTACCCGGGGTGGATCTGCCGGAGTGGCTGCGACCCGTCGCTGATGCGGTCGCGGGTGTCAAGGGATCGGACCTCACGCGATTCCTGCCGCCGCCGAGCGGCGGGCGCGCCTCCGCCGTGCTCATGCTGCTTGGCGAGGGGGACCGGGGTCCTGACCTGCTGCTCATTGAGCGTGCGCGCGCCATGCGCTCGCACGCGGGTCAGCCGGCCTTCCCCGGAGGCGCACTGGATCCGGGCGATGCGGGGCCCATCGCCGCAGCACTGCGCGAGGCACAGGAGGAGACCGCACTCGATCCGTCCGGCGTAGAGCCCTTCGCGCTCCTGCCGGATCTCTGGGTGCCGGTGAGCGACTTCATCGTCACGCCGGTGCTCGCCTGGTGGCGCGAGCCCTCGCCGGTCCGCGTGGCGGATCCATCCGAGGTGGCGAGTGTCCACCGCGTGTCCATCGAGGAGTTGGCCGATCCAGCGCGACGCATGCGGGTGCGCCACCCGTCCGGCTACGTCGGCTCTGGGTTCGACGTAGCCGGACTGCTCGTATGGGGCTTCACGGCTGGCCTCATCAGCGGTCTCCTCGACCTCGCCGACTGGAGCAGACCGTGGGATCCCGAGCGCATCGTGGATCTCGACCCGGGCGAGGAACTGGCGTGAACGTCGTCGACGCCATCGTCCTCGCCGCGATCGTGGTCTTCGCGTGGACGGGATGGCGCCAGGGCTTCGTCGCAGGCCTGCTCTCCTTCGGTGGCTTTCTCATCGGAGCCCTCACGGCCGCGCTGCTGCTGCCTCGTGTGCTCGAAGGCTTCGCGCTACCGGGATTCCTCGGTGCCGTCATCCTCGCTACGGCGATCCTCGTGGCGGCTCTCGCGGGCCAGACCCTCGCCTCCTTCCTCGGTCGCCGACTGCGCTCTGCGATGACGTGGAAGGGGGTGCAGGTCGTGGATAGCGCGGCGGGGGCAGCACTCAACGTCGTCGCCCTCGCGGTCGTCCTATGGATCATCGCGACCGCTGTCGGTCTCGTGCCGAGTCTCGCCGTCGCTCGTGAGGTCCGCTCCGCGCTCGTCCTGCGGACCCTCGACTCCGCCGTGCCCGACCGCGCGCGCGACCTCTTCTCGGGACTCCGCAATGCCGTGGACGCCTCGGGCCTGCCGCGGGTCTTCTCGGGATTCGGCCAGTACGCCGGACCGCAGGTGCCCGCGCCTAATGATCGCCTCCTGAGGGACCCAGCCATCCGCGCGGCGTGGCCATCACTCGTCAAGGTCACCGCTGTCGCCTGCGATGCCGTCGTCACCGGGTCAGGCTTCGCCTACGCGTCGGGTCGGATTCTCACCAACGCGCATGTCGTCGCGGGCTCGGAGCAGCCGAGCGTGCGCATCCCCGGAGACCCATTGAGCTACGCCGCGACGGTCGTGGCCATCGACCCGCGACTCGATCTCGCCGTGCTGCGCGTCGACGGGCTCCCCGCCCCGCCACTTGCCTTCGCCGCGCGCGCGGCCGAGACGGGAGACAGCGCTGTCGTCGCGGGATTCCCCGGCGGTGGCGATCTCGAGGCGGAGGCGGCGCGCATCCGGGCGCGCATCGATGCCCGGGGAGAGGACATCTACGGGCGCTCCGGTGTCGTGCGCGATGTCTACTCTTTTCGCGGCACCGTGGTGCCGGGCAACTCGGGTGGTCCGCTTCTCGCTCCCAACGGACGTGTCTACGGGGTTGTCTTCGCCGCAGGCCTCGGCGAGGAAGAGACCGGCTACGCGATCACGGCAGAGCAGGCAGCTCCGCTGGCCGCGCAGGGTGTCACGGCGTCGGACGCCGTCGACACCGGCCGCTGCCGCTAGACGTCGCTCGCGCCGCAGGGGGCCGTCAGGGAGTTGATGAGCGATCGGGTGGCGTCGTCTACGGGACCGGCGTACTCCTCGATGCTCACCTGACCCCGCGCAATGAGCCGTGAAGCGCCCACCGGGTTGCCGCGGGCCGCGTGTGTCGCCCCGGCTGCTGCCTGTGCGAGGCCGCGCCACAGCACCCGCTCGTCAGCGGGGCAGCAGCGCCAGCGCATCTCGAGCACTTCGTGAGCGTGGAAGGGAAGCCCCTGGTCCAGATACGCGGTGGCCTCGGCGACGGCCTCGCATGACGTGATGCTCTCTCGCTGCTCTACGCCAGGGAAGCCGATGGCATTCCGGGCCAGCGGGCGACCGAGCCGGTCGCGCGGCCGTTCAGTCACGGGGCAGGCCGGCCAGCCAACTCAACACGAGAGCGTCGAAGTGCTCAGGTGCCTCCTCGTGGGGGAAGTGCCCGACAGAGTCGATGACGCGGAACTCGTACGGACCATGCACCCACTCGCCGGAGCCCTCGGCACTGCGCAGGAGCACGGAGGGATCCTCGGCGCCGTGAATGTGGAGCACCGGGACCTCGATGGGCGTCTCCATGCGATGGCCGTAGCGGACGCCGTCGGTGCGCACGAGCGAGCGCAGCGCCCAGCGGTGGTATTCGACCGCGCAGTGAGCGGTCGGCCACAGGGAGAAGGCGGAGCGATAGGCGAGCGCGGTCTGTGCATCGGGCCACCCCGGTGTCGCGGACCACGACTGCAGGATCTCGGCGATGCGGGAGCAGTCGTCCGCCATGAGCGAGCGCTCGGGCAGGAAGGGCCATTGGAAGCCCACGGCGTAAAGAGCCTGGCGACGTTGGATGGCATCCCTCACGATGGCCGCCCGGAAGCGCCGCGGGTGCGGCATGGACACCGGGACGATGGCATCCACCACCTCGGGATCGAGCACGGCCATGCTCCACGCGATCAGCCCACCCCAGCCGTGGCCTATCACGGTCGCCGAAGGCTCGCCGAGGCTGCGAATCACACCCGCGACGTCGCGGGAGAGGGTCGTGGGGTCGTAGCCGTGCGGCGTGTGGTCGGAGCCGCCGTAGCCCCGCAGGTCCATGGCGACGACCCGGTAGCCGGCATCGACGAACGTGCGAAGTTGATGTCGCCAGGACCACCAGAGGGTGGGGAAGCCGTGGAGGAAGACGATGAGTGGCCCCTCGCCGGCCTCGACGATGTGGAAGCGCGCTCCGTTAGCGGAAACCTCACGATGTGCCCAGGGACCGGGCGCGCGGATGATGACGTCTGGGTCGAGGAGCACGTGGCGTCAGCGCTCGGGCAGGGCGCGCGACTCCGTCACCTGTTCGACGGCCCCCTGCAGGGTCGTCTTGGTCTGCTCGATCTGCGCGATCGTGCGGTCCGGGCCCTTGATCTTGCTCGCTTCCTTCTTGCCGAGGAGTCCGAGGATTGCCGCCACGACGAAGAGCAGCAGCGTCACGATGCCGAAGCCGGCCCACACAGGCAGGCCCAGTGCGACGAGGACATACGCGAGCGTGACGAGCAGGAAGATCCCGCCGAGCGCTGCCATCGACAGTGCGGTCACAAGGAAGATGCCGGTCTTGCCCGCAGCGCGCCCGGTCTGCTGGAGCTCGAGCTTGGCCAGCGCGATCTGCGCCTTGACTAGGCGCTGGAGGTCGGCGACGGCAGCGGCGACGAGGGCCTTGATCGAGGCCTCCCCCGGGGGAGTCGTGTCTGGCATGGTGGTCTCCTTCGCTGTCCGTCTCACGAAGGTTAGTGGGTCGCCTGGGGTGGTGTGCCCGCTTCCCCATCGGGGGCCCCTTGGTAGACGTCAGGGATCCCATCGCCGTCCACGTCGGCCTCCTCGACGGCGGCGGCACGTCGGTAGTGCCTATTGCGGGCCAGGAGGAGAACCGAGGCGATGAGTGCGGCGACGACCGACGCCGAGAAGACCGCCACCTTCGCGCTGTCGAGGAGCCCCTCATCGGTGGAGTACGCCAACTCCGTGATGAGCAATGCGACGGTGAAGCCGATGCCGGCGAGCACGCCCACGGCGAGGACGTCCTGCCAGCCGATCGCGGGGTTGAGGCGTGCGCGCGTGAACCGGGCCATGAGCCAGGCGGTGGAGACGATGCCGAGGGGTTTGCCGAGGATGAGGCCGGCCATGATGCCGATCGCGACGGGGCTGCTCAGGGGCTCGATGAGCCCGGTGCTGCGCAGGTCGACACCGGCGGCGAAGAAGGCGAAGAGTGGCACGCACAGTCCGGCACTGAGTGGCAAGAGCATGCGCTGCAGGCGATCCACCGGCGACTCTGTCTCCCCGGGATCTGTGCTCGATCGCGTGAGCAGTGCCAGCGCGACACCGGCGACGGTGGCGTGGACGCCGCTCTCGTGCATGGCCCACCAGATGACGAGCGCGAGGGGGATATAGATGAAGGGACTGCGCACTCGGCGCCGCTGCAGCAGCCAGTAGACGCCGAGCAGGGCTACCGCAAGGAGGAAGAAGGCGATGGAGAAGCCCTTGGAGTAGAAGATCGCGATGATCGTGATCGCGCCCAGGTCATCGACGACGGCGAGGGTGAGGAGGAAGGCGCGCAAGGCGACAGGGAGCATGCGCCCCACGACCGCGAGCACGGCTAGGGCGAAGGCAATGTCGGTGGCCATGGGCACGGCCCAGCCGCGCAACCCGCCGTCCTCTCCTGACGTCGCCACGATCACCACGAAGATGATCGCGGGGACGGCCATCCCGCCGAGGGCCGCGGCGATGGGGACCGCAGCCTGTGCGGGCTTGGACAGTGTGCCGTGGGTGAGTTCGTGCTTGAGCTCGAGTCCCGCGACGAAGAAGAAGACCGCGAGCATGCCATCGGCAGCCCACGTCGCAAGGCTGAGGTTGAGGCCCAGTGCCTCGGGACCGACGGTGATGGCACCCAACGCGAAGTAGGCATCACCCCACGGTGAATTGGCCCACGCGAGGGCGATGACCGCCGCGATGAGCAGCAGTACGCCGCCGATGGTTTCCCCGCGGAGTGCGCGCAGCAGCCAGATGCGCTCGCCGAGAGTGGGGCGGTCGAAGATCTGGTGCGTCATGCCGTCAGGCAATGGACTCCCAGCAGGGGTGGTCACGCGGGGCCTCCAGGGTCGGTCGTATGACTGCCGACCAGGCTTCCCGGCTCACCGTGGGTCAATCTACCCGCAGCGCAGGTCCTCCCGCCTCGCGGGCTCAATCGTTGAGTGGCGCCTAGTCCTCGCCGCTGCTCGTCTGCAGGCCCGTCGAGATCAGGTGCATGACATGGGGGTCGGCGAGGGTCGTGACATCCCCCAGGCCCCTGTTCTCCGCGACGTCGCGGAGCAGCCGTCGCATGATCTTGCCGGACCGCGTCTTGGGCAGTTCCGACACGATCATGATCTGACGCGGCTTTGCGATGGGGCCGATCTCGTGGGCGACGTGATTGCGCAGCGTGGTGATGTACTCGCTGCCGTCCGCACCCTCTTCTACGCCGCCCCGCAGGATGACGAAGGCCACGATGCCCTGGCCGGTGACGTCATCCGCGGCGCCGACGACAGCGGCCTCGGCCACGGTCGGGTGTGACACGAGTGCCGACTCGACCTCGGTGGTCGAGATCCGGTGCCCGGAGATGTTCATGACATCGTCGACGCGACCGAGGATCCACAGGGCGCCGTCGAAGTCGATCTTGGCGCCGTCACCGGCGAAGTAGTACTGCGGCCACCGTGACCAGTAGGTGTCGACGTAGCGCTCGTTGTCGCCCCAGATACCGCGCAGCATCGAGGGCCAGGGCTCGGTGAGCACGAGGTAACCGCCGTGGCCGGGTTCGACAGGGGTCCCGTGGTCGTCGACGACCGCTGCGCCAATGCCGGGCAGCGAACGCATGGCGGAGCCGGGCTTGGTGGCCGTCACGCCGGGCAGCGGACTGATCATGATCGCGCCCGTCTCGGTCTGCCACCAGGTGTCGACGATCGGGCACTCGTCGTCGCCGATGACATCGCGGTACCACATCCACGCCTCGGGATTGATCGGCTCGCCGACGGTGCCCAGCAGCCGCAGCGAAGTCAGGTCGTGCTGCTGCGGATACTCCGTGCCCCACTTCATGAAGGTCCGGATGGCGGTGGGGGCGGTGTAGAAGATCGTGACGCCGTACTTCTCGACGATCTCCCAGAAGCGCCCCTTGTGGGGAGTGTCGGGGGTGCCCTCGTAGATCACCTGCGTCACGCGATTGGCGAGCGGTCCGTAGACGATGTAGCTGTGCCCGGTGACCCAGCCGATGTCGGCCGTGCACCAGTAGACGTCGGTCTCGGGCTTGAGGTCGAAGACATTCCAGTGGGTGAACGCCGTCTGCGTGAGGTAGCCGCCGCTCGTGTGCAGGATTCCCTTGGGCTTCCCAGTGGTGCCTGAGGTGTAGAGGATGAAGAGCGGGTGCTCGCTGTCGAAGGCCTGCGGCTCGTGCACGTCGGGCTGGCGATCGACGAGATCGTGCCACCAGACATCGCGACCCTCCTGCATCGTGACCTCACCGCCCGTGCGGCGGACGACGAGCACGTGCTCGACGCTCGGCGTGTGCTCGATGGCCTCGTCGACGGCCGGCTTGAGGGGCATGGGGGCGCCACGGCGGTTCTGGCCGTCAGCCGTGATGACGAGCTTTGCCTGGGCGTCATCGATGCGTGAGCGCAGGGCCTCCGCCGAGAAGCCGGCGAAGACCACGGAGTGCGGGGCACCGATGCGCGCGCACGCGAGCATGGCGACGACAGCCTCGGGAATCATGGGCATGTAGATCGCGACGCGATCGCCCGCCGTCACTCCGAGCTCCGTGAGCGCGTGGGCCGCCTTGCTCACCTCGCGCTGCAACTCGGCGTAGGTGAGGTCGCGGGTGTCACCCGGCTCACCCTCGAAGCGCAGGGCCACCTGATCACCGTGGCCTGACTCCACGTGCCGGTCCACGCAGTTGTAGGCGACATTGAGCTTGCCGTCGACGAACCAGCGCGCGAACGGCGCATTGCTCCAGTCCAGGACCTCGGTCCACGGCTCAGCCCAGGTCAGGCGCCTGGCCTGCTCGGCCCAGAAGGCCAGGCGATCGGCCGCGGCCTCGTCGTACATCGAGGCCTGGGCATTGGCCTGGCTCGCGAATTCCGGACTCGGCGGGAATGTCCGGTCCTCCTGAAGCAGGTTGGCCAGGGCGTCGTCCGACACGTCTCCTCCTCGAGGTCCTCACCGCCGCCCGTGCTCTCGGCGTGTGACATGGGCCACGGTAGTCGTCCGCCGTGAGCGGCGAGGCGGCTCTGGGAGACAGGAGGGGTAGGCCTCCCGGCGCGGCCCGGCGGGTCGGCCAAGCCGCCCCTGTCGGGCTCCCCCGCGCGTCACGGGGAGCCTTGGGCGCCCGCCATGCGTCAGGATGGGGAGAGGTCGGTCCCCCCGATCACAACACTGGAGGTTCGGATGCGCCCCCGCGTGCTCGTCCCGCTGCTGCTCGCCCTGGCGGCAGCCATGGGCCTGGTCGTGGGCGCCGTGCTCCCCGGCTCCCCCTCGACCCCGACCGCGGACTCCTCGGCGTCGGCCTCCGCCGATCCCAGCGAGGGCGGCAATCCCGAGTCGCCCACAGCGGAGCCGCTGCCCACCGACTCCTCTGCATCCCCGGCCATCGGCGAAGTCATGGGTGAGGGCGGCGGAGTGTCCGCGGTCAATCTCCCGCAGCCGGACTTCCCCGTGGAGAAGCTTGCACCGGGCGAGAAGCCGCCGCAGTTCGTCACCATCTCCTTCGACGGCTCCTGCAGCCTCGACATCATGCGGCACTACCTGGACACCGCCGAGCAGGTGGATGCCTTCTTCACGTTCTTCATCTCCGGGCTGTGCCTGCTGCCCGAGGCTGATCGTTTCCTCTACCAGACTCCTGGCCGCGAGGCGGGCTCCAGCGCGATCGGCTTCGCCGACGATGCGCAGGAGGTCGTCGGGCGCATTGCCAACTACAAGGAGGCCTACGAGCGCGGCCACGAAATGGGCACGCACTTCCTCGGTCACTGGTGCGAGCCCAATGACGGGGCGGTCAATTCATGGGGCCCCGCGGAGTGGCAGAGCGAATTCGCCCAGGACGCCGGCTTCATGGACAACTGGGCGGCCAACAACGGCATCACCGACCCGATTCCGCTGCCCTTCAATTACAGCGTGGTGCAGGGGGCGCGTACGCCGTGCCTCGAGGGACAGCGCGACGTGATGTACCCGATCTTCGTCGAGAACGGCTTCACCTACGACGCGTCCAATCCCGGGATGCTTCAGTGGCCTGTGCAGAACGAGTACGGCCTGTGGGACTTCCCGCTGCAGACCATGAAGGTCATCGGCTACGACCGGTCGAATTTGTCCATGGACTACAACTTCCTCTGCGCGCAAAACGACTGCCAGCAGCAGGCCGACCAGGCGACGTGCGACCGGATCGAGCAGTCGACGTACGACTCGCTCATGGCCGTGACCGACGCGCTCTACAACGGCAACCGCGCGCCCTTCTTCTTTGGCAATCACTTCAACACCTGGGTGTGCGGCGCGTATCAGAACGCCATCACGCGCTATGTCCTCGATGCCTCGGCGAAGTACCCGGACCTGAAGTTCGTCTCCAACGCCCAGCTCGTGAAGTGGCTCGACGCCCAGGACCCCGCGGTCCTGCAGCAGCTCGTGGCCCAGGGGGTGCAGTCGTACTGAGCGATCCCCTCGCCACACTCGCCAGACTGCCGGGCGTCGGCGAGGCCTGCGATGCGGCCCGAGAGGAGATCGACCGGCTGCTCTGGGATCGCGGAGTCCGGGCGCGGGCATCCGAGATCGTCGCGGCCTCCGCCCTCACGGGCGCCCGTGATTCGGCGGCCCTCGAGGGTGCCGATCTCTCCCTCGACGTCGTGCGTGCGGGCCTCGATGATTCGCCACTCGGACGTGCAGTCGCCGCCTCGCTCGCCGTGACGACCGCGGTGCCCGGTCAGGTAGACGCCTGGCAGCGCGCACCGCTGCAGGTGCTCGCGCATCTGCATGCGCTCGCCGCGCGCGGCTTCGAGGTCGATGATGCGCTGGGGCGCCCGCGTCAGCAGGACGAGGTCATCGATCCCCTGCACACGGGCACGCCTGCACCCTGGGCGGTCGTGCCCGATCGTCTTGTCGCGCTGGCCGACGTGCTTCCGCAGCCCACTGCGGCACCAGCCCTGGTCGTGCTCGCGGGACGCGGCGTCGATCCTGACCTGCTCAGTTGTCCGGAGGCGGGCATGCTGTCGCTCGGACGCAGCTCCTATGTCGCGGCCCTGCGGGGCTATCGCTCAGGCGAGCCCGCGGGTGTCGCCGAGTGGATCCGGTGGAATGCCTCCGCCGTGGGATTCGGGGCCTCCGCTGACGCACCCCACCGCTGACGTCGTCCCGTCAGGTTGACGTCGTCCCGTCATCCTGCGGGCCGCGGGGCGACCTCCGCGAGGTCGACCCCGTCATTGCGCGCAGGTGCGGACGGTGCCGTGGTGATCGTGTAGTTCCTGGGGACAGCCACCGTGAGGAGCCAGGGATAGGCCCGGCCTGCGACGATCGAGAAGGCGCGCACGCGCCCCACCAGTGAGGCCTGTGGCGTCATCTCGCCGGGGGATATGAGCCACCGCAGCTGCACACTCGCGAGATCGTCGGCGGTCTCCACCTCTTGCGTCTGCAGTCCTCTCAGCGCGGTCCCGTCGCGCGGCTGCAGCACTGATCGGTCCGCAGCCGAGGTCAACAGCGCATTGACGACGAGGGTCCGATCGCGGAAGAACACGTCGATGCGAGCCTCTGCCGCCGTGAGCGCGGGCGCGGTGCCACCCGGTGCGCAAAGCGAGAGCAGCGCGTCGCGGAGTTGCCCCCTCGCCGTTGCACTCACGGGCACGGGTGCGCCCGAGGCATCGACGAGGGGGGAATGGCTCGGCGGGTCCAGTGCCCCGCAGTCCGACGGCGTCACGATGACGTCGATGTCCGCGCTCTCGCCTGCGGGGACGGTCACGACCTCGACGCCGCCCGCGACGTACGCATCCCCTTCGCCCGACGATGTGACGCGCAGGGTCCGCTGCGGGTCACCGGTGACCTCCGCGCGCAATCGCAGCGCCCCCGCGACCAGGCCGCGCGGCCAGTCTTCGGGGAGGTCGGCTCCGCTGATGGCAAAGGGGCCGATCGCCTCGAGGGCGACGATCTCGAGGCGATCGGGACGCGCTGATTGCTGCGCCCACCACGGGATTGCAGCGGCACCGATGACGATGGCGAGGACGCCCACAGCCGCCACAATCACGATGCGCGTCGCCGCTCGCGTCCTACGACGGGGGGGACGGTCGTGCGCGCCGACTTCCAGGACGTCCATCGCCGCTATCGAATCGACGTGGTGAGCGGGGTCATCGCGGGCAGATCATCGGTGACCGGGATGCCCACGATCCACGGGTAGGCCGTCTCTCCCCGCACGACGAAGACCTGCGAATACGCGGTGGGGACGTCGTCGTTGTGCTCGGCCCTGGGGGCGACCAGCCAGAGCAGGGGAATGCCGTCGCCCTTCTCTCGATCCGCCGAGCCGAGTCCACGCAGGCCTGGGCCGTCGAGAGGCGTGACCACCAGGCGATCGGCCTTCGCGTCGATATCGACCACCAGGCCGATGGTTTCGAGTGGGGGTTCGCCACCTCGCCGCGCGCCCGTGACCGTCATCTCCGGTGGGGGTCCCGCACCGTCACAGGCGCGCGCGAGTGCGTCACTGAACGACGCGCGGGCTGGGTCCGAAAGCGGCACGATCGTGCCCTCCGTCGTGGTGAGCAGCTCGACGCCAAAGGCCCGACGCCACCGGTAGCCGGCCTCGTCAAGGTCGGTTCCCCCGCGTGCGAGCGCGCAGTCCACGGGTGCCACCGTGATGTCGACATCCGCGTAGCCACCGCGCGCGATGGTCACCGCCGGTCCTTCCTCGACGTAGACGATCGCATCCGTGGGCGAGGGCACCACGTCGACATCGCCATCGGGGTCTCCGCCGACGGTGAGGCGCAGCGTGACTCCGGGGAGCGCGGCACCGGCCGGAGTCGACAGCGCGCCGATGGGTGGCTCCGCCACGATCGTGACGGGTTCATTCGCGACCACGGAAATCCCGACGATGGTGAGGGCATCCGAGACGGGCGGCCGGGCCGCCCACCAGGTCAACCCCGCGGCGACCGCGGCGATGACAAGTCCGATGGCGATGGCGCTGGTGACGATGAGGCCCATCGCGCGGGAGCTTTCGGCGCTCTCGGGACCGGTGTCGAGGACCTCGCTGCCCTCGACCCCCTTCATGGGAAGCAGGCTAGGTGGTTTCCTCTGCCGGCGCCTTCTGGGTGATGAGCACTTTGAGGGCTAACGCGATCGTGACCCCCACGACGGTGGCAATGATCGTGAAGGCGACGCGATCCTCGGCCACTCTGATGGCGTCGAGTCCGGGTGTATTGAGGAGGATTGCCGCCGGGGTGAGCACGGTGACGTACTCCCAGTAGGGGCGCTTGAGCGCGTAGCGCACCGTTAAGGCGGCGAAGAGAATGACACCGCCGATGACCAGGGCAAGCGTCGACTGGACGCCGGCGAGGATGAACACGAAGGCGAAGACTCCGCCGATGATCGTGCCGCCCAGTCGCTGGAGTGATCGGGTGAGGGTGTCGTGCGCGCTTGGCTGGAGCACGATGATCAGGGTGAGCAGGAGCCATGCGCCCTGGTGGAACTTCGCGTAGGTGAGCACGCCCCAGGTGGCGATGCCCAGGACGACGGCCATGGTGACGGCGTAGAGGAGTGCGGCCCGCGTCGTGAGTCTCTGGCGATCACCATCGCCGTGCCTGTTGCCGAGGAGCAATCGTGCGCTTCCCGTGGCCCACAGGCCGCCGAGGGTGAGGACCGCTCCCGTCATGAAGGCTGCCGGGACATCAGACATGCCGACCACCTCGGGCGGTGCGGCGAGCACGAAACTGATGAAGATCGGGACCATGAGCGCGGGGCTATGCAGTCCCTGCTTCGCCGAGAGCGCGCAGGCTCCGGTGAAGAGCCCGAAGAAGATCGCGCCCGCGATGGGGTGGGGATTGAGCAACGCGGAGATGGTCCCGGCGACGCCCGCCACCACCGAGAGGATCACCGCGAGCCGCAGCCCGTAAAACGCGGCGACGATGGCGATCACGCCGCCGTAGACGAAGGCGGAGGCCAGTCCGCTCTGCCCGGCGATGCCCATGATGATGGGCGGCGTCATCAAGGAGATGGTGAGCAAGCCAATGATGAGAATGCGCTGACCGCGCGTGGCCTTGGCCATCAGACCAGGCGCCTGTTGCGGGCTCGGGCATACCAAGCCAGTCCCAGGGCTGCAGCGCTCACTGCCGCTGCGGCCGCACCAGCCGCGACAGCCTGCTTCTTTTCGATGGCGAGACGGCTGCGCATCGACACGGGCCGCGCGAAGTCGACGATTGGCCAGTCGCGCTCACCAGCGATACGCCGCAACTCCGCGTCGGGGTTGACCGCGGTGGGATGGCCTACCGCCTCGAGCATCGGCAGGTCCGTCACCGAGTCGGTGTAGGCGAAGGACTCCGCGAGGTCGTAGCCCCGCTCGGCAGCGAGATCGCGCATGGCCTGAGCCTTCCCTTCACCGTAGGCGTAGAAGAGGATCTCACCGGTGTAGAGACCATCCTCGACGACGAGTTGGGTGCCGATCGCGACGTCGGCACCGAGCCGCTCCCCGATCGGCTCGACGACCTCGGTGCCAGATGAGGAGATGATGATGATCTCGCGTCCGGCAGCGCGATGACTCTCAATGAGAGCGACCGCCTCGTCGTAGACGGCGGGGTCGATGATCACATCGATCGTTTCCGCCACGATCTCGCGCACCTTGGCGACATCCCAGCCGGTGACCAGATCCGACATGTAGCGCCGCATCGTCTCCATTTGGTCGTGGTCAGCCCCCGAGGCAAGGAAGATGAATTGCGCATAGGCGCTGCGGATGACGTCACTTCGGCCGATGAGGCCGCCGCGGTAGAAGGGTCGAGCGAAGGCCAAGGCGCTCGACGTCGCCAGGATGGTCTTGTCGAGGTCGAAGAACGCCGCGGAGCGCGTCACAGGTGCACGCTACCGCTGAGGTCCGTATCCACAGGGCAGATGTCGCTCCTTTATCCCCAGTTGCGTCGGTGATCGAGCTTTTGCGCGATCCGACGCGCAGCCTGCCCCCATGACAGATGAATCCCGTCCCCTGCTCATTACCGCGGATCCACTGCTCCTCGATGACGTGGTTCGGCTCGCTGCTGCCGCCGGCGTCGAGGTGGCCGTCCGGGAGGATCCTCACGCGTCCGCGTGGTCTCGTGCCCCCATCGTCTTCGTGGGTGACGACGTGCTCGTCACGGCTGCCGCGCGCGCACTGCCGCGCCGTGACTCTGTCGTCGTGGTGCGCCGGGGGAGCGGGCTCACCGACGACCACACTCCCGCCTCCACGTGGCAGGGCGCCGTCGCGCTGGGAGCCGAGCACGTCGTCGAGCTCCCCGAGGCGGGCCGATGGGTGGTCGATCGCCTTGCAGAGGTGAGTGATGCTGCCTCCCAAGGCGGCCCGGTCATCTCCTGCGTCCCGGGCGTGGGAGGGGCCGGGGCCACCACCCTGGCCGCGCTCCTCGCGCGTGAGGCACGCGGACTGCTCGTCGATATCGATCCCTATGGCCCGGCGATCCCTGTCGATGGTGGCGTGCGATGGCCCGATCTCGCGGACACGCGCGGGCGCATTCCGCCGGCATCGCTGCGCACTGCGCTGCCGAGCGTCCATGGCGCCCATGTGCTCACGGGCACCCCGGAAGCCCGCTTCACCGTGCCATTCGACGCCCTCAGTGCCGTGCTCGAATCGGGCGCGCGCGGATTCCCGTGCACGATTGTCGACGCTCCGCGCTGCGACGGCGACGCGACCCGCATTGCCTGGGCTCGCAGTGACGCGGTCATCATCGTGGTCGGTCCGCACCCGGCCACTGCCGCGCGCGTGCCCGCGCTCATCGATGGAATCCAGGAAGTGTGCACGCGGGTGGCGGTTGTCGCCCGCACGTCGCCGCGGGATTCGGGCGTGTGGTGCGCGGCCGAGGGTGCGCAGTGGCAGGTGCCCGTGTTGCCCGCCTTCCGTCACGACCGCACACTCGCCCAGGGAGACCATCCCTTCCTCACCCCCCGGTCGACGGCGCGTCGCTTCGCTCGGGCAATCCTCGACTCACTCGTGCCGGGAGCAGTGGCATGAGTGCCGCGCTGGTCGACCGCGTGCGGCGCAGGCTCGTCGATGACGGGCTCACGCGCGCACCTGATTCAGCGCGGGTCGCGGCCGCTCTGCGCGACGAGGGAGTGGTGCTCGGCGATGAGTCGCTGCTCGAGATTGTCGGCTCACTCAGGGATGAGCTTGGTGGGCTCGGTCCCCTCCAGGCCCTGCTCATCGATCCTCGCGTGACCGATGTCCTCGTCAATGGGCCGACCGAAGTGTGGATCGACCGCGGGCAGGGGCTGGAGAGAGCGGGCGTGGGGTTCGGCGGGGTCGAGGCGATCCTTCGCCTCGCACAGCGACTCGCCTCCCTGGCCGGCCGTCGGCTCGATGAGGCCTCGCCGTATGTCGATGCGCGGCTCACCGATGGCACGCGTCTGCACGCGGTCATCCCGCCCATCGCCTCGGATGGTCCGCTCATCTCGCTGCGCATCCCGCACCGCGGTGGCTTCGATCTCGACGATCTCGTCCGCCTGGGCACGGTCGACGAGTGGGGCGCCCAGTGGCTGCGCGCGATCATCGACGCACGGCTTGCCTTCCTCGTCAGCGGCGGCACGGGATCGGGCAAGACGACACTCCTCGCCACCATGCTCGAGGTGGTCGACCCAGCTCAGCGCATCCTCCTCGTCGAGGACTCCGCCGAGCTGAGACCGCGGCATCCCCACGTCGTCCGGCTCGAGGCACGGCCCGCCAATCTCGAAGGCGCCGGACTGGTGAGCCTCCGTGATCTGGTGCGCCAGGCATTGCGCATGCGCCCTGATCGCGTGGTGGTCGGCGAGGTGCGCGGTGCGGAAGTGGTGGATCTCCTCGCCGCAATGAACACCGGCCACGAGGGAGGCTGCGGGACGGTCCACGCCAATTCCCCCGCCGACGTCCCTGCTCGGCTCGAGGCGTTGGGACTCATGGCGGGATTGCCGCGTGACGCGGTCCATGCGCTCATCGCCGCCGGCATCCACGTGGTCATCCACCTGCAGCGCTCACCGCGCGCGATCAGTGAGGTGCACCTCATCTCCAGGTCGCAGGGGGTGGCGTCCACGGTGCCGGCACTCGTGCGTCGAGACGATCGCCTCGTGCCCGGGGAGGCGGCGCCGCTCCTCGCAGGGCTCCTTCGCGCAGCCGGAGCGGAGGCGCCCGCGTGGCCGTGATCATTGCTGCAGCACTTGCGAGCTCGGCAGCGTGGCTCCTCGTCCGCCCCTCCCTGGGCACATCGTCGCCCGTGCCGTTGGCCCGACAGTGGATCGGCCGAGCGCGTCACCGGCTGCTGACCCGACGTCATCGCGCGCAACAGCGATCAACGATGCGCGAGGCGCTGGCCGAGGTGGTGGCCGACATGCGGGCCGGGCAGCCACCCTCGCGCGCATTGGAGCGCGCGCTGAGCGACCGTGATGCTGACCTGGCAACGCGCACCCTCGCGGCGTCGCGCTGGGGTGGTGACGTTGTAGAGGCCTTGCGCGAGGACTCCCGTGCGTCGTCGCTGCCCATCCTCGCTGCGGCAGCGGCATGCTGGAGCGTGGCCGCGAGCCAGGGGGCGGGGCTGGCCGATGCCCTCGATCGACTGGTGGCTCAGGACCGACGCGCGGAGGAAGTCCGGCGCCAACTCGATGCGCACCTAGCGGCTCCTCGGGCGACTGCTCGGATGCTTGCCCTGCTCCCTGCCTTCGGGATCGTGCTCGGGCTCGCCGTGGGAGGCGACCCCATCGGCTGGCTCGTGGGCACGCCCTTGGGCTGGGCCTGCCTTGGGCTCGGATTGCTGCTCATCGCCGCAGGCCTGGCCTGGGCCTCGCGCATCGTCGCGCGCACGGAGCGATTGCTGTGATCCTCCTCGCGGCGGTCAGTGCCGCCTTGGCCGCGTGGCTGTCCACGCGACCGGCTCCCCGGCGCAGGCGATCACGCGGGCCCATGTCGCAGGAGGGTGTGATCCGGATCGCCTGCGCGTGCCTAGGAGTGATCACCGCCCTCGTTGTCGGCGGCTTCATCGGAGTGGGCGTCGGACTTGCCCTCGCGCTCCTCGGACCCCGCCTGCTCATGCGCATGGAATCCCGAACCCAGCGCCAGCGTCGCGAGACTCTCGAGCGGCAGGCACCCGCGGCGGCCGACCTGCTCGCGGCGTGCCTCGCGGCGGGAGCGACTGCCGTGGATGCCGCGCGCGCTGTGACCCACGCGCTCGGCGATCCGATCGCGACACCTCTCGGACGGCTCACGGGTGCCCTTGATCTCGGGGCCGATCCAGCGAGTGCCTGGGCGGGGCTGGCAAGCGAGCCATCACTGCGCCCGATTGCCCGGGCCGCTGCGCGCTCAGCCGAGACGGGCGCACCGCTGGCCGCACTACTCGCCTCCGTCGCGGACGATCAACGCGACGAGGCGCGAGCGCGGGCCGAGGCCACGGCGCGCGCTGCCGGTGTGCGCTCGGTGGCACCCCTCGCGGCGTGTTTCCTACCCGCCTTCCTGCTCCTCGGCATCGTGCCGGTGGTGGCGAGCCTTGCCCTTCCCCTCTTGCAGTGACATCTCTCCACTGATGCAGCAGCTCTTCACTGATGCAGCAGCGTGCTCACTGTCGGGAGCGCAACCGCACGGCGATGGCCACCGCTGCGGCGGAGATGATGAAGACACCCGCGCCGATCGCGAGTGCAAGCACGGCGAGGGTCCCGACCCTGTCCACGGGCTCGAGGGCATCCGCCACCGCAGTCGGCGACGGCAGTGGCGACTCCTGTGGCGGCTGTGCGGCTGAGCCCGAGTCCTGCGGCGCCGCCGCCTCGTCCGTCGCTGCCGGCTCCGGCGACGTCGATGGGTCGCCCTCCGGAGCACCGACCGGCACGAGGAGGAGCCGATCGTCGCCCTCGCTCGCGATGATGACGGAGGTGCCGTCGGGCGTCCACGTCATGGCCTCACCCTGGACCTGCTCGGGCAGCGGCATGCGTGACTCGAGGGTGCCGGGCGGTGTCCCCGAGTAGATGCGCACCTCCGAGTAGTCGCGGACGGCGTAGCCACCGCCTGGGCGCATCGCGGCGTCGGTCACGAGGGCTTCCTCGGTGCCGACAGCGCGAGCCCGCACCTCCTCGCCAGGAGGCAACGGCTGCGGCAGCGCCCAGACCGTGCCGCCAAGCAGCCCCTTGCCGATGAGCCACAGCTGATCGCCATCCGCAAGCAGGGCTTCGGAGTCCTGTCGCTCCTCGAGGCGCACGCGGTAGGTGGTGGCATCCACCGTTGCGCTCCGCAGGTCCGGCGGCTCGGGGATCGCGTGAATCTCGATGAAGCGGCGCTGCGAGGTGTTGTCGCCGACGTCGCCCCACCACAGCACGGGCGCCCCCGTCGGACCAGTCCCCATCGCGATCGCCTCGGGATCTTGTGCCTCGATGCCGCGGACGCGCAAGACCGCCCGGATCTCGCAGCTGTCGATGTCGAGGGCGTAGAGGCGCGCACCGCCGCCGGAGTCGTTGTGGGCCCAGACGATCCCGTCGTGCTGGGCGGAGTACGCCAGTCCACTGATCTCGGCCAGTCGGTCTCCGTCGAATCGGCAGAGCTCGGTGACCTCGGCTCGAGCGATGGCAGCGGGTGCGATCAGGGCGACGGCGCTGACGGCGAGAGCGGCGCACATCCCCCCTGCCACCCGCATCACCACATCAGCCTACGTGCGTTGTCATCCCCAGTGACGCACCACATCATCTCTCCACAGTCACTCCCGCGGCCCTGGTGACGTGACGGAGCGCGGCGCACGGTGGCGGCGCGGACTACCGGTTCGCACGCACCGGCCGTCTCGCCGGCATGTCTGGAGGCAGACCATGACCACATCTGCACTGAATCGTCTGGCACACACCCGGGTCATTGCCCGCATCCGCCGTGAGGACGCGGGGATGACCACCGTCGAGTACGCCGTAGGCACCGTGGCGGCGGCCGGCTTCGGCGGCTTGCTCATCAAGCTGCTGATGTCCGACGAGGCACGCAACCTCATCTGGGGCCTCATCACCAACGCCCTCTCGGCACTCTTCGGATAGTCGCGATGCACCTGGATGCCCATCACGCCCCGGGACGGCGCGGCGATCGCGGCAGTGTCGTCGTGGAGGCAGCGCTGGTGATCCCGGTGCTCCTGGCTTTCACGGTGCTGCTCGTCTGGGTGACGTCGCTGGGGGCGACCTATGTCCGCCTCCTCGACGTCGCCCAGACGGCGGCGCGCCAGGCCGCCCGCGGCGTCGTCGATACGACCCCTGTCCCTGGAGTCGACGTAGACCTGGCCGAGGTCGACGGCCTCATCCGCGTGGAAGCCAGCCAGCAGGTGTCCCCTCCGCTCGCTGGCTTCGCCGGGTGGTCGGTGACGGTGCGTGCCGAAGCGCATGCCGCGCCCGAGTGGTCCATGGACCCTTACGAGCCATCCGCGGGAGCTGACCTGCCGACAGGGGAGACGCGATGATGACGGCGCGCTGGCGGGAGGACCGCGGAGTCGCCACCGTGCTCGGCATCGCGCTCGCCTTTGTCGTCATGGCATCGGGCCTGGTGATCCTCGCGATTGTCGCGCTGACGGTCGGTCACCAGCGCGCCGCTGTCGCCGCCGACCTCGCAGCCCTCGCCGCCGCCGCTCATGGCTGCGACGTGGCCGAGCAGGTCGCGCGAGCCCAAGGGGCCGTCTCCGTGGCGTGCTCCCTCCAGGGGGGTGACGCCGTCGTCACCGTGGCGCTGCCTGCCCCGGAGATGCTGGGGCGCCTCGCACAGTGGACCGGGCGCGAAGCCCCCGTGATCCCGAGTGCGTCGCGCGCCGGGATTGCTGAGTGAGGCGCGGTCCTACGCGCCCGGAGCAGGTGCGCCTAGGAGCAGTGCATCGAGGAGGAGGACCGCCCCGCGCTTGTCCAGGGGTTCGTTGCCATTGCCGCACTTGGGCGACTGCACGCACGACGGGCAACCCGCGTCGCACTCGCAGGTCGCGATGTGGTCGCGCGTCGCGCGCCACCAATGCTGGGCTGCTTCGAAGCCACGATCAGCGAAGCCTGCCCCACCGGGATGGCCGTCGTAGACCACGACCGTGCAGCGCCCGGTGTCCGGATGGAGCTCGGTGGACACTCCGCCGATATCCCAGCGGTCGCACGTCGCGATGAGCGGCATGAGACCTATCGCCGCGTGCTCGGCCGCGTGCGCCGCACCCGCGAGGTCGATCCCTGCCGACGTGAGCGCGGCGACCTGACCTGCGCTCACCGTCCACCATGTGCCGCGCGTGCGCAGGGTGCGCTCGGGCATCTCCAGCGACTCGCGGCCCAGGATCTCCCCGCTGCCCGCACGGCGTCGGACGTATCCCACGACCTGGGATGTCACCTCGACCTCGCCCACGACGACGTCGGCGTCCCCCCAGGCGACCTGTCGGTCGACCCCGAGGATGCGGTAGTCGGCCACTTCTTCGGCGGTCGTCGTGTGATCGGTCTCCTCCACGCGGACCATCGCCACGGCATCGTCGAGATCGAGTGCCGTGACCAGGTGCGTGATCCCCTGGTGGAGGTAGACCGCGCCGGGGTGCACCGTCGCGGGGGCCCGCGCGGCCTCCACGGTGCCGAGCAGTCGTCCCGTGCCCTCCTCGACGAGGCGCACGGGAGGTGCGGCATCGCCGCGCAGGTCGATGCGCTCGGCAGCGGAGCCACGCTGCGTCCAGTAGTAGCCGGTGCGGCGGTGGCGCAGCGTGCCCTGGGCAGCCAGGTCGATCAGGCGCGCGGGCGCAGTAGGGCCGAACCAGGTGATCGCATCGTCGTCGGTGAGCGGGTGTTCGGCCGCGGCCGCTGCTAGATGGGGGGCGAGCACATATGGATTCGCGGGATCCAAGACCACCGACTCCACGGGCTGATCGAAGACGACACCCGGGTGCTCGAGCACGTAGCGGTCGAGCGGATCCTCGCGTGCGATGAGCACGGCCAGCGCATCATCATCGCCGCGCCCGGCGCGACCCCACTGCTGCCACAGTGACGCGCGCGTGCCCGGCCAGCCGGCGACGACGACCGCGTCGAGTCCGCTGATGTCGATGCCCAACTCGAGCGCATTGGTCGTGGCGACAGCACGCAGACGGCCATCGCGCAGATCCGCCTCGAGTGCGCGCCGCTCCTCGGCCAGGTATCCGCCGCGGTACGCCGCGACTGAGTCGGCGAGTTCGGGATCCACCTCCGCGAGCTCATCACGGGCCCGCTGTGCCACGACCTCGGCTCCGCGCCGCGAGCGCACGAAGGCGAGGGTGCGCCTGCCCTCGCTCGCCAGGTCGGCGAGGACATCGGCGGTCTCGGCGAGCGCCGACCTCCGAGGGGTTGGCTTGGCAGGGTCGTGATGGGAGATCCCCACGGCCTCGGGCGGCTCCCACAGCACCGCGGTGACCGCTGCATGGCGGGAACCGTCGATCTCGACGGGCGTCACGGGTGCTCCGATGAGTCGCGCTGCCGCCTCTCCGGGAGACGCCATCGTGGCGGAGGCGCAGATCACCACGGGATCGCTGCCGTGCAGGGCCGCGAGCCGTCGAAGGCGCCGGATCACCATGGCGACATGCGAACCGAACATCCCGCGGTAGTGGTGCGCCTCGTCGACGAGGATGAAACTCAGGTGTCGCAGGACCCGAGACCATGCCGATGCGCGCGGCAGCAGCGAACGATGCACGAGGTCGGGATTCGTGAGGATGAAGTTGGCGTGCGCTCGCACCCACGCGCGCTCGTCGGCGGGAGTGTCACCGTCGTACGTCGCGGCACGCACGCCGGGGACATCGAGTTCGACCAGTGCCGCGAGCTGATCATGCGCGAGCGCCTTGGTGGGTGAGAGGTAGAGGACGCAGGCGCGATCGTCGGCGAGCAGCGTGGACAGACTCGGCAGCCACATGGCCAGGGTCTTGCCCGAGGAGGTGCCGGTCGACACCACGACGTGCTCGCCACGCAGGGCCGCGGCAGCCGCCTCGGCCTGATGCGACCACGGCGCCGTGACGCCACGGTCAGACAGCCGGTCGAGGAGCACCGGGGGTGTGCCCTCCGGCCACGCCCCCGGGGTGCCCGGACGCGCGGGCAGGTGGCGGACCACCTTCCGCCCGGAGGGGCGTGCCGCCAGGGCGCCCAGGGCGGCGGTTCCGCGATCGTCCGTGTCTGCGTCCATCCGGGGGCCATCATGACTCCCCCGACCGACCCCCCGGACCGCAGCCGGCGGGCCTGCGTAAGATCCCGGGGAGTTTCGGCCCGTTACACGGGCCGTTCCTGATACCGGGGGGCCACACCCGCCCGGACGCGTCCACCAGGGAGTCCCATGACCACCGCTGCCGCCGCGATCGACCTGACCGGCACCAACTTCATCACGGTCGTCGTTGTCGCTGTCATCGCCGTACTCGCCCTGCTCGTCGCCTTCGTGCTCGTGCGCGAAGTGCTGTCGGCCAGTGAGGGCACCTCGCGCATGCAGGAGATCGCCGCGGCGGTCCAGGAGGGAGCGGCCGCCTATCTCAATCGCCAGTTCAAGACACTGGCGATCTTCGCGGTCATCGTCTTCTTCGTCCTCTTCCTCCTCCCCGCGGAGACGACGAGCGAGCGGATCGGCCGCTCGATCTTCTTCCTCGTCGGAGCGGTCTTCTCCGCCATCACCGGATACATGGGCATGTGGCTCGCCGTGCGCGGCAACGTGCGCGTGGCCGCCGCGGCCAATGAGTCGGGTGAGCAGAAGGCTATGAAGATCGCCTTCCGCACCGGTGGCGTGGCGGGCATGTTCACCGTCGGCCTCGGCCTGCTCGGCGCGGCGATCGTCGTCCTTGTCTACAAGGGTGAGGCACCCAAGGTTCTCGAGGGCTTCGGCTTCGGCGCGGCACTCCTCGCGATGTTCATGCGCGTGGGCGGCGGCATCTTCACCAAGGCAGCCGACGTGGGCGCTGACCTCGTCGGCAAGGTCGAGCAGGGCATCCCCGAGGACGACCCCCGCAATGCGGCGACCATCGCCGACAACGTCGGCGACAACGTCGGCGACTGCGCCGGCATGGCCGCCGACCTCTTCGAGTCCTACGCCGTCACGCTCGTCGCCGCGCTCATCCTCGGCAAGGCAGCCTTCGGCGAGCTCGGCCTCGTCCTCCCCCTCGTGATCCCCGCGATCGGCGTCGTCACCGCCGTCATCGGCATCTTCGCGGTCTCCCCGCGTGCGAGCGATCGCTCCGGCATGAGTGCGATCAACCGTGGCTTCTTCATCTCGGCGGTGATCTCGGCGGTCCTGGTGATTGCGGCGATCTTCGTCTTCGTCCCCGCATCGTGGAGTGAGATCACCTCGATCGGCGGCCTTGCAGCCGAGACGCTCGGCGAGGGCGATCCCATCGATCCGCGCTACTACGTCATCGGGTCCGTCTTCATTGGCATCATCCTTGCCGCGGTGATCCAGCAGCTCACGGCGTACTTCACCGAGACCAATCGCCGTCCGGTCGACGATGTCGCCAAGAGCTCGCTCACCGGTCCGGCCACCGTCATCCTGTCCGGCATCTCGCTCGGCCTGGAGTCGGCGGTCTACTCCGCACTCATCATCGGTGCGGCGGTCTACGGCGCCTACCTGCTCGGTGGCGGTGTCGTGATCCTCGGTCTCTTCGCTATCGCGCTGGCCGGCACCGGCCTGCTCACGACGGTCGGCGTCATCGTCTCCATGGACACCTTCGGTCCGGTCTCAGACAACGCCCAGGGCATCGCCGAGATGTCCGGTGATGTCGAGGGCGAGGGCGCCGCGGTCCTCACCCGTCTCGACGCGGTCGGCAACTCCACCAAGGCCATCACCAAGGGCATCGCCATCGCGACGGCCGTGCTCGCCGCGACCGCGCTCTTCGGTGCCTTCCGCGACGCCGTCGTCGGCGCGACCGCCAGTGCGGGGGCGTCCGCGGGTGAGTCGATCCGCAGCATCTCCGACCTTCTGCAGTACTCCGGCGTCCTTGACGTGGCCAACCCGTCCAACCTGGTCGGCCTCATCATCGGTGCGTCGGTCGTCTTCTTCTTCTCCGGCCTCGCGATCAATGCCGTGTCACGTGCGGCGGGCGCGGTCATCTTCGAGGTGCGCCGCCAGTTCCGTGAGCACCCCGGCATCATGGAGGGCACGGAGAAGCCGGAGTACGGCAAGGTCGTCGACATCGTCACGCGTGACTCGCTGCGCGAGCTCATCACGCCCGGACTCCTCGCCGTCCTTGCACCGATCGCGGTCGGCTTCGGCCTCGGCGTGGGTGCCCTGGGCTCATACCTCGCCGGCACGATCGCGACGGGTGTGCTCATGGCCGTCTTCCTCTCCAACTCCGGCGGCGCCTGGGACAACGCCAAGAAGTACGTCGAGGACGGCCACTTCGGTGGCAAGGGCTCCGAGGCGCACGCTGCGACCGTCATCGGCGACACCGTCGGCGACCCCTTCAAGGACACCGCTGGCCCGGCCATCAACCCGCTCATCAAGGTGATGAACCTCGTCGCACTGCTTATCGCGCCCGCGGTCGTGGCCCTGAGCATCGGCGAGGGTGCCAACACCGCGCTGCGATGGGCCGTCGCCATCGGGGCCACCCTCATCATCGTGGGCTCGGTGATCTTCTCGAAGCGCCGTCCGATCGCCGTGGGCGAGGAGCAGATCAACACTCCGGCCGCCTAGGCGTCCCGTATAGCGGAACGTCCGTCCCGGTGCTCACCCCCGTAGGGGGTGGGACCGGGCGGCAGGGGTCGGCATTTGACAGCGGCACCCCCGGGCTGCGCAGACTCCCAACGGTCCCGCCAGTCCCACGGCGGAGAAGACAGGAGCGGAAGTGGCTGTGGAGCGTGTGCTCGTCATCGTCGAGTCGCCGGCGAAGGCCAAGACGATCGAGGGCTACCTCAACGGTCGGGGATCCCGGGATTTCCGGGTCAAGGCGTCGGTCGGCCACGTGCGCGATCTCGCCAGCCGGGCATCGGAACTCCCCGAGGGTCTGCGCAAGGAGCCCTGGTCGAAGTACGCCGTCAACACCGACGACGGCTTCACCCCCTTCTACGTCGTGCATGCCAATAAGAAGGCGACGATCGCGGAGCTGAAGCAGGAGCTCAAGAACGCTTCCGAGTTGCTCCTCGCCACGGACGAGGACCGCGAGGGCGAGGCCATCGCCTGGCACCTGCTCGAGGTGCTCAAGCCGAAGGTCCCCGTGCGCCGCATGGTCTTCCACGAGATCACCGAGCACGCCATCTCCGATGCCCTCGAGCAGACGCGCGAACTCGACATGAAGCTCGTCGATGCGCAAGAGACGCGTCGCATCGTCGATCGGCTCTACGGCTACCCCGTCTCCGAGGTGCTCTGGAAGAAGATCGGTCGCGACGCTCGCTCGGCAGGCCGGGTGCAGTCGGTCGCGGTTCGACTTGTCGTGGACCGCGAGCGTGAGCGCATTGCCTTCGTCTCCGCGTCGTACTGGGACCTGACAGCGACCTTCGATCCCGGAGCCTTCTCCGCCCGACTCAACCTTGTCGAGGGCAAGCGCCTGGCCACCGGGCGTGACTTCGACGACCGCGGCCAGCTCACCGGCCGCGACTGCGTGGTGCTCGACGAGTCCGGGGCCCGATCGCTCGCCACTGCGCTCGAAGGGGTGGACTACACCGTCCGCTCCGTCGTCGAGAAGCCGGGCAAGCGCAGTCCCAAGGCCCCCTTCATGACCTCGACGCTCCAGCAGGAGGCCTCGCGGCGCTTCCGCTGGAATGCGCAGCGCACGATGCGCGTCGCCCAGGGCCTCTACGAGCGTGGCTACATCACCTACATGCGCACGGACTCCACGACGCTCTCCGAGACGGCGGTGACCGCCGCCCGCGCCCAGGCCGCGGAGCTTTACGGCCACGATCACGTGGCCGAGGCCCCGCGCCGCTACGACCGCAAGGTGAAGAACGCGCAGGAGGCGCACGAAGCCATCCGTCCCGCGGGCGATGCCTTCCGCACCCCGGGTGAGGTGCAGCGCGAGTTGAGCGCCGACGAGTTCGCCCTCTATGACCTCATCTGGAAGCGCACGCTCGCCTCGCAGATGGCCGACGCTCGTGTCGCGACCACGACCGTCACGATCGGCGCGGTCGCATCGGATGGCCGCGATGTGGAATTCACCGCATCGGGCACCGTCACGCTCTTCGCCGGCTTCAAAGCCGCTTACGAGGACACGCGTGAGGAGGACTCCGAGGATGAGTCCGAGCGCGTGCTGCCCGTTCTGCGCGAGGGCCAGTCCGTCGCGGCCGCGGACATGACGGCCGATGGCCACTCCACCAACCCGCCTGCGCGGTTCACCGAGGCATCCCTCACGGCCAAGCTCGAGGAACTCGGCATCGGTCGTCCCTCGACCTACGCCGCGATCATGGGCACCATCGTCGACCGCGGCTACGTGTGGAAGAAGGGATCGGCGCTTATCCCGTCATTCCTTGCCTTCGCTGTCATCCGCCTGCTCGAGGAGCACTTCAGCGAGTTGGTCGACTACCGCTTCACCGCGCGCATGGAGGAGTACCTCGATGCGATCGCCAACGGCGAGGCCGGTCGCGATGCGCAGTTGGAGACCTTCTGGCGCGGTGGTGACACTGACACGGGTCCCTTCCGCGGCGTACTCGATCTCACCACCGATCTCGGCGCCATCGACGCGCGCATGCTGTCGACCTTCCCCATCGAAGGCACGGATGCTGTCGTTCGCGTGGGTCGCTACGGCGCCTTCGTGGAGCGCGGCGAGGAGCGGGCGTCCATCCCCGATGACCTCGCTCCCGACGAGCTCACCGCGGAGAAAGCCGAGGAGTTGCTCTCCCAGCCGTCGGGTGAGCGCGAGCTGGGTGTCGACCCGGAGACGGGCCTGGCGATCGTGGCCAAGTCCGGACGCTACGGCCCCTACGTGACCGAGGTGCTTGCCGAGGACGCGCCGAAGTCTGCGAAGCCCCGCACGGGCTCGCTGCTCAAGTCGATGTCACTCGACACCGTCACCCTCGACGACGCCCTACGCCTCATCTCACTTCCGCGCGTCGTCGGCGTCGACCCTGCGGACGCGGTCGAGATCACCGCGCAGAACGGCCGCTACGGCCCCTACCTGCTCAAGGGCAAGGACTCCCGCTCCCTCACGACGGAGGAGTCGATCTTCACCGTCACCCTTGAGGAGGCGCTCGCCCTGTACGCCCAGCCCAAGCAGAGGCGCGGCGCTGCATCCGCGCCGCCGCTGAAGGAGCTCGGCGACGATCCCGTGTCGGGCCGTCCGGTGGTGCTCAAGGAGGGTCGCTTCGGCCCCTACGTCACTGACGGCGAGACCAACGCGTCACTGCGCCGCGACGACGATCCGGAGACGATTGATCCGGGCCGTGCCTTCGAGTTGCTCGCGGAGCGGCGGGCACGCGGTCCCGTGAAGCGGACCGCCAAGAAGGCGGCCAAGAAGGCTGCTCCCAAGAAGGCTGCCGCCAAGAAGGCTGCTCCCAAGAAGGCTGCCGCCAAGAAGGCCCCGGCCAAGAAGGCAGCGAAGAAGGCTCCCGCCAAGAAGGCGGCTGGCCCCAGCCTCACGACCGCAGCGCTCATGGCCCAGCCGCAGCCTGCGGATGCCTAGGCACGCGTAGGCTCGCTCGCGTGACCGGCGCCCGCTTCATCGTCTTCGAGGGTGGAGAGGGCGCGGGCAAGTCCACTCAGTCCAACGCCCTGGCCGACTACCTCCGCGCGCGCGGTCACAGCGTCTTGTGCACGCGGGAGCCTGGGGGCACTCTTGCCGCCGAGGCGATCCGCGCGGTGCTCCTGGATCCTGCCAACGCCGGGCTAGATGATCGCGCCGAGGCGCTGCTCTTTGCTGCCGCGCGTGGCGATCATGCGGCGCGTGTGATCCGCCCGGGCTTGGAGCGCGGTGACGTCGTCATCTCCGATCGCTACCTCGACTCGTCCGTGGCGTACCAAGGTGTGGCGCGTGGTCTCGGCGCCGAGCGCGTGGCGGAGTTGAGCCTGTGGGCGACGGGCGGTCTCGTGCCTGACCTCACCATCGTGCTCGATGTCGATCCGGCCCTCGGACTCGCGCGCGTTGTCGGCCCTGATCGGCTCGAGTCCGAGCCGATCGAGTGGCATGCGCGCGTGCGGCAGGCATTCCTCGACATCGCGACCGAGCATCCGCAGCGCTACCTCGTGCTCGATGGATCGAGGCCCGCGGAAGACCTGGCCGTGGAGATCGCCGTGGCCGTGAGCGCCCTCGTGGGCGATGCCTGATGGCTCCCTCGGTCTGGGATTCCCTCATCGGCCAGGACGCGGTTGTCGAGGAACTCGCCCATGCCGCTGCGGATCCCGCGGCCATGACCCACGCATGGCTCATCACCGGCCCGCCGGGGTCCGGGCGCTCGACGGCGGCAGTCGCCTTCGCGGCGGCGTTGCAGTGCCCGGATCATGGGTGCGGCACCTGCTCTATCTGCACCTCGGCCAGCGCGGGCACGCATCCCGATGTCGATCTCGTCCGCTCCGAGACTCTCAGCTACGGCGTTGACGATGCCCGCGAGTTGGTCCTGAGAGCAGCGGTCGTCCCCGCCGATGCACCGTGGCACATCGTCGTGATCGAGGACGCGGACCGCCTGACGGAGTCGGCCGTCAATGTCTTGCTCAAGGTGCTGGAGGAGCCACCTCCCCATCTGGTGTGGCTGCTGTGCGCGCCGAGCCCCGAGGATGTTCTCGCGACGATCCGGTCGCGCACGCGCTCACTGCATTTGCGGACTCCCTCGACGGCCGAGGTAGCCGAGGCGCTGCGCGATCGCTACGCGGTCGATCCCGCCATGGCCGCCTTCGCGGCTCGCGCCTCGCAGGGTCATATCGGCCGGGCGCGGGCCCTCGCGACCGACGACGAAGCGCGGCGTCGACGTCAGGATGTCCTGCGCATCCCCTCGGGGCTGCGCGATCTCAGCTCCTGCTTCGTCGCGGCCGAGGAGCTCCTCGCCATGGCCACGGAGGATGCCGCGAGCATCACGGACTCCCTCGATGTCGCGGAGGAGGAGTCCCTGATGCGGGCCTACGGCTTGGGTGCCGAGGGCATCACGAAGACGCGGCTCGACAAGCTCGCCGAACGTGCGCTTAAGGACCTTCGCAAGGTCCAGGCGAGTCGCCGCAAGCGTGCGGTGCGCGACCAACTGGATCGAGCACTCGTCGATCTGATCACGTACTACCGCGATGTGCTCGTGCTCCAGCTCGACGCGGGTGTGCCGCTCGTCAACGACGAGATGCGCACCCAGCTCACCCAGGAGGCGGCGACGAGCACGGCGACGGACACTGGTCGGCGCCTCGACGCGATCGAGCGTGGCCGGCTTGCGGTGCAGGCCAACGGCGCGCTGCCGTTGGTGCTGGAGGGCATGTTTGTGGAGGTCAAGGACCCGCTGGTGCGGGTCCGCTAGCAGGGTGACCCGCTGGTGCGGGTCCGCTAGGAGTTCGCGGCGCGCTGGAGGCCGTGCGTGTAGGCGGTGAGCCCCTCGAGTGCGGGGGCCAGCACCTCATCGGTGCCTCGCGTGACGTCGGGGGCGGCCAGCATCGTCGCCGAGGCGGCGATGAGGCGTTCGTACGTCGCGCACCCTGTGGCCAGTCGTTCGCGGACTTCGACGGCGGCGGACGTGGCGGCGGCTTCCGCCTGGGTGCCTGCCATCTCGACGCGGATCCCGTGCAGCACGACGAGTCGGTCCACCAGGGCATGCAACTGCGGGGCAGCCTCGAGATCGGCGCGACGCAGGTCAGATGCGGCACCGGGATGGAGTCGCTCGATGGCGGGGATCACCTGGGCGAGCTGGAGTCGCAGTGACGTGAGTCGCTGCGACTGCTCGGCGCCGATCGCGTCGGGGGGCACGACCACGGGGGGGAGCGGCACGGCATCGACGCGCGGTGCGGTCGGGAGCTGCGCGCGCTTGCGCCGCGCCACCGCTGCGGTGATGCCCCCACCTGCGGCGAGTGCGATCCAGATCCATGCAGGCCCGTAGACCCCTGCTGTCGCGGTCGTGCTCTCGATGACGATGTCGAGCACGCCGAGCGTGCCTGCCACTCCCGCGACAGCCACGCCACCGGTGACCTCGTTGTTGAGCGTCCTCTCGCGGCGCTGATGGCGTCGCAGTGCGCGCTGCTGCTCAGCGAGTTGCCGATCATGCTCAGCCCGCAGTGCCCGGGCCTGTGCACTGGGGCGCTGGGCCCTCGCCTGCTTCCACGCATCGACCACGTCCATGCCCCGGGCAATGCCCGCCTGCACGACGCGGGCGAATTGGTCGCGGTCGCTGGCCATGTACCCACGTTACGCCGCCCCCGCCCCGCATGGCATCCGCGCCCGGAGCGCACGTAGCCTCCCAGGGTGGGTGGGCTGGTGCGGGCGATGGGAGCAGTGGTGCTCACCGGGGCCCTCGCAGCATGCAGCGCTCCGGCGGCATCGCCGTCCACGCCGGCCCCGACTCCGAGCCCGCCGACCCCGGACCTCGCGCGCTACTACGACCAGCAACTGGCGTGGACTGACTGCGATGGCTTCGAGTGCGCGTCGCTCGAGGTCCCCGTCGACTACGCCGACCCCGACGGGGGCTCGCTCGCGATCGCGGTGCTTCGCAGCCCGTCGGCGGGCGAGGCGCGCGGCGCACTGGTGGTCAACCCGGGCGGTCCTGGCTCGAGCGGAGTCGCCTACGCGCGCGCAGCGAGCGCTGTGGTCACCGACGAGGTGCGTGACGCTTTCGATGTCGTCGGATTCGACCCGCGAGGCGTCGGTGCGTCAGCTCCGGTCGACTGCGCCAGCGATGCCGACTTCGACCGGCTGATCTCCGTCGATGGCACGCCCGATACTCCCGCTGAGGTGACCGGGCTGGAGCGTGCGAGCGCGATCCTCGAGTGCACTTCCCCGGTCGAGGGACTCCTCGAGCACATGTCGACCGCCGATGCGGCACGTGATCTCGATGTGCTGCGCGCCGCGCTCGGCCAGGACCGACTGGACTACCTGGGGGTGTCCTACGGCACGCATCTCGGCGCGACGTATGCCGCGCTCTACCCCCAGCGGGTCGGCCGATTTGTGCTCGACGGGCCGCTGCCCGCGGATCTCGATGCGGAGGAGCTCACCCTCGGCCAGGCCCTGGGATTCGAGGGCGCGCTTGCCCGCTTCGTGGAGTACTGCGCGGACGCGGGCGGATGCCCGCTCGGTGATGACCTGGATGCTGGACTGGCCCGATTGCGTGCACTGCTCGACGATCTCGACGCCATGCCGGCGCCCACGAGCGACCCCGATCGCCCGCTCACGGAGGCGGCGGCGACCTACGCCATCCTCATGTCGCTCTATCGCGTCGGCGACCGCCCGCGCCTGCTGGATGCACTCGCGTCACTGGCCGCGGGGGATGGCACCCCGCTGCAGCTCATGCTCGACGAGCGCGTCGGCCGCCAACCCGATGGCAGCTATCGCGACAACGCCGTTGGCGCCTTCTACGCGATCTCAGGCCGCGATCGCGAGGCTCCCACCGACTTCCCTGCCTCCGTCGAGCGCCTGTCGGCGGCTGCGCCCGTGCTGGGTGAGTACCTCGCGTGGGGCAACCTGCCCTGCGCGGGCTCGGAGGTGGAGGAGCCACCGGTGCCGGCGAGCGCGGCCCCCGCGATGCTGGTCGTCGCCACGACGCATGATCCGGCGACGCCCTTCGCGTGGGCGGAGGTCCTTGTCGCGCAGCTCGGCGACGCGGTGCTTCTCGTGCGCGAGGGGGATGGCCACACCGCCTATCGCGAGGGATCGGCGTGCATCGATGAGGCGGTCGATGCCTTCTTCCTCGACGGCACTCTGCCCGAGCCCGGCACCGTCTGCGACTAGGGTCTGCCCATGTCGTACGCCGCTCCGCAGGGCCCCGTCGCACCCGCGATCGACGTGCGCTCCGACACGGTCACGCATCCGACGGCCGCGATGCGCACCGCGATGGCTGAGGCTCCGGTTGGCGACGATGTCTTCGGTGACGACCCCACGATCCTGGCCCTCGAAGCGCGCGCGGCTGATCTGCTCGGCAAGGAGGCCGCGCTCTTCGTGCCCTCCGGGACCATGGGCAATCTCGTCAGCCTCATGGCGCATGTGCCGCGTGGTGGCGAGATCATCGCCCCCGCCGAGTCGCATGTCTTCAACGACGAGGCGGCCAACTACGCGGTCGTCGCGGGGGCCGGTATGCGGCCGATTGCTGAGACTCCTGACGGTGAGATGCCCATCGAAGCCGTCGTCGGGGCGATCCAGGACGCGAGTGACCCGCACTGCCCCATCACGAGCCTCGTCGTGGTGGAGAACTGCCACGCACACACGATGAGCCGGCCGATCGTGCCGGGTTACGTCGCGCGGCTGCGGGCGGCGCTGCCCCCGGGGCTGCCGATCCATATT
>CAZLMT010000008.1:0-4550 GCA_964560615.1 uncultured Actinomyces sp.
TCAGTCGGTGTCGGCGTCGGTGTGGGTGTCGGCGTCGGTGTGGGCGTCGGTGTCGGTGTCGGTGTGGGCGTCGGTGTCGGTGTGGGCGTCGGTGTCGGTGTAACGACGCCGTCAAGCGTCACCTTCAGTCGGTACGGCTGAACCTCGCTATGAGTGCCGTATCTGTCCACGAAGACGCGAACGAAGTAGGTGCCTGGCTCCCAGAACTGGAAGCGAGGGCCCATCCGCTTGTCTGCTGAGCCCGTGTTGGCCACGCTTCGCCACAGGCTGGTGAAGGAACCGGAGTAGAGCATGCCGACCTCGACGCCGTACTCACTGGGAAGGTTCGACAGCAAGACGTCAGGATTGTTGACCCGTCGCGGGAGCGTGAAGGTCCACCAGTCGACATCCCCGCTGAGATCGAGCAACTCGGTGACGTCACCGCTCTGAGGGAGCGGGGCGGCAGTCTGCATGGAGTCTCCCGCGAAGTCCGGTCGACTCGGGGTCGCGACGGTCGCCACATTGGAGGGTTCAGAGGGAGCGAAGGAGCCGAACGCGGTTGCCTGGAAGAGGTAGGTCGTTTCAGCCGCAAGGCCGGTGGCGGTGCAGCCTCCAGCGCTAACGGCAGCGGTGCATGCCGGGGAGCCATCAGCATGGGTGACGCGGACGATGATGTCGGACGTCCCACTAGGGACCTGCCAGGTGAGCAGGGCCCGGTTCCACCAGGGTGAGCTGGCGCTGAGCCCGACGACCGGATCCGGTGCAGGCAGGTCGCCACCCACCTGAAGTGTTGCAGCGACGGGATCAACGAGGCCGTGGCCGAAGTCGTTATCCCGGCCTGGGGCCCCGAGATCTGTAGCCGTCGCCATGAGGAGTTCGGGGACGAGGACGTCCTTGCCGAGCGAGCGACCCCTTGACGTCACCAGCGCAGCCACGGCAGCGACGTGAGGTGTCGCCATGGACGTGCCATTCCATGCGGCGTAGCGATTGCCGGGAAGTGTCGACCAGATCCCCGCACCGGGGGCCGCGATATCGACGGAGGCGTTGGCGCTCGAGAAGGGTGCACGCTGATCTGCCGAGTTGCTAGCGCCGACGGCCAGTACGCCCGGATACGAGGCGGGGTAGCTCAGTGGTGATCCGAAGGTGCCGGAGTTGCCCGCCGCGGCGATGACGACGACGCCACGATCAATGGCGTAGCGCACTGCCGTCTCCATGGCGGCCGACGGTGTATCCCCCCCGAGACTCAGATTGATGATCTCCGCGCCGGCGTCTGTCGCCCAGATGACTCCCTGGGCAACTTCTCCAGCGGTACCAGCGCCGTCATCGTTGAGGACCTTCACAGGCAGGATCTGGGCCTGCGGGGCGATACCGGCGATACCGAGCCCGTTGCCCACAGACGCGGCGATCGTTCCCGCGACGTGTGTGCCGTGGCCGTGACCGTCATTGCGGCCATCCCCGCGCTGGCCGCTGAAGTCCTTGCCAGGAAGCACAGTGCCCGCCAAGTCCTCGTGGACGGCAACACCCGTGTCGATGACCGCCACAGCGACACCTTCGCCAGTGGACAGGTCCCAAACCTCCTGTGCCTTGAGCCGGTCAAGTCCCCACAGATCGGCGCGGCGTGGATCGTTGGGCAACGCTCGCGACGGGGTCACCTGCTCGAGGAGACCGACAGCGCTATCCACTTCGACGGACAGGACATCTACGTCGGCCTGCTGACGACGGATCTCCTTGGCGGCGGCACTCCGGCCCTTCCTTGTCACCGTCTCGACGGTGGGTACGCCGTCCTCATCGCGCACGACGACGAGGGTCGTCAACTCATCGACCCCCACGCCTTCGAGGATCTGAGCGGGGCTAGCACGCAACGACTCATCCTCGACAGACCACGGCAGCACTCGTTCAGCGGCGACCCCTGCGGTCGGCGCAGCCGACGCGAGTGGAGGGCCGGCGTCGGAGGGCGTAGCGATCGCCACGGGTGCCGACCACACCCCCAGTCCAGCGACGAGAGCGGTGGTGGATGCGAGAACAAGGGATTTCTTCATACCTCGAGGGTAATTATGACACTGGTCGCTGTCACTTTTAAATGGCAGTTATCGGTGTCATTTAGGCCATCGGAGCAGAAGTTTGTCCGCTATGCCGACCCCACGCATCGGTCATTCGGGGGATGCGATCAGTGGCCAGAGGTGAGCGAATGCCCTGTCCACGCGCCGCTTGCCCTTCCCCAGTGGCAAGGCGCCCGTCGCACTGAGCAAGAACATCCCCAGGTCGGCCGCCGCCATCGACTCAGGGGTGACGTCAGGGTTGAGCTCACCCGAGGCGATTCCTGCCGCAAGGAACCTCTCGATCGAGCGCTGACGCGGGATGAGAACTCTCTCGCGCACGGCCTCGAGGAGGGCCGGCTCACGCTGCCGCTCAGCGACACAGGCAGCCAGGACGGGCACGATCCGCTCCGGGTAGTTGGCCCCGATCGACAGGCCGCACCGGAGTCGCTCCTCGGCTGTGTCGCCCTCCTCGAGCCACCCGTTGTAATCCGGCAGCCGGTCGATCCCGGCCAGGGCGAGGTCGAGTTTGGTGGGGAAGTGCCGGAAGGCCGTCCGCGTCGCCACGCCCGCCCGCTCAGCCACCTGGGAGTGGCTCAGGTCGGCGTACCCACGCTCCGCGAGCTCGTCGAGTGCGGCCTCTGCCAAGGCCGCGTGAATGGACTCGTACTGAGCCCCCCCGCGCCGGATCCCCGGTCGTGAGTCTTGCGATTCACCCACGGTCGCAACCTATGCCGTAGTCACGGATCGTGACTACTGGGCCATGTCGACAAAGCGGCTGTAGTGGCCCTGGAAGGCGACCGTGATCGTCGATGTCGGGCCATTGCGGTGCTTGGCCACGATGAAGTCTGCCTCGCCCGCGCGAGGTGACTCCCGCTCGTAGGCATCCTCGCGGTGAAGGAGGATCACCATGTCCGCATCCTGCTCCAGGCTGTTGTGCACGGCGATGCCGTCGGCAATGAAGTTGTGCGTGCCAGGGACGGTCGCATCGTAGACCTCCTGCTCGCCGATGGACTCGATGGACTCGATCTCGTCCCAGTGCACGTCATTGGTGGCCATGAGTTCGAGGTCTGCCGACTCTAGGACTGTGGCGACACGACCGAGTCGCTCTCGGCTGGGCGCGTGCTTCCACATGGTGCTGCCACAGAAGGACGTGCCCATCGCTGAAGCGAACTCTCGGTGGGTCATGCCGACGTCGCTGATGACCTGCTTGACGTCTTCCCAGACCTCGCGGGGCACGGTGTCGCGATTGGTGTTGGGCTCGATCGTCTCCAGGATCGCGAGCAGACGACGACCGGTCTCTCCACGCTTGCCGTGCGCGTTGATGCGACGGAGGAACACCTTCTGATCAGCGGCCCCGGATATGTCGACCCAGTAGGAGGGGCGATATCCCGCCTTGGCCACCGTGCGGATGCGGGCGATGATCCCAAACCGCAGGAGCAGCCGGGCGACGTCATCGGCGAGGCGGCGGCTGGTGGAGGAGTAGTAGATACGCCCACCCCGGCCCAAACGGGTGATCTGAATCGAACCGTCAGTCGCCCAGAGGTGGCGCAGGAAGAGAGCGATCTGCTGCTTGGGAAGGCAGAAGACCTCGCCCGGAACGAACTTCTCGTGACTGCGCTTGCCGAAGAGACCCAGGTCGTCGAGCCAGGCGTTGATGGGATTGCGCACGCCATGCGTCACTGGGCGATTGGAGGCAAGTCTCAGCGTGAGGCAGCGCGCCTCCGGGTAGTCGTCGATTGAAGCACGGACATCGAACGCGCGGGTCGCGGCACCACGAACAGCCTCGAGGTTGGCGGGGTCCTTGGTGGCGTAGCGGAGGGGCTGACGCGGCAGCATCGATCCATCGCCGATGAGGTGGGCGAGCACGACAACCTGGTCATCGCTCCACATGTCGAACGCGACTTCGGGTGCGGGCACGTGCCGAGGCGTGGCGATGCGATCCCCTGGCTGAAGCTCGCCGAGGCTCTTCCAACCGTGGTACGTCAGCAGTGGGTGGTTTGCGGTGAGCTCGACGGTGCGACCGCTCGCGGTGGTGAGCGTGAAGACTTCCTTGCGCCCGGTGGAGAAGACATGGGTCATGATCCGTGGGACGTATCGAAGGGAGTCGTCCAGCGACCACACGGGTATGAGTCGCTCCCCGGTCTCCATGAGCTCGCCGATAGTGACCTCCGAGCCGATATCCGCACGCAGGATTCGAGTCGAGGCCGTGAGGCACCCCGATTCGCGGAGATCCGACAGCATCGGGCGCTTGTCGGTGCGCTGCTCAGGACCGCGATTGAGCTGGCTCACCGCGATGACGGGGACGTCGAGCTCCTTTGCCAGCAGCTTCAGCGACCGGCTGAACTCGCTGACCTCCTGCTGGCGGCTCTCGACCTTCTTGCCACTGGTCATGAGCTGCATGTAGTCGACGACGACGAGGCGCAGATCGTGGCGCTGCTTGAGACGCCGGCACTTGGCCCGGATCTCCATCATCGTGAGGTTGGGCGAGTCGTCAATGAAGAGAGGCGCCTCGCTGACAACGCCCATCTTTGT
>CAZLMT010000008.1:4560-41802 GCA_964560615.1 uncultured Actinomyces sp.
CGCTCGTCAGGCCGTTCTTGATGCTGGCCGAACGCGCGATATCGAGTGCTGCCGTGGACTTGCCCAGGGCGGGTCTCGCCGCGAGGATCACCAACTGCCCGGGGTGCAGACCGTTGGTCAATGCATCGAGGTCGGCAAAGCCCGTCGGCACACCGACCATCTGGCCGCCACGGTTGGCGATCGCCTCGATCTCGGTGAGGGCGCCGTCCATGAGGTCGCGTAGCGGCAGGTAATCCTCGGCCGTGCGGCGCTCGGTGACCTCGTAGACCTCGGCCTGCGCGCGATCGACAACATCGTCGACATCGCCCTCTCCGGCGTATCCCATCTGCACGATGCGGGTGCCTGCCTCAACCAATCGGCGCAGAATCGCGCGCTCCTTGACGATGGCTGCGTAGTAGCCGGCATTGGCCGCGGTCGGCACGAGAGACACGAGTGTGTGGAGGTAGGACGCTCCTCCGATGCGGCCGATCTCGCCGACGCGGGTCAGCTCAGCGGCGACCGTGACGGCATCCGCTGGATCACCCTTGCCATAGATCGTGATGATCGCGTCGTAGATCGTCGCGTGTGCCGGACGGTAGAAGTCGCCTTCCCGCAGCACCTCGACCACGTCGGCGATGGCGTCCTTGCTCAGCATCATCGCGCCGAGGACGGACTGTTCGGCCGCTACGTCCTGCGGGGGTGTGCGGTCTGCGGGCGGGCCACCGCCATCGTCATAGGGCACCGGGAGTTCGGCGACGCTCACACGCCCTCCCTCCCAGATCGGCTCATCACGGCTGCACTCAACTCCACCACGGGGGTCCGACAGCGGTGGACCCACGAGCCCGAGGGCCCCGGGTGAGGAACCTAGGGAAGTGCGTGCGCCGACGTCCAGCAAGCCTGTGGGCAGACCTGTGGATAACCAGGGGAGAAACGCCGAGCGGCCCGTTCACAGGTTGGGGATAACCTGGGGACCGACCGATCAATTTTTTGGCGGCAGGGCCTCTGACGTGGCTCGATAGCGTCCCGGGGGTGTGTAGGAAAACTTGTCGGAGGTAGCCGTCCCGACACGCGGGAGTGAACCCGAGATGACCTGATTTCCACCGTCCGTGGCGGGAGATAGCCTCCGCACGGTGGCGCACCGGCAGCTCGATCGCAGCATCGCGCGCCTGGCGCTCCCCGCCTTCGGGGCCCTGCTCGCCCAGCCGCTTTTCCTCCTCGTGGATGCCGTCATCGTCGGCACCCTCGGCACCGAGGCACTCGCGGGGCTCGGAGCGGCGTCCACGATCTTCGGCGCGGTCGTCGGGCTATGCATCTTCTTGTCCTACGCCGCCACCGCATCGGTCGCCCGGCTCCTGGGCGCGGGCAACCGAAGTGGCGCGCTCTCCCAGGGCATCGACGGCATGGCGCTCGGCATCGGACTCGGCGTCGCACTGGCCGTCGTCGGATTCGTGCTCGCCGAACCACTCATCGCACTGCTGGGGACGTCCGCCGAGGTGACGTCGTATGCCGTCACCTACCTCCGCATCATTGCGATTTCGTTTCCCGCGGTCCTGGGCGTGCTTGCCGCAGTGGGTGTGCTCCGGGGCTTGCAGGACACCCGCACCACGCTCTACGTCACTCTCGCGATGGTCGTGGTCAACCTCGTGCTCTGCCTCGTCTTCGTGCTCGGTTTGGGCTGGGGTATCGGAGGCAGTGCGGCCGCGACCGGCCTTGCCGAACTCGTAGGCCTACTCGCCTACGGAGTGATCCTGCTGCGCGTCGCCCGGCGTGAGGGTGTGGCGATCATCCCGAGTGGTGTCGGCGTGATGAGATCCGCGCGGGATGGCATACCGCTCTTCGTGCGTGCGCTCGCCCTGCGTGCAGTCCTCGTGATCGCCTCGGCCGTCGCGGCGCGGCTCGGCGATGCAGAGCTGGCGGCCTACTACGTGACCGTCACACTCTTCTTCGCCCTCGCCCTCGCGCTTGATGCCATCGCCATCGCGGGCCAGGCCCTGCTCGGCAAGTCCCTCGGTGCCGGTGAGGTAAGCGAGTCGCGGACCATTACGCGACGCATCGTGTGGTGGTCGGTGTGGCTGGGCGTCGCCCTGGGTGTCCTCGTCCTCGCCCTGCGGCCGTGGTTGCCGGGCTGGTTCGGTGACGATGCGGACGTCATCGCGCTCATCTCCGCGGCACTGCTGGTGCTTGCGGTGCTCCAGCCCCTTTCCGGTGTCGTCTTCGCACTCGACGGCGTGCTCATCGGCGCGGGCGACACCCGGTGGTTGGCTTGGGCGCAGATCGTCGTGCTCATCGCCTTCCTGCCCGCGGCGGGGCTCGTCCTCGCGAACTCGTGGAGCGTCGACGCACTGTGGTGGGCTCTCGGGTGGTTCCTCCTCCTACGCGCGATCCTGCTCGTCTGGCGCGCGCGCGGATCCGCCTGGCTCGTCACCGGAGCCGTGCGTCCGCGGTAGCGTCACCGCGTGCGCGGCGTACTGCTCGATGTCAACGAGACCCTGCTCGATCTCCGCGGCCTGCAACCTGCCTTCGACTCGCTCGGGCTGCCGAATGCCCTGTCCCTGTGGTTTGCCCGCACCCTGCGTGATGGCTTCGCCCTCGCCGCGAGTGGTGACTGCCGGCCCTTCGCCGACGTCGCACGTGCTGCACTGGTGTCACTCGATCCACAGCGGCTCCGTCCCGTCGACGCCGACGTCATCCTCGATGCCTTCACGCGACTGCGGCCGCACCCCGACGTGGAACCGGGCCTGCGCATACTCGCCGACGCCGGGGTCCCGGCGATCACACTCACCGTGGGCAGCGCCGAGACCGTGGCAGTGATCTTTGACGCACACGGGCTTGGCGACCTCGTGGCCGGCCACCTCTCCGCCGCGGACTTCGGGCGCTGGAAGCCCGCCCCCGCTCCCTATCTCGCCGGATGCCTCGCCCTGGGCCTGCCGCCGGGCGACGTCACCATGGTGGCCGCCCATGCGTGGGACCTCCACGGTGCGCGCCGCGCAGGCCTACGCACCGCCTGGATCCCGCGCCTGGAAATGCAGGTGCCGGGGATCTACTCATCACCCGACATCGAGGGTCCCGATCTGCCCGCGGTCGCAGCGCAGATCGTAGAGTTGCCCACGTCATGAGTGACCGCATCGCTGTCGTCATCTCCAATCCCGCCGTCGGCGCCGAGCTTGGCCATCTGGAGCCGTGGCTTGCCGAAAACGGGTTCGCTGTGCGCCGTCTCATCCGCGATGCCGTCCTTGCTGAGGATGCGGCCGACGACGCCGACCTCGTCATCGTGCTCGGCTCGGAATGGACCCTCGCGCGGGAAATGGACTCACCTCAGGATCCACCGCAGGCCGCAGCCGCGATCGCAGCCGAGATCGCGCTTGTGCGCCGTCGAGTCGAGCAGGGTGAGCCGCTGCTCGGCATCTGCTTCGGCGGGCAACTACTCTCGCGTGCGCTCGGGGGCGAAGTCATCCGGCAATCCGCACCGCATATCGCCTGGGAGACACCCGAGTCTGATATCGAGGAGCTGCAAGCACCCTGGGCGCTCCTGCACAACGACGCCTTCACTGTGCCTCCCGGTGCGGAGCTGCTCGCCGAGGCCGATCACGCGCCGATCGCCTTCCGCTACGGCCGAGCCTGGGGCGTGCAGTTCCATCCCGAGGTCGATGCCGCCGTACTCGCCCGGATATTCGATGACGTGGGCACTCCGCGAGAAGTGTCAGCACCCCAGGTCGATGCCCTGCGGGCGCGTGCCGAGGCCCAGCGTGCCGACAGTGGACGTCTCTTCGATCGCTTCTGGGCGGAGGTTTCGTGACAGGCAACCCGTATCGCATCACGACCGTGTGCCTCGGCAATATCTGTCGCTCACCCATGGCAGAGGCGGTGATTCGCGCCCGCGTGGACGATGCCGGCCTTGAGGCCTGGGTGCGTGTCGACTCGGCCGGCACGGACGGCTGGCATATCGGTGAAGGCGCTGATCCGCGAGCCCTGCAGACACTGCGCGACGCAGGCTACGACCTTGCACACTCCGGCCGACAGATCACCACCGAGTGGTTCGTCGAGCCGGGTCGTCCGGACCTGCTGCTCACCATGGACTCAAGCAACTACGCGACCGTGGTGGCCCTTGCGCCGGATGAGGCTGCGCGTGAGCGGGTGCGCATGATGCGCTCCTTTGACCCGGCTCTGGCGGGATTGCCTGCCGGTGATCCGCGGCTCGACGTACCCGACCCTTGGTATGGCGATCACGATGGATTCGCTGACGTCCTCGCCATGCTCGAAGCCGCGGCCGACGGGCTCGTCGCCGACCTGCCGCTCCTGCTCGAGCGCTCGTAGACGAAAACGACGCTCCGTCAGACCTCGCGCGGGGCGAACGTCTGACGAAGCGTCGTAAACGTGACGAACTAGTCCGCGGTGACGGTGAAGCTCACCGAGGCGGTGACCTCGGGGCTCACGCGCACGCGTGCCTTGTGGCTGCCCAGCGCCTTGACGTGCGAAACCTCGACGGAGCGCTTGTCGAGCAGCGGGCCGCCCGCCTTGCGCACCGCGGTCACGAGATCAGCGTTGGTGATGGAGCCGAAGAGCCTGCCGCCCTCGCCCGCCCTCGCCGGGATGACAACGGCGAGGCCCTCGAGTTGCTCCTTGACCTCCTTGGCGTGGGCGAGGTCGCGGATCTCCCGGGCATCGCGTGCCCGCTTGATCTGCACGACCTGCTTCTCGCCACCCGCGGTCCACGGCATAGCCATGCCGCGAGGCACGAGGAAGTTGCGGCCGTAGCCATCCTTGACGGTGACGACGTCGCCGGGGGCGCCGAGGCCATCGACTGTCTGGGTGAGGATGATCTTCATGTCTACCTCGCCGAGCTGGTGTAGGGCAGCAGCGCCATCTCACGCGCGTTCTTGATCGCCTTGGCGACAGCGCGCTGCTGCTGCATGGTGAGTCCCGTCACGCGGCGCGAACGGATCTTGCCGCGATCGGAGATGAACTTGCGAAGCAGGTTGACATCCTTGTAATCGATGAAGGTCACGTCCGGTGCAAGCAGCGGCGTGCCCTTCTTGACGCGTGCCGGCTCATTCGAGCGCTTATCGCGACGCTGTCCCTGGCCCATCTGTCATATCTCCTTAAGAACGAAAAGTCTGTGGTCTAGAACGGGGGTTCGTCGAAGGCGGCTCCGCCGCCGCTGGGCGCGGCCCAAGGATCGTCGGCGGGAGCCCCGCCGCCCGATCCGCCGCCAGAGAAGCCACTGTCGCCGCGCTGCGTGCGCGTGACCTTGGCGGTGGCGTAGCGGAGTGCGGGGCCGACGTCGTCGACCTCCATCTCCACGACGGTGCGCTTCTCACCCTCGCGGGTCTCGTAGGAGCGCTGCTTCAGGCGGCCCTGCACGATGACGCGCATGCCCTTCTGCAGGGACTCGGCGACGTTCTCGGCGTACTGCCGCCACACGCTGCAGCGCATGAAGACTGGATCGCCGTCCTTCCACTCATTGGTCGCCTTGTCGAGGTAGCGCGGACTCGACGCGACCGTGAAGGACGCGACGGCTGCACCGCTCGGCGTGAACCGCAGCTCGGGGTCGTTAGTGAGGTTGCCCACCACCGTGACGTTGATGTCTCCGGCGGCCATGGCCTACGACTCCTCCGGGCGCGTGACCTTGGTGCGGAGCACGGCCTCGTTAAGGTTGAGCTGGCGGTCGAGCTCCGCGACAGCGGCAGTCGACGACGTGATGTCGAGGACGGCGTAGATGCCCTCGGGCTTGTGTGCGATCTCGTAGGCGAGACGACGCCGACCCCAGACATCGACCTTCTCCACGCTGCCGCCGTCCTGCTTCACGACATTGAGGAAGGTCTCGAGTGAGGGAGCGACAGTGCGCTCCTCGAGATCGGGGTCGAGGATGACCATGACTTCATATCGGCGCATGCGGTCGCCGACCTCCCTTGGACTCATCGGCTCCGGTCTCTCCGGAGCAGGAGGGGGGGATTGCTCCCCGGGTGGTCCCGACTGGGACCTCCCAGAGGGTACGCCGCACCGCCGGGATCGCCTAATCCACCCCGCTAGCCGTAGGTATCTCGGGGCCCGCGGCCGGGCACCCGACGCGGGCCGGGATTGCGGGTGGGGGGTGCAGGCCCGGTCACCCGGATCCGATCGACCACACCGGCGCCGAGCAGGGTGCGGATCCGCCCATGGATCTGCGGGATGAGCAGGCGGACCTGAGTTGCCCACGCCGTGGAGTCGGCTCGGAGCCAGAGTTCACGGCCCTCGTCAGTCTCGCGCACGGAGTCAGGCACGACGTGATCGGCGAGCGCATCACCCACGATCTCGGGCCAGCGGGCAACGAGGGAGCCTGAGCCGACCTGCGATTCATAGCCGTGGTCGCGCAACCAGCCCTGCAGCACCCTGTCGACCGTCTGCGGGTCGCGGTCATCGCCGTACTGCACCCGACGGACGGGTGCCTTCTTGGTCGGCGCTGATCGCGCGCTCGCCTTGGCGCGTGCCAGTGCAGTGCGGGCGAGGTCGCTGCCGGATTCGGAGGTGGACGGCGGGCTGGTCTCCGGTGTCGGCTCAGTCACGACGCGTCACCGTGCCTTCGACGACGTCGTACCACGTGCCTGACATCGCCGCGGGCACGTCTTCAGCAACGGCCGCGGTGATGAGCACCTGGGGTGCGTCCGCCACGCGTTCTGCGAGGTGCGCACGCCGACGGGAATCGAGCTCGGCGAAGACATCGTCGAGCACGAGCACCGGTGCCCCTGACTCCGAAGTCAGCAGGTCGTAGGCCGCGAGGCGCAGGGAGAGTGCCGCCGACCAGGACTCTCCGTGTGAGGCGTATCCCTTCACGGGAGCTTCGCCGAGCGTCATGTCGAGATCATCGCGGTGGGGTCCGACGAGGGTGATCCCGCGGTCGAGCTCCTCCTTGCGACGCCGGGCCATCTCCGCGAGCAGCCCTTCTTCGACGCTCGCAGCATCCGCCTCGTCGACCACCGAGCGATAGTTGATCGCTACCGTCGCGCCTCCCGGCACAAGTTCGCCGTAGGCGTCGGCGGCAAGGGGTGTGAGCGCCGCGGTCAACGCACGTCGCGCTTCGATGATCTCCGCGCCGAGTCGTGCCAACTGCTCATCCCACACCTCGAGGGTGCGCTCGACCTCCTCGAGGCTGGTCCGTCGCGCCGCCCCCGCGGACTTGAGTAGGGCATTGCGCTGCTTGAGGACCCGGTCGTAGTCGGCGCGCGTGCCGGCAAGTCGCGGGTGTCGCTGCACAAGCAGGTCATCGAGGTAGCGGCGGCGTTCACCTGGATCGCCCTTGACGAGTGCGAGGTCCTCCGGGGCGAAAACCACGGTGCGCAGGATGCCGAGGATCTCGCGTGTGCGCTGCACAGGAGCCTTGTTGATACGTGCGCGATTAGCGCGGCCGGCAGTGATCTCGATCTCGAGGATGAGGGAGCGATCGTCTCGGACGACATCCGCGCGAATCACAGCGCGCTCGGCCCCCTGACGCACCAGGGGCGCATCAGTAGCCACCCGGTGACTGCCCAGGGTGGACAGGTAGGCGATGGCCTCGACGAGGTTGGTCTTGCCCTGGCCATTAGGCCCCACAAAGGCATTGATCCCCGGCTCGAGGCTCACCTCGAGGTGCGCGTAGTTGCGCACGTCGGCGAGGGAGACGTGCCGCACCCGCACGGGGGGATCGGCGGGCGAGCCCATCTCAGCCGGCGAGGCGCACCGGCATGAGCAGGTAGCGGTAGTCGGCGTCGTCATCGCCGCCGCCACTGAGGACGGCCGGTCGCGTGGACTGCGTGAAGGACAGGCGGGTGTCGGCAGCATCAAGTGCGCTCAAGCCATCGAGGAGGTACTGCGGATTGAAGGCGATGTCGATCTCATCACCATCGAAGGCGCAGTCCAAGCTCTCCGTCGCCTGTGCCTCGTCGCCGGCTCCGGCACGAAGTGTGAGCTCGCCGGCCGCGAAGGCGAGTCGGACAGGGGTGTTGCGCTCGGCAACGAGTGCAACACGCTTGACCGAGTCCACCAGCTGCGCAGTGGAGACGGTGGCGACCGCGAGGCTCTCGGAAGGCAGGAGTGAGCGGTACTTCGGGAACTCACCGTCGAGCAGGCGTGTCGTCGTACGCCGGCCATTGCCTTCAAAGCCCATAAGTCCTTCGCCGCCCTCAGCCATCGACAGGTGGACCGTCTCTGCACCCGCGAGTGACTTGGCGGTGTCGGCGAGCGTGCGCGCGGGGACGAGCGCTTGCACCTCCAGTTTGGGTGACGCAGGCGTCCAGGTGAACTCCCGCACGGCCAGGCGGTAGCGATCGGTGGCTGCGAGCGTCACCTTGGTCCCGTCGATCTCGACCCTGATGCCGGTGAGTGTGGGCAGGGTGTCATCGCGACCGGCGGCTATGGCGACCTGCGCGACAGCGTGAGCGAAGTCAGCGCCCGTGAGAGAGCCGGATGAATCCGGCATGGTGGGCAGCGTGGGGTAGTCCTCGACGGGGAAGGTGGGGAGTGCGAACGTCGACTTGCCACAGACCACACTCACGCGCGTGCCATCGAGCGTGATCTGGACCGGTGCAGCGGGGAGTGCGCGACTGATATCGGCGAGAAGACGGCCGGGCACGAGCGCACGTCCGTGATCGCTGACATCGGCATCGAGTCCCACACGCGATGACGTCTCGTAGTCGAAGCTCGACACGACGAGGCCGCTGGCATCTGTCTCGAGGAGCAGGCCGGCGAGGATCGGCATGGACGGTCGACTCGGCAGCGTGCGTGCGGCCCAGGCCACTGAATCAGCGAGGGCGTCGCGCTCGACGCGGAACTTCACAGCAACCTCCGAAGGGGGCACGGCCGTGCCCGCAGACGCGTCATCCTGCCACCGAGCCCATATCCGGGCTAGGGGTATCTCTGTGTGACGGGATCGAAAGCGTCCACAGGAGTTCGCAGGCCTATGAAGATCTTGGACCCCCTGATGTAATTACTCGTCTTCGTCATAGCCGTGGTGGACGCTGGGGATGAGGTGCGTCGCTCCACGTCAGAGCCGGAATGGTCGCCCACAGGTGCTGTGGATGGAGTGTGGGTGGCGTCGCGTCACCGGTGGAGGCGGAGCAGGGTGACCACACACACCCACAAATCGAAGGTAGTTATCCACAGAACCGCCCATGGTTGTGAGGTGAGGGATGTGAGTTGTCCACAGGTATTCCCCATTCTGGGGATGCCGTGACCTCCCGGTGACCTTGGGACACCTGGGGCGGGGAGTTATCCCCGTGACTGGGAATTAATGCGGGCCGTGAGGTCGGCGACCTGGTTGTAGAGGCTGAGATGCTCACCGATGAGCTGGCGGATCTTGCGGTCGGCGTGCATCACCGTGGTGTGGTCACGGCCACCGAAGGCCTGCCCGATCTTGGGGAGGGAGAGATCGGTGAGCTCACGGCACAGGTACATCGCGATCTGACGTGCGGTGACGAGGACTCGCGAGCGTGAGGTGCCGCATAGGTCGTCGACGGTGACACCGAAGTAGGCCGCTGCCGTCGTCATGATCTGGGCCGCCGTGATCTCCGGCCCGGCCTCTGCGGGGAAGAGGTCCTTGAGGACAAGCTCGGCGAGTCCAAGGTCCACGGCGGAGCGATTGAGTGAGGCGAACGCGGTGACGCGGATGAGCGCCCCTTCGAGCTCACGGATGTTGCTGGAGACCTTGGACGCGATGAACTCCAGCACCTCAGGGGGAGCCTGGAGCCGCTCCTGGGCGTTCTTCTTGCGGAGGATGGCGATACGGGTCTCGAGGTCGGGGGGCTGGACGTCAGTGGTGAGTCCCCACTCGAATCGCGAGCGCATGCGGTCCTCGAAGTCCTGCAGCTGCTTGGGCGCAAGATCTGACGTGATCACGATCTGCTTGTTGGCGTTGTGCAGCGTATTGAAGGTATGGAAGAACTCCTCCTGCGTCTGCACCTTGCCCGAGAGGAACTGGATGTCGTCGACGAGCAGGATGTCGATGTCGCGATAGCGCCGCTGGAATGCCGAGGACTTGTCGTCGCGAATCGAGTTGATGAACTCGTTGGTGAACTCCTCCGAACTGACGTAGCGGACACGCGTGCCCTTGTAGAGCGTGCGGGCGTAGTGGCCGATGGCGTGGAGGAGATGCGTCTTGCCGAGGCCCGATCCGCCGTAGACGAATAGTGGGTTATAGGCCTTGGCGGGCTGCTCGGCGACGGCGACGGCCGCGGCGTGCGCGAAGCGATTCGACGACCCGATGACGAAGGTGTCGAAGGTGTACTTCGCATTGAGGCGCCCGTCCTCGCTGCGCGCGGCGACACGATCGCCGCTGGGGCCGGGGGATCCCGTGCCCGGGCGATCAGCCTGGTTGTCGAAGAGGTCTGCTTCGGCGGGATAGGTGGCGTCCGCAACCTCGTCGATCTCGTCCTCAGTGGGAGGAGCGGCGATGCCGGGGTCCACCGTGACGGCGAGCCGGACCTCGCGTCCCAGCTGGGCGGTGAGGGCGGCGGTCACCACAGGCCGCAGCCTTGTCTCGAGGACGTCCTTGGTGAAGTCATTGGGTGCGGCGATGAGCGCCGTGTCCTCGACCAGGCCCAGGGGCCGGGTCAGGGAGACGAAAGCACGCTGCTGAGGGGTCAGGGTGCCGTCGCCGAGGGATTCCAGCGCCTTTGCCCATAGTTCCGTGAGCTCAGCAGCGGTGGTGTCCACGTAGGTCTCCCCTCGTCACGCACGTCCCACTCTTCCCACAAGTTGTCCACAGATTGTGGAATGCTGGGCTGGGCCAGGACGCCCGCCCGACCCTAGTGGTCGGCTGTGGATGACTCAAGAGCCCGGTGGTCCCGACTGTGGATCAAGGGTCAAGGGTGCCCAGACGCCCATCGGCCAGACGCCCATTGGCCAGACGCCCGATCGGGATGGATTTGATCCACTCCGAGCCCACGGGTACCCTCATGAGGCTCACGGATAGTTCCGTGACCGGATGCGAGCAGGAGCCAGGACATGTCGAAGCGCACTTTCCAGCCCAACAATCGTCGTCGGGCGCGCACGCATGGCTTCAGGACCCGCATGCGCACCCGCGCTGGCCGCGCCATCCTCGCCGCTCGTCGCGGCAAGGGGCGCACCCGCCTGTCGGCCTGAGAGCACGGAGGGCCCACATGCTGCCCTCGCGTTATCGCCTCCACTCGAGCACGGATATCTCCCGCACCATTCGTCATGGCCGCCGCGCGCGCCGAGGTGCCGTCGTCGTCCACGTCCAGGTGGGCGAAGCAGGAGCAGCGACACCGGCCCGGGCGGCCTTCGCGGTGAGCAAGGCGGTCGGGGATTCCGTCACCCGGCATCGCGTCGTACGCCGACTCCGCGGGCTCATGCCACCCCTCCTGGATCGCCTTCCCAGGGGCAGTGACGTCGTGGTCCGGGCCATGCCTGAGGCAGCCACAGCGTCGAGCGCCCAATTGCGCACAGACCTCGAACGGGCCTTGGAGCGCGTCGTCCCCCTGGAGCCCTCTGGCGTCGACTGTGCACCTGCGAGCACCGGAACGCGTGAGATTCAGCACGCATCTGCACACTCGGCGAACCAGGAGCCCCCGCCTACCGGGATAGCCCGACAGGGGCGGCTTGGCCGACCCGCCGGGCCCCACCGAGTCCTCTTCTGGATCGGCTGGCCCATCCGATCGCTACTCCTCGGCCTCATCTGGGTCTACCGGCACACGGTCTCACCCATGCTCCCGCCGACCTGTCGCTACCACCCGAGTTGCTCGGCGTACGGATTCCAGGCTCTCCAGGTGCACGGAGCAGCCAAGGGGACCGTGCTCACCGCGTGGCGAGTGCTGCGCTGCAATCCCTTCACGCCCGGGGGCCTTGATCCAGTGCCCTCGCGTGGTGCGTGGCGACCCGATATCCACCCCGATGGCACCCCGCGAGTCACTGGCGCCCCGACCGCCTAATACTCTCTCCTGGCGGCACCGTGCCGCCTGTCCTGGGAGAGCCCGTGTTCATCATCGACTGGCTGGCGACCGGCGTGAGCTGGATCCTCGTCCAGTTCCACGCGCTCTTCTCCGCGCTCGGCATGAACCCGGCCAGTGGCTGGACCTGGACCTTCTCGATCGTCGGCCTCGTGGTCGTGATCCGCATCCTGCTTATCCCGCTCTTTGTGAAGCAGATCAAGGCGCAGCGCAACATGCAGATCATCCAGCCGCGCATCAAGGAGATCCAGAAGAAGTACGCCGGCGACCGCGAGAAGCAGTCGCAGGAGATGATGAAGATCTACAAGGAGACGGGCACCAACCCGCTGTCATCCTGCCTGCCGATCCTGCTTCAAGCCCCTATCTTTTTTGCCCTTTTCACAGTGCTGCAGGGCATCGCGATGTACAACCCGGACAACCCGGATTACAACCCACCGGGCGTTTTCGGATGGGAGCAGTACGCCGCCCTTCTCCCCCAGGCACACGACGCATCGATCTTCGGTGCCCCGCTCTACGGCTATTTCATGGGCGCCAGCGAGGTGGCGGCGGATGGCTTCAACCCACTGAACACTCGCGTGCTGTCGTTCATCCTCATCATCTTGATGACGGCGACGACGTTCCTCACGCAGCGCCAGCTCATCGTCAAGAACTCCGCTCCGGACAACCCCTTCGTCAAGCAGCAGAAGATCCTGCTCTACGTCTTCCCGGTCATCTTCGCCGTCGGCGGCATCAACTTCCCGATCGGCGTACTCATCTACTGGATGACCACCAACCTCTGGACGATGGGTCAGCAGTTCTATGTCATCCGCAACAACCCTCAGCCCGGGACCCCGGCGTTCGATGCATGGGAGGCGCGCAAGGCCGAGAAGGCCGCGCGTAAGGCTGCAAAGAAGGGCGGCGTCGCTGTCGTCGAGGTGGTGGAGGAAGCCCCCGCGGCCCCTGCCCCACGCGTGCAACCGAAGCGACAGCCGAAGTCGAAGCGATCCAAGGGCGGCGGCAATTCCGCCGGCACCTCCACGAAGGGAACGTCATGAGCACCGAGACCGAGGCCCCCGCAGCCGACCTGCTGGAGAAGGAGGGCGACGCCGCGGCGGACTACCTTGAGGGCTTGCTCGACATCGCGGATCTTGACGGTGACATCGACATCGATGTGGAGGGTGACCGCGCCCAGGTCTCGATCGTGGAGATCAATGCGGGCGAGCTGGTCGCCCTTGTCGGCGATGACGGGAAGGTACTGGACGCCCTCCAGGAGCTGGCGCGCCTTGCGGCTGCGCAGGCGACGGGTGAGCGCTCGCGACTCATGCTCGACATCGCGGGCTTCCGTCTCGCGCGCCGCCGCGAACTCGAGGCCCTGGCCAAGACCGCGATCGATGAGGTTCAACAGACCGGCGAGCCGGTGCGCCTGGCCGCGATGAACGCCTTCGAGCGCAAGGTGGTCCACGACGTCGTGACGTCAGCCGGACTCGTGAGCGAGTCCGAGGGCGTCGATCCCGATCGTCGCATCGTCATCAAGCCAGCCTCCTAGCGCGTACGCCGCATCCGGAGTCCAGGCTGACCGCCGAGCCGCCACCCCCGCCACCCGCTGCGCTGAGCGCAGTGGTGTCAGATGTCGCGGTGCGGGACTCGCTCGCGCGATACGCCGAGTTGCTCGCCACAGCGGGAGTCGAACGCGGGCTCATCGGTCCGCGTGAGGTGCCCCGACTCTGGGACCGCCATCTGCTCAACTGCGCGGTCGCGGTGCCTCTTGTGCCTGAGGGATCCGATGTCATTGACGTGGGATCCGGCGCCGGTCTGCCCGGAATCGTTTGGGCGATCGTCCGGGCGGATGTCACTGTGACCTGCCTCGAACCTCTCCAGCGACGTGCCACGTTCCTCGAGGAGGCGGTGGCGGATCTCGGCCTGACCGGGAGGGTGCATGTGGTGCGCGCGCGGGCCGAGGACATCGTGCGCGGGCGTGGCCCCGTGACTTCCCTGCGGGCACGTGTGGTCACCGCGCGAGCGGTGGCGCCACTCGAGCGGCTCGCGGGGTGGACGGTGCCACTGGTACAGCCCGGGGGCGAGTTGCTCGCCCTCAAGGGCAGGTCGGCTGCGGAGGAGGTCGAGGCCTCACGCGTGGTGTTGGAGCGCCTCGGGATCGTCGCTGTGGAGATCGTGGAGTGCGGCGACGGCGTGGTCGACCCCGTCACGACAGTTGTCCGCGCCGTGAAGGCTTCCTGACACTGGTCCGCAGCGAGGAAGCCCTCTGAGTCACGTCAGTGGACACCGTCCGTGATTGCGGCTGCGGTCGGCCGGTCGATCGGTGCGATATCCACAGGAAGAACCCCCTGCGTGGCGTCGGAGAGGCCGTGCAGAATGGGCCCGTGACTACACACCTCACGGGTCTTGGCTGGCCCGTTTCACGTGAAACACCGGATCGGGATGTTTCCCGTGAAACACCCACGGGACTGGGTTGGCCCCAGGATCCCGCCGCGACACTGGAACCCATACAAGGGCAATCCGGATGACGCGCATCCTGGCGGTGGCCAACCAAAAGGGAGGCGTAGGCAAGACGACCACCACGGTCAATCTCGCCTCGGCCCTCGCTGAGGACGGGCGCGAGGTGCTCGTTCTCGACCTGGATCCTCAGGGCAATGCTTCTACGGCACTGGGCCTCGAGCACCACAGCGGGGTCCTCAGCACCTACGAGGTCCTCACTCAGGACGTCCCCCTGGCCGACATCGTCGCCCAGGCGACCGAGGGAGGCGGGCACCTCTGGGCCGCCCCCGCGACCATCGACTTAGCCGGGGCCGAGATCGAGCTCGTTTCACTGGTGGCTCGCGAGGGGCGGCTGGATCGGGCCATCCAGACCTATCTGGCCCAGCATGCAGCTACCCATGGTCGCCCCCTGGACTATGTGATCATCGACTGCCCGCCCAGCCTGGGCCTGCTCACACTCAACGCACTCGTGGCGGCTCGCGAACTCCTGCTCCCGATCCAGTGCGAGTACTACGCCCTCGAAGGTGTCTCGCAGCTCCTGCGGACCGTCGACCTCGTGACCAAGCACCTCAACCCCGACCTGAGTGTGGGGGCAGTCCTCCTCACGATGTACGACGGACGCACCAGGCTCTCCTCCCAGGTGGTCCAGGAGGTCCGCGAGCACTTCGGTGACGCGGTCCTGCCGACCGTCATTCCCCGCTCGGTGCGCCTGTCTGAAGCACCGTCATACGGACAGACCGTGCTCGCCTATGACGCTGCCTCCTCGGGTGCCCTGGCGTACGTTCAGGCAGCCCGAGACCTTGATGGAGCCCATAATGCATAGTTATCCACAGGTTATCCACAAACCCCAATGGTCCAGTGCGGGTAGTAGGGACGAGTCGCATGGCTGAGGCGAAGCGCGGACTAGGCAAGGGTCTCGGTGCCCTCATTCCCACTGGGACCCCCACAGAGCCAGCGGAGCCCGCCAACAAGTCAACCGGCAAGAAGCCTGCGACATCACCGACACCTGCCCAGAGTGGGCCACCTGACCTCGACCCCGTCGTCGGCGCGGTCTACGTCGAGATCCCTCCGAGCGACGTCGTCCCCAACCCGCGTCAACCACGGCAGGTCTTCGATACGGACGCACTAGCGGAGCTGGTGCACTCGATCAAGGAAGTCGGACTACTGCAGCCCATCGTCGTGCGCCGCAGAACCGGCGAGGGCGCGCACTACGAGCTCATCGCAGGCGAGCGCCGCTGGCGTGCTTCACAGGAAGCGGGTCTCGAGCGCGTACCAGCGATCGTGCGCGACACCGCGGACGACGACATGCTCCGCGAGGCGTTGCTGGAGAACCTCCATCGTGCTGAGCTGAATCCTCTCGAAGAGGCGGCGGCGTACCAGCAATTGCTCGCAGATTTTGGTGGCACGCAGGAGGAGTTGGCCCAGCGCCTCGGTCGCTCGAGGCCGCAGGTCGCCAATACCCTGCGCCTGCTGAGACTGCCTCCTGCGGTGCAGCGACGCGTCGCAGCAGGCGTTATCAGTGCCGGACATGCCCGAGCGCTGCTCTCACTGGATGACTCCGACGCGATGGATGTCCTCGCCGAGCGAATCGTCAAGGAAGGTCTGTCTGTCCGGTCGGTCGAGGAGATCGTGCTCATCGGCGACGACGGCGAGCCGAAGCGCAAGCGCACCCCGCGCCCGCGCGGCGGAGCGTCGGCGGAGGTCGCAGAGGTGACGGCGGGAGTGAGTGATCGCCTCGGCGATCTACTCGAAACCCGTGTGCGGGTTGAAGGCGTGCGCAATGAGCGCAGCCGCGGTCGACTCGTGGTGGAGTTCGCCGACCTCGACGACCTGCGCCGTATCGCCGACATCATCGAGGGCTGAGGACGGCCTGCACGGCCAGGGTGCAGCCGAATATCGATCCCACTCGGCCTGAGCACCACCATGCGTCATGTGCGCCCGGTCTGCGGAGTGGACCGCCCGGGCGTAGCCTCCACCCATCGCGATTGTCCGACAATCACGACCACTCAGGGAGTCCACATGCGCACGGTGATCATCGGCGGAGGGGTCCTCGGCCTCACCCTGGGCTATGAGCTCGCCCGCCAGGGTGGCGAGGTCGAGATCGTCGACGCTCGTGAGTCGGGCCTGGGTGCCTCTGCGGTCAACGCCGGCTGGGTCGTGCCTTCGGAGGCCGCACCCGTGCCCGGTCCGGGCCTCATCCTCAAGTCGATGAAGTGGATGGTCCGCAAGGACTCACCGCTCTACATCAAGCCCTCCGTGCAGCCAGACCATGTGCGCTTCATGCTCGGCATGTGGCGCCGATGCAATGAGCGCGACGCCCGCGCGGGATTCCAGGCCCACCTCGCGCTCGCCGAGTCCACCAACGACATCCTCGACGACTATGCGCGTGACGGCATCGTCTACGACTCCTATGCCCAGGGCCTACTCATGGCATTCCGTGATCAGGAGAATCTCGACCATCACGTGAGTGGACTCGACCTGCAGTCCGCCTTCGGCCTCGACCCGCAGATCCTCGAAGGCGATGCCATCCACCAGGCCGAGCCGGCACTGCGCAGCGGACTCGCCGGCGGCATCTACTTCCCCCACGAGCGCCACCTCGACACTGCCTCGCTCACGCGAGGCTTGCGTGCGCGCATCGTCGAGCTAGGCGGCACGATCACCGAGTCCGCGCCCATCGATCGGGTCGAGCGACTCGGTGACGCGATCATCGCGGTGCGCAGCGGCGAGCGCCGATTCACCGGCGATGCCTTCGTCGTGGCGGCCGGTGCCTGGACGGGCCGCGTCACGGATCTCTTTGGTGTTCCTCTACCGATTCGCCCGGGCAAGGGCTACTCGATCGACCTCACGCCTCCGCCACTGCACTTGCGCACCGCACTCAACCTGTCGGACGCCAAGATCGCGATGACGCCGTACGACGGGCGAATGCGCCTGTCAGGCACGATGGAATTCGCCGGCATGGATGAAAACGTCAACCCCACGCGCGTCCAGGCGATCCTGCGCGGACCGGCGGGCTACTTCGACAATTGGCAGACGCCCGCGAGTGCACCCCAGGCAAAGGCGGGCATGCGCCCGATGACCCCCGATGGCATGCCGATCATCGGTCTCCTGCCCGGTACGGCGAACGCCTATGTCTCCGGCGGCCACGGCATGCTCGGAGTCACCCTCGGGCCGGGCACCTCGCGGGCGCTCGCGGACGAGATTCTCGGTAGAGGTGTGCCCCCACGTCTGCTGCCCTTCAGCCCCACTCGATTCGCCCGGCGCGTCAAGCCGATGCCGGCCCTCACCCCCGCGGGAGCGCATCAATGAGCCTCACCGGCGTCCTCGTCGCCCTGGTCACGCCCTTTACGGCGGACTATCGGGTGGACGACGAGGGGATCCAACGACACGTCAATCGGATGGTTGACGCAGGCATCCACGGCCTCGTGCCCCTCGGCACGACGGGTGAATTCACGACGCTGACGCATGAAGAGCGACGCCATGTCACCGACGCGGTCATCGAGGCGGCGGCAGGGCGCGTCCCTGTCTTGCCGCATACGGGAGCGCAGTCGACCGAGGAGACCATCGCACTCAGTCGCCACGCACAGGAGGCCGGTGCGGCGGGCGTGATGATCGTGCCGCCCTACTACGACCCGCTGCGTCTGCACGAACTGCACGCGCACCTCACCGCGGTCGGTGAGGCCATTGACATCCCGATCGTCTACTACAACGTCCCGGGCGCGACGGGCCTGCGCCTGTCCCCGGCGGAGCTCGCCGGACTCGGCGCCATTCCCCGCGTCGACTACATCAAGGACACAAGCGGTGACTTCTCGTCGGTGACCGCGTTGCTCATCGGATACGCCGACAAGATCACCGTGTTTAACGGTTGGGACACCCTCACCTTCGGTGCGCTCGCGACCGGCGCGAAGGGCTCGGTCTGGGGCATGGCCAACCTCCTGCCCGAGCAGGCCGTGCGGCTCTACGACGCGCTCGCAGTCAAGGGCGACCTCGCGGAGGGCCGACGCCTTTGGGCGGGGCTCTGGCCGGTCAACGACATCCTCGAGTCGCACAACTACGTAGCGGCGATCAAGGGCGGCCTCGAGGAGATCGGCGAGTCCGCCGGTCCCACGCGCGCGCCCATCCGACCCATCACGGCCGAGGCCCGCGCCGAGCTCGGCGCCGCGCTGCGGCATGCTCAGGGCCTGTGACGCTGCGTTTCACCGCCATCGAGGCCCACGCCGAGGGTGAGCCGGGGCGCGTCCTCGTCGACGTGGACCACCTTGTCCCGGGTGACACGATCGAGGAGCGCTTCGCCTACGCCGCGCGCGAACTCCACGGTCTGCGCCGCCTCGTGCTGCACGAGCCGCGTGGCTATCCGGGTCTGTGCGCGGTGCTCGCGCTCACGCCGTCCGATCCGCGCGCGGATGTCGCGATCATCGTCATGGAGCAGGGTGCCTTCACGCCGATGTCGGGCAGCAACACCATCTGCACGGTGACGGCGCTGCTCGAGACAGGTCGAATCCCGATGGTGGAGCCGGTGACGACGGTGACCCTGGAGACGGCGGTCGGGCTCGTCACGGTGGATGCGCGGTGCGCCGAGGGCAAGGTGCTCGACGTCACGATCCGCAACGTGCCGGCGTTCGCGGTGCATCTCGGCGTGCCGTTGGAGATCCCTGTGGATCCGCGCGTGGAACCCGGCTCCGAGTGGGGCCAGACGCGCATCGTGCCCGTTGATGTGGCTTTCGGCGGTCAGTTCTTCGTCCTTGCACGCGCGGAGGATCTCGGGGTCGGGCTCAATGCCGGTGATACGCAGGAGCTGCTGAGTGTGGGAGCTCGGCTCAAGCTCGCGGTCAACCGGCAGTACCCGGTAGTGCATCCACTCAATCCGGAGGTCGACTCGGTCAACCTCGTGATGATCACCGGTCCATCGCCCGCTCCGGGAATCGACGGACGCAATGCCATGGTGATGGCGACGGACATGCTCTCCGATGACCCGGGCACGTGGACGGGCGCACTCGATCGCTCACCGTGCGGCACCGGCACCTGCGCGCGGATGGCGTGCATGCATGCGCGCGGGGAGTTGACGCTCGACCAGCCCTTCGTGCACCAGGGCATGCTTGACACGACCTTCACCGGCCGCCTCATCGGCGAGACGACCGTCGGCGACTACGCCGCGGTGATACCCACGATCACCGGGCGCGGGTGGGTGACGGGGCGGAGCGAGTGGGTGCTGGACGACTCCGATCCCTTCCCCGAGGGCTACACGATCGGCGACATCTGGCCGGTGTGAGCCCCATCTGTGACCGGCTGAGTGCTACCGCCCCGGAACCCTTTGCGCGAGGATGGCGTCCCAGCCGTGACTATCCAGGAGGACACATGCGTCAGCTTCCCTTGATCGGCACGGTATTGATCGCGAGCACTCTCGCCCTGAGTGCGTGTGGTGGGGGATCGACTGCGGGAGGGGACCCTCAATCGCTGGTCGACACCGGGTACGCCGTCACGACGATCACCGTCGATGGCACTCAACGCGAGGTGCTCGGCCCGGTGGAGATCGCCTTCACCGCGGACAGCATCAGCGTGATGACGCCCTGCAATGGCATGTCCGGTCCGGTGACCTACTCCGAGTCCACCCTCTCGGTGGGCGCCGTCGCCCAGACGAAGATGGCCTGCGAGCCCGCACTCATGGAGCAGGACCAGGTCATCGCGGATGCACTGGCCGCCAATCCGACGTGGCAACTTGCGGGCGAGCAGGTCACGATCACGGGAGGCGGCACGGCCATCGTCGGCGACAACCTCCTCAAGGAGGTCACGCCTTAAGCGGCGTACCCTCGACGTAGTCAGTGCGGGAGGTGCGAGCGTGGGTGTGATCAGCCCGATCGCGCCTCCGCTGGCGGGGCCCGCGCTCTTCGACCAGGACTGGCTCTCACTCTTCTTCATGCACTGGGCGGTGGATCCGGCGGCCGTGGCGCCATTCATGCCCCGGGGCGTGCGCCCGGACGAGTTCGACGGGGCGACGTACGTCGGGCTCGTGCCCTTCCGGATGGTCGATGCGGGGCTCGGCCGCCGGAATCCAACTCCCTACCTCGGCACCTTCCTTGAATGCAATGTGCGGCTGTACTCCGTCGATGACGAGGGCCGTCACGGCGTTGTCTTCCGCAGTCTCGAGGCCACGCGATGGTTCACGGCGATGTCGGCCCGTTGGGGCTACCGCCTGCCCTACACCTGGGCGCAGATGCACGTGAAGCAGCGCGGTGATCGCTGGTGGTGGCGCTCCGATCGCCGCTATCCGCGGGGCGGGGGATCGCTGCGGCTCACGGTCGATGTCGGTGAGACCGTCGAGCCTACCGACCTTGAGATCTTCTACACCGCACGCTGGGGGCTGCACTCCACTCTTGCCGGGCGCACGGTCTGGACACCGAATGAGCATGAGCCCTGGGCGCTCCGCGAGGCGCACATCGTGGAGCTCGAGGAAGATCTCATCGCGCGTGCCGGCCTGCGCGTGCCGGGGGAGCCCACGCAGCGGGTGCTCTACTCCCCTGGCGTGCACACCACCTTCGGCCTGCCCGTCATCGTGGCGTGACGCTCCTGGGATGCCGCGATGGGCGGCGCGACGTACCGTGACCGAGTGAGCGAGACCGAGCACGCCGGCGTGCCACCCGTAGCCGTGACGGAGCCCAGGTCGCCCGCGACGGGCGTGGCCGTCCTCTACGCCGTCCTCGGAGTGCTGGCCGCCGCCTTCGGCGTCGCCATCGGCACGTTGGCCGCGGCATTCATCGACCCGGCATATGCCCCTATTGAGGTCGTCGCGTCCACGGCCATCGACCTCCCGCCACAGCCCGTCAAGGAGTGGGCGACGTCGACCTTCGGCACGGCGTCGAAGTCTGTCGTCGTCGGAGTCGTCGTGGTCGCGGTGGTCGTGACCGCGGCATGGGCGGGGCTCACTGCGCGCACACGACCGCGCTTCGGCATCCAGGTGATGATCGTGGCGGGGCTCGTGGGCGCGGTGGCAGCGCTGCTGCGTCCGGTCGACTTCCTCCTCGCGCCCCTGCCCTCGATCGTGGCGGGTGCTGCTGCCGCAGTCGCGCTGTGGTGGCTGCTGCGCATGGCGACGCCGAGCCCGGTGGCTGGGACGACCCCATCGGTTTTTGCCAGTAATGGCGACTTCGGAGCGGCTGAAAGTCCCGATAAGTGGCAAAAACCGACGGAGGTTCAGTCGGTCAGCCGCCGCGGGGTGCTGCTCGGCATCGGCGGAGTGGTCGTCGTCGGCGGCGCGGCCCTCGCCTCCGCCCGCTGGCTTACGACTCGCGCGAGCGCGGTCGCGTCCCGCGTGGCCGCCGTCCTCCCCAAGGCCGCCGAACCGCTTGCGCCGCTTCCTGCGAGTGTGCAAGCACCCGTGCCGGGCATGGCGCCCTTCATCACACCCAACGCCGACTTCTATCGGATCGACACCGCTGTCATCGTGCCGCAGGTGACAGCCGAGGAGTGGACCCTGAGCTTCGACGGCATGGTTCGGCGCCCCTTCACCCTCACCTACGCTGACCTGCTCGACATGCCCATGGTCGAGCGCGACGTGACCATCATGTGCGTCTCCAACCCCATCGGCGGCGATCTCATCGGCACCGCGCGCTGGCTTGGTACGCCGCTACTTCCCCTGCTCGAGCGTGCGGGCATCGAGCCCGGTGCGGACCAGCTCTTCAGCACGTCGTTCGACGGGTGGACCTGCAGCACGCCCCTCGACGGCCTCGCCGAGCGCGAGCCCCTGCTCGCCATCGGCATGAACGGCGAGCCACTGCCCATCGACCACGGCTTCCCCGTGCGCATGATCATCCCCGGGCTCTACGGCTTCATCTCCGCGACGAAGTGGGTTACGCGCATCAGTGCCTCGACGTACGCGCAGGACCCGGCCTACTGGACCGTGCGCGGGTGGGCGACGGATGCGCCCGTGCTCACCGGGAGTCGCATCGACCTGCCCCAGGGCAGCCTGACAGTCGGGCAGACAGCGATCGGCGGGGTTGCGTGGGCGATGGACGGCGACGGCATCAGCCGCGTCGAGGTGAGCATCGACGACGGCCCGTGGCAGGACGCCCAACTGGCCGATCAGCCCACACCCCGCACCTGGCGTCAGTGGTGGCTGGAGTGGGAGGCGACCCCGGGTCGGCATTCCATCACCGTGCGCGCCACCAACGGTCTCGGCGAGACCCAGACGAGCGAGGTGGCTGACGTCGTGCCCTCCGGGGCGACGGGCTACGACGTAGGAGTTGTCGAGGTCGCGTAGGAAACCGCCCGCGCAGGGCCGGAAACAGACATAATCGCCCCGATGTCCGAGATCACTGCCACAGACACGGAGCGGACCGGCCTGAGCCTGAGCCAGGCCGTCGCGGTCGGCATCAACACCACGAGCCCGGCGTACTCCCTCGCTGCGATCCTTGCGCCCATGGCCGCCCTGGTGGGCTACGCGACACCCATGGTGCTCATCGTCTCCTTCATCCCGATGGCGCTCACGTCATTGGCCTTCCTCTACCTCAATCGGCGCGACCCCGACTGCGGCACGACCTTCAGCTGGGTGACGCGCGCGCTAGGACCGATGCCCGGCTTCATGGCGGGGTGGGCGATCACCGCCGCAGGCGTGCTCGTGCTCGGCAGCCTCGCGGAGACAGCGATGACCTACGGCCTGCTACTTGTGGGTCTCGACGGCCTTGCCGCCAATCGTCTCGTCATCGTTGCCGGCTCGGCGGTCATCATCATGATCATGGTGGTCCTCGCCATCGTCGGCTCGGATTCATCGATCCGCCTGCAGAGCGTGGTCACCTACGTCCAGATCGCCATCCTGCTGGCCTTCGGCGTCTTCGCGTTCTACACCGCGATGGATCTCGGCCTGCCGTCCTTTACTCCCGAGTGGGTCAATCCCCTGGAGTACGGCGTACAGCCGCTGGTCGCGGCCATGCTGCTGGGCGTCTTCGCCTTCTGGGGCTGGGAGGCGGCGACCAACCTCTCGGAGGAATGCCGCAAGCCCTCGGATGCCGGCAAAGCGGGGCTGCTTTCGACGGTGATCCTGCTGGTCACCTACGTCCTCGTGGCGATATCCGTCGTGCTCTACCTCGGCCAGTCCGGCTTCTTCCCCGTCGGGGAGTCGGGCCTGGTGCTCGTCGACATGGCGGTGCCTGTCTTCGGACCCTTCTCCTTCCTCGTGCTGCTGGCGGTGGCGACGAGCGCACTGGCATCGACGCAGACGACGATGGTGCCAGGCTCGCGCGCGGTGCTGTCGATGGCTCGGCGCGGTGCCTTGCCCGCAAAGCTCGGCCTGGTGAGCCCACGCTTCAAGACGCCCTATGTCTCCCTCACGGTGCTCGCCGTAATCGCGGCAGGCTGGTACGTCTTCGTGAGCTCCATCTCGGATACCGCGATGCTCGACACGCTCTCGTCACTCGGCATTCTCATCGCCTTCTACTACTCCCTCACCGGTATCGCGTGCGTCGTCTACTACCGCCGCCACGTGCGCCAGTCGGTCAAGGGCTTCCTCATGGTCGGTCTAGGCCCGATCCTGGGTTCGCTGGGGCTTGCGTTCATGCTCGTGGCCGCGGTCCAGTCGCTGTGGGACCCGGTTAACTCTGCTGGCGGTGTCGGCTGGGCCGGGTTGTCACCACCCCTTGTCATCGCCGCCGCGATGTTCGGCCTCGGCGTGATCGTGCTCGTCATCCGTCGTGTGACCGCGCCGCAATTCTTCACCTCGACGCCTCCGGAACGGGCTGACATCCTCAAGCCGCCCTTCGTGCTCGACGCCGAGAAGCCGCCCCCTCATGGCGGCATCGCGGTGGACTGCAATGACGAGACGCATGTCATCACGCGCATGCTCGACGAGCGCATCACACCCGATCTTGATCGCGCGACTCCGCTCTATCTCGTGTTCGGTATCGAGCCGAGTGACATCTCCGGCGAGGAGTACGCCGCCACGCGCGAGGCACTGGAGGATGACGGCGCGAAAATCCTCGGCGAGGTCCAGCGCCATGCGCGCTCCCTCGGCATGACGGAGGTCTTCAAGATGTACGACGCCTCGCATGCACGGCAGTCCGTGGAGCACGTGGCGACGCTCATGGACGCGTCAGCGACGTGGTCCCCGCACCGCATGACCGCCCTGGACTGATTCCTACACGCGGGCGATAGCGCGTTCGACGAGGGCCGCCATCTGCGCGCCCATGTCGAGGCCTGCAGCTGCCAGAGCCTGCGGCACCAGGGATGTCTCGGTCATCCCGGGGGCGACGTTGACCTCCAAGAACCAGGGCGTGCCCTCGGCATCGATGATGAGATCCGAGCGCGACCAGTCGCGCAGTCCCAGCGTCTCGTGCGCTGTGAGTGCCGCCTCGGCGGCCGCCTTCGCGATGAGGGGATCAAGTCGCGCTGGCACGTGAAACTCCGTCGTGCCGGCGGTGTAGCGCGCGGCGTAGTCGTAGAAGCCACCGTCAGCCGCGATCTCCACGGCGGGAAGTGCCACCGGACCGTCAGGAGTCTCCACCACGCCCACGGCGACCTCCGTGCCCTCGACGAAACGCTCGAGCATGGCGACATCGCCGTAAGCAAAGGCGCCCACCATCGCGGACGGCAACTCCGCGGCCGCGCGCACGATGCTGACGCCTAGGGCCGAGCCACCGCGCGCGGGCTTGACCACGAGCGGCAGGCCGATGCCACGCTCGAGCGCCGCCATCACTCCAGGTGCGCCCAGCTCGCGGAAGGTCGCGTGCGGCAGGGCGACGGCCTCCGGTGTGGCGATGCCGGCGCGGCGCACAAGAGTCTTGGCGACGGGCTTATCGAAGGCTAAGCGCGATGCCGCCGCGCGGGATCCGACATAGGGCAGGCCGAGGCACTCGAGCACATCGCGCACGGCGCCGTCCTCGCCCGCGCTGCCGTGGAGCAGGGGCACGACACAGTCGGGGGCATCGGCAGCGAGCTCGGCGAGCAGAGTGGCATCGACATCGCGCTCGAGGACCTGCCAATCGGGGCGCGCGGTGCGCAGCGCCTCCGCGACACGGCGACCGGAGCGCAACGAGACGTCACGCTCGGCCGAGAGGCCGCCGGCAAGGATGAGCACCTGCATGAAGTGACCCTTCGACTAGAGCAGATCGGGTGCGGGATTGGCCGGGCCCTCGGAGTTGCGGAGGGTGTGACCCGTGCCGAAGGTCTGCGCGATCTCGAGTTCGGACTCGATGACGCCGGACAGGCGGCGTACTCCCTCGCGAATCCGATCGGCGTCGGGGTAGCAGTAGGACAGGCGCAGGCTCTGCGAGCCCTGGCCGTCGACGAAGAATCCCGTGCCCGGCACATAGGCGACGAGCGCGGAGATCGCGCGCGGCAGCATCGCCTTGGCGTCGAGACCATCGGGCAGAGTCACCCAGGAGTAGAAGCCGCCCTGCGGCCGCGTCCACGTCGTGCCTGCGGGCATGAGCTGATCCAGCGAGTCGAGCAGCGCATCGCGGCGCTCGCGGTAGAGCTCGCGGAAGACCTTGATCTGCTCTCGCCAGGGCTGGGTGGTGAGGTATTCACTCACGGTGAGCTGCGCGTAGTTGGACGGGCACAGCACGGCCGACTCGGCCGCGAGGACGAGCTTCTCGCGCACGCCGTGGGGGGCGACCGCCCAGCCCACGCGCAGGCCAGAGGCGATCGTCTTGGAAAAGGAGCCGAGGTAGACGACCTGCTGGTCGTCGTCGGCACGAATCGCGCGCGGGGGAGCGCCCTCGAAGCCGAGCAGGCCATAGGGGTCGTCCTCAAGCACGAGGACACCCTCGCGCTTGGCGATTTCGAGGATGCGCTGGCGGCGCTCCGGCCCCTGCGTCACGCCGGCAGGATTGTGAAAGCTCGGGATGGTGTAGATCATCTTGATGCGCTTGCCCTCAGCGCGCACGCGCGTGATCGCTTCCTCCAACGCCTCCGGCACGAGACCCTCGTCGTCCATCGCGACGTGTCGGATGTCGCACTCGTACGCGCGAAAGACTCCGAGTGCGCCGACGTACGACGGTGCTTCCACCAGCACGACGTCGCCGGGATCGCAGAAGACGCGCGTGACGAGGTCGAGGGCCATCTGCGATCCGGTGGTCACGATGACGTCATCGGGGTGCGCCGTGATGCCGACCTCGGCCATGACCTCGAGGATCTGGCCGCGCAGGGTGACGTCGCCTTGGCCGGAGCCGTACTGCAGTACCTCGGCACCGCGATCGCGCACCAGGCGCGCCGCGGTCTCGGCGAGCGCGTCGAGGGGGAGGGCCTGGACGAAGGGCATGCCGCCCGCGAGGGAGACGACCTCGGGACGCGAGGCCACGGCAAAGAGGGCGCGGATCTCGGAGGCAGTCATGCCGCGGGCGCGTGCGGCGTAGGAATCCACCCACGGATCGAGCCGTGAACCACCGCTCATCACACACCTCCCTCGACGTGGCCGCAGGGGCTATTCGCCCCGCTTCAGGGTCCCTATGCTGACGGATGGCACCGCCGAGTCGTGGGATGGGGTGAGGGACATGGCCGATGAGGTCGCCCGCAAGGACGGATCCGTCGTCACCACCTTGTTCCTGGGGCTCCTGGTCTTTGCCGTGGGTGCGGCGGCCGGCTTCCTTGCCCGCCTGCTCTGGCCCCACTCCCGCTGACGCTCCACCTGCACTTTTCGCCAGTTATCGCGACTTCGGCCTGTAAGGAAGTCGCGATAAGTGGCGAAAACCGTCGGGGGTGTGAGTTGCCGGGCTGAGTCAGTCGGCAGGGGCGAAGAAGCTCGTCACCGCGACCGCGATCGCTTCGCTGAGCGTGTCACGGAAGCGGGGATCGGTGAGACGGGCCGCGTCTCCCGGATGCGAGAGGTAGCCCATCTCCACCCACACCGTGGGCATGGATGTCAGCCGCAACAGGTCCCACGTGCGTGGGTGGCTGCGGCAGTCGGTCAGGTCCGTACGCCGGCACACCTCCGCCTGGATGTGCTCTGCCGCGATGCGAGCGCCCTGGGATTGGGTGCCACCGAGCGGTGCGCCGAAGTAGAAGGTCGCGAAGCCGTTGGCACCGGGCAACTCGACGCGCTCGACATGGAGTGACAGCACAAGGTCGGCGCTCGCCGTATTGGCGTTCGATGCGCGCTCTGCCTCGCCGACGAGCTCGGGTGTGGGTGCACGGGTGTAGATCACCTGCGTGCCGAGAGCGGCAAGCCGGCCTTCGATCCGAGCGCACACATCGGCGACGATCGTGGCCTCGGCCAGCGCGAATCGCTGGTCAGCGTCCGCACCCCCGGGGTCGAGCACGATCACCTTGCCGGCGACACCCGAGCGCATGGCGTCCATGGCCTGCCGCTCGCGAATCGACACCGCGTCGCCGTCGCCTACCGTCCGCGTGAGTCGCTCGAGGGCCCAGTAGGTCGTGAAGCCGCACGTGCCGTCGGGCTCCATGCCGACATTGCGCTGGAATTCCCGGAGAGCGCTGTCCGAGAGCGGGCCGAAGATCCCATCGGGGCGCCCGCAGTCGAAGCCCATCCTCGTGAGGCGTTGCTGCAGGTCGAGTACGTCGTCCCCACGGATCAGGTGGCCGGGTGTGAAGGCGAGCACCCTGTCGCCCAATGCCCATCGCGCTTCATCGAGGTGGCGCAGGGTCTGCGGTCCGCAGATCCCGTCCGCCGGGATGCCGCGCTGCTGTTGGAAGGCGCGCACGGCCTGCTCGACGGCGTCGTCATACTCCGCGGCATCGAGAGAGGCCTCGGTGTCGGGATTGATCAGGAGCAGGCGCACCAGCCGCGCGCGAATATCAGCTACCGCGACACCGGTGTCCCCGCGTCGGAGGACGGCCATTCAGCTCTACTGGAGGAAGGGCTGCAGGTCGGAGATCAGGGCGGCCTTGGGCTTCGCGCCAATGATGGTCTTGACGACCTCGCCGCCCGAGTAGACGTTCATGGTCGGGATCGAGGTGATGCCGTAGGACGCCGCCGTCTTGGGGTTCTCGTCGACATTGAGCTTGGCGATGACGATCTTGCCGTCGTACTCGCCCGAGATCTCCTCGAGAATGGGCGCGACCATGCGGCAGGGGCCACACCACTCGGCCCAGAAGTCGACGATGACAGGGATATCGCTCTTGAGGACGTCGGCGTCGAAGGATGCGTCGGTCACGATCTTGGTAGCCATGGTTCTCCTTCCGGGGATCGCCAGGGGCGGCCTCGCCGACCCGCCGATCCGTCTCAGCCTAAGGGTGCCGCTTCCTATTCGTGTGCAGCGAGGTAGCGCTCGGCATCGAGGGCAGCCGAGCAACCGGTGCCTGCCGCCGTGATGGCCTGCCGATAGATGTGATCGACCAGGTCGCCCGCGGCAAAGACCCCGGTGACATTGGTGCGCGTGCTCGGCGCATCGACGAGGACGTAGCCGTTGTCATCGAGCGCGACCTTGCCCTTGACGAGCTCGGATCGCGGGTCGTGTCCGATGGCGATGAAGAGGCCGGTCACCGGGAGCTCGCGCGTCTCGCCGGTCACCGTGTCCTTGAGCACGACCCCGGAGACCTTGGCGTCACCGAGAATGTCGACGACCTCGGAATTCCAGGCGAACTGGATCTTCGGATCGTTGAATGCGCGCTCCTGCATGATCTTGCTCGCGCGGAGTGAGTCGCGCCGGTGGATGAGAGTCACGGACTTGGCGAAGCGGGTGAGGAAGGTCGCCTCCTCGAGCGCGGAGTCACCACCGCCGACGACCGCGATGTCCTGGTCGCGGAAGAAGAAGCCGTCGCAGGTGGCACACCACGAGACACCGTGGCCGGACAGGCGCTTCTCGTTAGGTAGATCGAGCTCGCGGTATCCGGAGCCCATGGCGAGGATGACGGAGCGCGCCTGATACTCGCGCCCGCTGCCGTCGCGCACGGTCTTGATGTGTCCGTCGAGCTGCACATCAACGACATCGTCGGTGATCATCTCGGCACCGAAGCGCACGGCCTGGGCGCGCATCTCCTCCATGAGGGCAGGGCCCATGATCCCGTCGCGGAAGCCGGGGAAGTTCTCGACCTCGGTGGTGTTCATCAGCGCACCGCCGGCAGTGACCGCTCCCTCGAAGAGGAGGGGCTTCAGCTGGGCCCGCGCGGTGTAGATCGCGGCGGTGTAGCCGGTCGGGCCTGAGCCGATGATGATGACGTCGCGGACGTCGGACACTTCGCACACTCCAGGGTCGATATCGCACGCCATCCTGCCGGGCCGCGGCCCGGGGCGCTCACGCGGCATGAACCACGATACCCCCGAGGGTATTCCCGAGGTCCTAGCGGAGGGGGAGGTCCCAGTGCTGCGCTGCGGCTGCGTCGTCGTCGGTGCAGTCCTGACCGACGGCGACGATGTGCAGGCCCGTCGGCACGCCGACGGAGTCCGTCGCCCCGACGGTCACGATCACGCTGCCGTCGCGGCCATCGACCGTGGCCGTGTCCAGCACGAGAGGCACCGATCCCGAAGGCAGCCCGAGTCGACCCAGGCAGTCGGTGAGTGCCTCCGCGCTCGAGGCGAGTCCTACGCCGGGGAGGGTCGCGGTGGCGGGCGAGGCTGCCAAGGCCGCCGCCACAGCGGTGCTATCGGACATGCCCGCTGTGGCCAGCAGGGTCGTCACCTGAGCAGGAAGCGCATCGGCGGTGTAGTCGGTGCCGGTGGCGACCATCGCTCGCGGCATCACGGGTTCGGTGCGCACGGAAGCCTCAGGCGAGGCTGCCTCGGGAGGGGAAGCGACTCCCCCATCGGCACTGGCATCGGCTGACGGCGCTGCCGCGACGACTGCAGGCTGAGCGGAGTTCGCGCCATCCGCGACCGGCGCGGGCGATGACGTCTGCATGGCGGGCAGCACCACGGCCCCCGCGACGACGAGGCCGGCAGCCCCCACCAGAAGAGGGAGTGCGCGGCGCGAGCGCCGACGCGACCGCTCGGCCCCAAGGTCGACGATGCCCCGCGAGTCGGCAGAGCCGGCTCTGTCGGGCCCGCCGGCGGGAATCAGCGCCGGCTCAGCAGCGAGGCGCGCCTCAAGACCTGCCCAGACGTCGGCGGGCATGGGTCCGGGCGTGTCGGAGGCCAGCCAGGCCGCGAGCTCAGGGTCGAGCGGAGGCAGATCACCGCCGATGTCGGACTCGCTCACGGGGCACCTCCTTCGCCGTTGGTCGTGACCGCACCGTTATCCGGGAGTACGACGACCTCCGGTGCGTCCGGGTTCCGCAGGTGCGCAAGGCGTTCGGCGAGTTTGGCCCGACCGCGGAAGCAGCGGCTCTTGACGGTGCCGATCGGGCAGTCGAGCGCACGTGCTGCCTCCTCGACGGACCACCCCTCGAGGTCGACCAGGACGATGGCGGCCCGCTGGTCCGGGGGGAGGGTGTCCAGGGCAGCGCGCACCTCGCGGACCGTCTCGCTGCTCTCCGCCGCGGCGCGGGGGTCGGCGAGCCGGGCCTCGTCGACGAGGGTCGCGGAGGTCTCCCCGGCCCCCTCGTCAGGCAGGGGCACCCAGGTGCGCACGGCACGGCGTCGCAGGCGATCGAGGGCGGCGTTGACCACGATGCGATGCAGCCACGTCGTCACCGCGGAGTCTCCCCGGAAGGAGTCGGCACGCCGGTACGCCGAGATGAAGGCATCCTGCAGTGCGTCGCTCGCTTCCTCCGGGTTGCCCGTGGTCCGGAGTGCGACTGCCCAGAGCCGATCGCGGTGGCGGCGCACGATCTCGGCGAAGGCATCGGGATTTCCGGCGCAGTGCGCGGCAAGGAGTTCAGCGTCGCTGAGCGACACCGCATCCGCCTCCTGGCTCACGACGCGAGCGTAGTCTGTCGGTGCCCGTCCTCCGGGCCGCGGTGGAGTCAACGCAGGACGAGGACGTCGCGGATACCACCCTGGTAGACACCGTCGACCAGCGGCAATTGCGTGAACCAGATGAGGACGTAGCGACCGACGATGGGGCGCGGGGCGCGCAGGTCGATCGCGGTGCCGATGCCCTGGGCTGCGGCAAGGGGAGTCCACCTCTGAGTCTTCTTGTAGGGCTCTGCGGCGACCAGCACCTTGACGGAGGATCCGGAACCGACGAGCTCGAGTCGCACCGCGCTCACCGGGAGCGACTCACCCAGGTCAAGCACGAGGCCGGTGCCCCCCTTGCCGTCGAGGTCTGCGGCGAAGTAGGTGTCGGTCGTCCATGCCGTGTCGGAGCGCTCATCGATCGCACTGGGGACCAGCTCGGGCATCTCTTCGCGATCGCTGCCCAGCGGATCGAAGTCCGCCGCACCCACGGGGACAATCTCGCCCGGGATCCCTCCGGCCACGCCCTCGACTGCGGTGACGTCACCGACCTCGGTGAGCACTTCGACCGGCGCTCCCGCCGCGGTGACTCCCCACGGGGAGGCAGCACCTTGCGCGAGCCTGAGTCCCGCGATCCCTACGCCGGCGACGACCACCAGTGCGGCCGCGGTGACGGCGAGACGCCCGACCATCCGCAGCGCGCGACGGCCCGAGGTGAGGGATGCACCCTCGCGGGGAGTGAGTGACAGGGGTCGGCGCCCGGGCCGCTGCTCCCATGCCCCGAGGGCGCTCACGACCGCAGCCATGTCGGGGTACGCCTCGACGCGTGGGTCCCCGGCCACAGCGGGACCAATGGCCCGCAGGCAGATCTCATCCACGCCGGAGGGGACGTCGGCGACGACCTGGGACGGAGGGAGCAGGCGCTCGCCGACGCGCGGTGCGGGTGACATTCCATCGACGAGCCCGAGTGGCCAGCGCCCGGTGAGCATGGCGTAGAGAAGTGAGCCGACTCCCGCGATGTCGCTTCTGCCCGCTCCCTCCTCCGGCCACAGGGCTGCATCGACCGCAAGCCCGCGGATGCGCACGACGTTGGTGTCACCAAGGAGCGTGAAGGGGTCATCGAAGTCGGCGGTCTCCGAGACGAGCAGCGATCCGGGGCGAAGCCTCCCGTGGTTCACTCCGAGCTCATGACTGTGCTGGAGAGCAATCGCCACCTGCCGGATGACGGGGACCACTTCGTCAATCTCGATGGGCTCGCCTTCGCGCTCTTCGTAGATATCCGTGAGGGTGCGCCCTTCGACCCATTCACTCACGATGACGAGGTACGCCGCCTCCGATGAGTCCGGGCCGACAACCGGCTCGGACGCGAGGATGTCGAGGACGGCGATGACACGGCGGTCATCGACGCGTGCCGCCTCGCGCGCCGCGCGTTCGGCGGCCGCGGCGCGGGCATCGGTCGCGGGGATGAGCCGCAGCGAGACAGCGCGCTCCAGCGCCGGATCGAATCCCTGCCACAGCTCGACGACACCGGTCTGAGAGACCAGCACGTCCAGGATGTAGCGGCCGATCCGCCTGTCACTCACCCCTCGAGGGTACGTGTGTCGGCCTTGTCTTCGCCGGATGAGGCGGCTCGGCGTCGAAGCACCTTGCGCTGGATGAGCGCGACGACGTCCCCCACCTCATGGATCCGCATGGCCCACGCGGCGGCGAGGTAGACCCCCAGGCCTACGGCGGAGAGGACGATCACGTCGATGAGCACGCCCAGGGTGTTGGCCGGATCGTCACCGGTGACGTAGGCGGTGAGGGCGGCTTCCGCGCCGAACATCACGCAGAAGGCAATGAAGCCCGCGATGACCATGCGGAGCAGGGAGCGCAGCGTCGCCCATGAGTCAAGACCGCCGAGCCGACGCGCGAGCAGGATCCAGGCGAGGACGAAGGTCGCCCAGAATCCGCAGACATAGCCGAAGGCGAGGGAGGCCACCTGCGCACCGCCGGTCACGGCGTAGAAGAGTGGAATGGCGACACCGAGGGCCACGACGTTCATGAGCAGGCTCGCGAAGAAGGGCGTGCGCGTGTCCTCCACGGCGTAGAAGCCGCGGAAGAGCACGTAGAAGAGCGTGAAGGGCAGTAGCCCGAGCATGAAGACGCTCGTGATGAGGCCGGCGAGCTGCGCCTGGTCGGGAGTTGCCGCGCCGTAGCCGAAGAGCAGCACCGCGATGCCGGGGCTCACGATCATGAGCACCGCGCCGATGGGGATGATGAGGGCGGCCACGAGGCGCATGGCCCCGGCCACGTCGGCCCCCACCTGGTGGAGTCGCCCCGAGTGCGCGATGCGACTCAATGCCGGCAGCAGTGCGGTGACGATCGACACCGTGATGACGCTGTGCGGGAGCATGAAGATGAGGTGTGCCTTCTGGTACGTCGTGAGCCCCGCGGGCGTCGTGCCGGCGGCCGCGGCATTGACATTGGCCAGAGTCGCGAGGCGCGTGATGGCGATATAGCCCGCCTGGTTGACGACGACAAGCAGGAGCGTCCACACCGCAAGATGACCGGCCTTGCCTAGCCCGGATCCCCGCCAGTCGAAGCGCGGACGCCAGCGGTAGCCCGCGCGCATCAGCACCGGGATGAGGATGAGGGCCTGCAGTGCGACGCCCAGCGTCGTGCCGATCCCCAGGAGCGCGACCTGGTCGGGGGTGAGTGCGCCGTCGGCCGCAGCGGATGTTCCCGCGATGACGATGAAAAGGATGAAGGTCGCGATGGCGACAATGTTGTTGAGGATGGGGGCAAACATCGGTGCGCCGAACTTGCCCCGGGCGTTGAGGACCTGGCTCAGGAGCGCGTATACGCCGTAGAAGAAGATCTGCGGCAGGCACAAGCGCGCGAAGGCAGTGGCGAGCTCACGCTGGGAGTCGTCGTAGGCCGACGTCGCATAGAGGTCGACGAGGACCGGCGCGAGGAGCACGGCGGCGATGGAGAAGGTGAGGAGCACGACGCCAGCCAGGGTGATGAGCCGATCGGCGTAGGCCTGGCCGCCATCGGCGTCGTCCTTCATGCGGCGTACGAGCTGCGGGATGAAGACCGCATTCAACGCCCCGCCGATCACCAGGATGTAGAGGACGTTGGGCATCGTGTTGCCGAGGGAGTACGCGTCCGAGACGAGATAGAAGCCGAGTGCTGCGGTCAACGCGATATCGCGAGCGACTCCGGTGACGCGGGAGATCACCGTCCCGGTCGCCATCACGGCGCTGGAACCCAGGAGCCCCGTCGTCGCAGAGCGGGCCTCCGCAGGGTTGGCCGACGGGTCGCTGTCGGGCCTAGTCGGCTCCAGGGCGGGATCGATCTCGGCCTCTGCGGGTCCCTGGGGGGCCGCCACCTCGCGCGGATCCGGACGCTCGCCGCTCACGCTGAGGCCTCCCGACGCCGTGCTCCGCGCTGGCGTGCCCGTCGCACGATGTCGTAGACGACGAGGAGTATCAACGCGGCGGCCGCCGCTACCGCCACCCAGAGCGCCGCGCGCGAGTAGGCGGTCGTGCGCAACTCGAGGGCTACGGGCTCACCGAAGGGCTTCCCCGTGGGGTCTGTGAGCTGCACGGCGACCGTGAGCGCATCGCCACCTACGACGCGGACGGGGACCTCGAGGCTGGCACGGCGGCCCGCTTCGATCTCGACGACCTCGAGCGGCTCTGCGTCGAGGCGGGCGGCGGGATCGGCGGTGATGCTCACACCGACACGGACCGTCTGATCGAAGTCGTTGGTGACCGTGACGGGCACGCTGCCGCGATCCCCGCTCAGCACTATGTCGTCCCGGGGGACGACGTAGACGCTGCTCTCGGCCGTGGTGATCGAGGCATCGATGGAGTCGAGGAGGCGCACCCCTTCTCGCGGGCGCGTGCGCCACGCGCTGGACTCTGCACGGAGGAGCGCTGATGCGATGGGTGCCGTGAGCGGCAGCGGATCGGTGAGCACGCTCCGCAGCGACTCGATGGACGCCTGGGTCTCGGTGATCCGCTTGAGGTAGTCGCGATCGAGTTCACGTGCGCGCCGTGCGTCGGTCTCGACGATGCGCGCCGTCCCCGCGTCGGGCAGAGCCAGAACTGTGCTCACGGGTACGAGTCTGGTCCACGGGGTGCTCCGGAGCGACGCAATGATGGCGCGGAGAAGCCGCGGGTTGGGGTCCCACCGCGGACTTGCGGCTGCGGCGATGAGGTAGCGCGAGGCCTCGGTGGGCTCGAGTGCGACGAAGGCCAACTCCGCGAGGAAGCGCTGTCGCGCGGCGAGGATCGTCGCCTGGTTGCCCTGGGGCAATTCAAGGGCAGCGAGCAGGCCCGAATCGATAATGAGTGCGCGAACGCGCCCACCCGAGGCCTCGATGTCGAGGTATCCGGATGGCGTGTAGTCGAGACCGGGCGCTGCGGGCGCGGACTTGTCGCGGACGACGACGGTGCGCACACCTGCCGAGGCCAACACGTCGAGGGCCTCCTGGTCGAGGCGCCCGCCTGCAGCCCAGGCGAGCGTGCCATCGGGAGCGCGCTCGAGTTGCCGCGCAGCGACCTCGGGTGCCGCGGTGGACGCTCGGACCAGGTCGGTGGTGAGACCTGCCCGCGTGAGCGCGTCGGCATCGGGGTCGGCGTAGGGCATCACCCACACCGGTCGCTGCCGCGGAGTGGATCGCTCGGGGTCCTTGGCCGGGCCGAGGATCGCGCGCGCACGCTCGAGCCAGGCCGCGGCGTCGTCGGCGGATGTGCCGGCGCGGATCTGGCCCCCCTTGTCGACGAGGTAGCCGTCGGACATGTCGTCGGCGACCTGCAGGACCTGCGGATCCACGACCCAGCTGATGGACGGGGAGGAGCCTCCCGCTGAGAGAAGGTCGTCGAGTCGACCTCCGGGTGAGACCTCGCGCGAGATGGTGTCTCCCAGCAGCACGTCATCGGGAGTCTGCGCCGGTGTGGTTGCGAGCGGCCATAGCCAGGTGACGTTGACCGGATCCACTGCGTCGGGGACGTAGGGGATGAGCATCCGTGACGTGTCGAGGATGACGTAGCCCGCGGGCCCAAAGCCGATCGCCTCAACCCCCAGCACATAGACACCCGGGGCGCCCAGCGGCAATTGAGAGGTGTCGGTGGCGATCCGGTAGTCAGCTTTTGCACCTGGCGGCAGGGTGTCCACCACAGCCGTCGTCGTGGCGTAAAGGGGGATCGACCCGAAGCCACCCTCAGCGTCCGTCGCCTTGTCCAGGTCACGTCGACTTGTGAGGGGAGTGGTCGAGATTGTCAGGCGCACGCTGAGCGACGTGATCGTGGCAAGTCCCGTGTTGGCGACGGTGCCACCCATCGCGAGGGAGTTGCCCGTGCCGAGGGCGACGGGTGCAAGGCCCGTGATGGTGATGCGGACCGGCGCCGGATCATCCTCCGCCTGCGCATGCATCGGGGCGATGAAGCCCATGACGACGAGCACCGCCAAGAGACCGGCCAAGCCGGCCCGCTTGGCGTGAAGGGGCGCCGCCGGACCGGCCAAGCCGGCCCGCTTCATCCAGCGTCCGCGATCAGGTCGGGAAGCCGGTCGAGCAACCGGCGCTCGTCGGCGTAGGCCAGTCGCTCGCGGACATCGGTGAGCGGGAACCATGCGACTTCGACTACCTCGGCGTCCTCATCGGAGAGCTCGCCTCCGGAGGCCTCCATCAGGTAGTGGTGAACGGTCTTGTGAATGCGCCGGTTCTCGGCGATGAACCAGAAGTCGATGACACCCAGAGGGGCCAGCACGCGCCCGCGGATCCCGGTCTCCTCCTCCACCTCGCGGATGGCGGCGTCCTCCGGTGTCTCCCCTGCTTCCAGGTGGCCCTTGGGCAGCGACCACACCAGGCGACCGCGCCGGTCGTGGCGGGCGATGAGGGCAGCGCGCAATTGCACACCCGTGCGATCGACGACGAGGCCTCCGGCGGAGGTCTCCTCCACCTTGGGCATGCGCGGTGGGCGCCGTCCCGCGGATTTGGCTGCGCTGGATTTGGCTGCGCTGGATTTGGCCGCGCTGGATTTGGATTGCGCCGGCTTGCCTGACGAGGCCTTCCTGGGAGCAGGCTTACCGGGGCCCCCCGGGGTCCCGGAGCCCTGCGACGCTCCGGATTCGGCCATGGCCTGAGGATAACCGCGTCGGGGGAGGGCG
>CAZLMT010000009.1:0-25978 GCA_964560615.1 uncultured Actinomyces sp.
CATGGATGCCGACACCCAGCTATCGCCACGGTTCATCGCTGCGGCCACAGAGGTCCTGGCCTACGACGGTGACGTGGCCGCCGTGGGTGGAGTCTTTGCCGGTGATCGGCGACCTGGGTTGCTTGCACAACTGCAGCGCAACGAGTTCGCTCGCTACGCCCGGCAGATTTCCGCACGCCGTGGACGAGTGTCAGTCCTCACCGGGACGGCGACACTCTTTCGCGCGAACACTCTGGAGCTCGTTGCGGCGTACCGAGGTGACACCCTCCCGGGCATGCGCGGCAAGGTCTACGAGGAGTCGGCGATCACCGAGGACAACGAATTGACGCTGGCCCTCAAGACCCTCGGCGCCCACGTCGTTTCTCCCCGCGAGTGCTCCGTCGAGACAGAGACGATGCCGAGTGTGCCCACGCTGTGGACCCAACGCGTGCGCTGGCAGCGCGGTGCCCTCGACAACCTCAGCGATTACGGCGTCCGAGCATCCACCGCCAGGTATTGGGTCCAGCAGTGGGGACTCGCCTACGGTTCCATTGCACTGCCGACATCGCTCTTCGTGCTCTTTGCGATCCCCATCATCATCGGCCAGTGGGCTCTGCTGCCCTTCTGGCTGGCAGTTGCGGCGATCTTCTCCCTCGAGCGGGGACTCACCGCATGGGACACGGGTTGGCGCGGAAGGCTCATTGCCTTCTCGCTCGTGCCAGAGATCATCTACGACCTCCTCCTCCAGGCGTGCTTCCTGCGCGCCATGTCCGGCATGGTGAGTTCACGTGACATTGCCTGGGGCCACCTTCCGGCATCCATGGCGGAGGCGCGCTCCTGATGCTTGGGCTCGTGGCGTTCGTGGCGATCAACACCCTGGTGTTCCTGGGCCTCGCCGTCGGCAAAGTGGTGCCCTGGCCGCAGCCCGTACCACCGCGACTGCTTCGAGCTGTCGCCACGCCACGGCACGGTGCAGATGAGGGTGAGCCCCACGTGGCGAGGACCCTCCCCCAACAGGCACTGCTCACCCTCGTCTCACTCTTCGACCGACAGCGGTCAGGGCGAAGCTAAGCGCAGACCTCTGGAACATGGTGAGGGGCAGCCACGCATCGTGGCTGCCCCTCACCTTCTCCTACATCTGTGGACTACCTGGTCGTGACCTTCACCATCTCGATCGCCCCGGGTCCCGCGTAACTCACGGCGCGGACCCGGATGGTGACGGACTTCTTGGAGCCGAGGCCGGTGAGCCTGACCGATGTCTGGGTCGAGGGGTAGTCCTTCCAGGCACCCTTGTTGACCTTGACCTGGTAGCCGATAAGGACGGCTCCCTGGAGCGCCATCGGCGACTTCCACGACACCTGAGCACCGCCCTTAAGCGACCTTGCCTTGAGGTCCTGCACGGCACCCGGTGCCACGGCCTGGCTAATCGCGAGGGCCACGCCCGAGCCGACACCGACGGCCGAGATGCTGGTCTTGGCGGCATCGGGCACTGCCGCCACTGACGCGTCATCGCCCCAGGCGATCACCGAGCCGCCGGAGGTAACGGCCGCGATATTGCCGCCGCCCGCGGCGATGGCCACGATGTTGGACTGCGCCTCGGTGGGCACGGCCTGCACGGCGGCGCTGCCACCCCACACGATGACCTTGCCTCCGGCGATGGCCGCCGAGAAGGTGTCGCCCGCGGCGATCGCGGTCACGCCGGTGCCTGCGGCGGCAGGCACGTTGGTCTGGTTCGCAGTATTCGAACCCCAGGCGAGCACAGCACCACCCTTCAGCGCGAGTGAGTGCTGGCCACCCGCGGCGATCGCCGTCACGCCGGACTGCGCACCAGCCGGGATCGTCGTCTGACCGGCGGCGTTGTCTCCCCAGCCAATCACGACACCCATGTTGGTGTCGTCGATGTCGCGGATCGCCAGGGCGTGTCCACCGCCCGCAGCGACCTCGGCCACACGCGTCTGTGTGGCGGCGGGAAGCGGGGAGACCTGACCCTTGCCATTGGCACCCCAGGCGAGCACCTTGCCCGTGAACGCATCGAGCTTCTTGATCGCGAGGGAGAAGTCAGCTCCTGCCGAGAAACTGATGACATCAGACGTCGCCTCGTCGGGCACGGTCGTCTGGCCCGCAGAGTTTGATCCCCAGGCGATGATCCCGAAGTCCTTCATCGCGAGCACGTGAGCGCCGCCGACCTCGATGGCCTGCACGTCCCTTTGCGCCTCTGCGGGGATCGTGAGGGATGCAGACCCCACATTGCCCCACCCCCAGACCTTGCCAATGCCGTCGGCGGCCTGCGCAGGACCAGCAGCCACGGCTGTGAGCCCGGCAAGTGCCACTGTCAGCGAAAGCGCACTCGCGAGTGCAGCGCGTCTCATAGGGGGATCTCCACTCTCTCGTGATGGACGTCGGCATGGGGATAGCGACGTGGAATGACTTGTGAACGTATCAACGCGCGAACGTTCCTTGCCTGCGTAGTCAGACATGTCATGAATAGGCGACATCAAGCCAGCACCAAGAACTCGTCGCGCATCTGCAGACTTCTGCACGAGCACGCCAGCCATCGCACGATAGTCAACGGATGGGCCCACACATGCAGACGGCGCACCCTGTCGGATGCGCCGCGCGTGGAGCTGAGGGGATTCGAACCCCTGACCCCCTCCATGCCATGGAGGTGCGCTACCAACTGCGCTACAGCCCCGCCGCCCCTGAGGGCCCCGCAAGCATACCCGGGGTGGATAGACAGGGATGGCTTGGCCTTCCCGCCTAGCTCTAGCGATCGTCTGCGGGCCAGACCCCGTCGACCGGCACTGACTCCGGGAGTGAGCCGGCGTTGTACTCCTGCAGGCGCCACGCCGGCCCCGGCGGGGAGTTCTCGAGCAGCACGCTCCACGAGCAGTTTGTGAGCACGCCCAGCGCCGCCCAGTGCTCCGGTGGCAGCCCGAGGAGGCAACCGATACCCGCACGCGCCGCGCCGCCGTGGGTGACGACGACGAGTACGCCGTCCTCCGGGATCATCGCCAGCCCGCGATCGACAGCGGCCACCATGCGATCGGCAACCTCGAGTCGTGTCTCGCCGACGACACCGGCGCGCATATGGGGGTCCGCAGACCATTGGTGCAGGGCATCGCCGTACTCCTCGAGAAGCACGGGACGCGTCTTGCCCTCCCACTCACCCGCGTAGGTCTCGCGCAGCCCCTCATCGAGCGTCGGCTCGATCCCAGTGAGCTCGACGAGCGGCGCTGCGGTCTGCTGGGTGCGCGAGAGATCCGAGCAGATAATCGCCGAGGGCGGCAGGCTCGCGAGCATCGCCGCAGCACGTCGAGCCTGGGAGATGCCCAGCTCGTCCAGATCGATGTCCGTCTGCCCCTGGAAGCGTTGCTCGGCGTTCCACGACGTGCGCCCGTGCCTCCAGATCGCAATGCGGCGCATCAGCGGGATGTATCCACATCGAGCGGGATGAAGGGGCAGTCCTTCCACAGCCGCTCGAGCGCGTAATGGATCCGCTCCTCGGCAATCTGCACGTGAACGACGATGTCGCCGTAGTCGAGGAGGACCCAGCGACTCTCCTTCTCACCCTCGCGACGGATCGGCTTCTCGCCTTCGCGTGCGAGGCGCTCCTCAATGGCATCGACCACCGCGCGCACCTGGCGGTCATTGGCCGCCGTGCACAGCAGGAAGACATCCGTGATGACCAGGTACTGGCTCACATCGATGGCCACGATGTCCGTGGCGAGCTTGTCAGCGGCGGCCTCAGCGGCAGCCTGGGCCAAAGCGATGGCCTCGGGGGTGGCGGGCACGAACGTCACGTCCTTAAGGGTCGGAAGGCCTTCAGCCTGTCATCCCCGCGCCTTCGGGAGTGACGCGGGCATCGGGAAAGAGCGCCTGGACGAGGGCATCCGCATCCGGCGCGGCGATCGAGGCCGGGCGAGCACCCCCTCGGATCAACTCGACCGGGAGCACCTCCGCGCGCACCCTGCCAAAGTCGATATCCGCTCGGACGGCCTTGAGGAAGGGGACGAGGTCGTCGGTGGGCACCGTCGACTGCGCAAGTGAACCCAGGCTCGTGAGGAGTTGGCGCATCTGGTCGTCCGTGCGGGGCAGCCGCTCCAAGGCGTCCTCGAGCAGCCCGAGGAAGCGCTCCACTCGATCTGTCTCACTCTCGCCCGGAATCCTGAGCACGGCATAGTCCGCTGCGGCGATGCCGTCCAGCTTGACCCAACCCGGACCGAGCACGCGCAAGCGCTCCTCATCGCCGATGGCCGGCAGCAGCACCGGGCGATCCAACTCCACCCAGACCCCAGCGACACCATCCACCAGACCCGCGAAGGCCAGCCGATCGAGCGTCAGCCCCGCGTCAATGCGCAAACCGAAGCCCTGCTCGATCGCCCTGACCGCCGCCAGAGTGTCGGCGGACTGGGGCGTGACGCCGAGGGTCACGCTGTCGTCACCCTGCGGCACGAGCACGCTTGCGGGCATGGCGAGCAGGACAGTGAGCGGATCCGTCCCGGGCGGCTCGATCCCGATGACGACGTTGCCCCTCGCATACCCATCACCGTCCAGGACCTGCAGGAGCAGGGTCTGCTCCACCTGCTCCTGGGTGGGACTCGGATTCGGTGTCGGGACGCCTTCGGACGTGAGCAGGCTGACGACGCCCAGGCCGAGGACGATCGCCAAGGCCCCAAATGCGACGAGGATGACTCGCCCGGCCACGCTCATCCGGCGTACAACCCCACCTTGGCGATGTAGGCCTCGACCCCCGGGGTCACGAGGTAGCGAATGGGTGCCCCCCGCGCGACGCGCGCACGGATGTCACTCGAGGAAATCGCGAGCGCCGGGATCTCGAGCAGGTTCACGCGACCGGGGGCCAGCCCGGGATCCACGAGCACGTGGCCGGGACGCGTCACTCCCACAAGGTGAGCAAGCCGGAGGACCTCGTCAGGCTCACGCCACGAGAGAATCTCGCTCAGGGCATCGGCACCGGTGATGAAGTGATAGTCGTGCTCCTCGCCCAGGTCGGCCCTGATGTCACGCAGTGTGTCGACGGTGTACGTCGGGCCGTGTCGATCGACATCGACGCGCGAGACACTGAAGCGCTCATCAGCAGCCGTGGCAATGACGGTCATGAGGTAGCGGTCTTCGGATGCCGACACGCTGCGGTCGGACTTTTGCCACGGCTCACCAGTAGGGACGAAGACGACACGGTCCAGGTCGAACCTGTCCGCCACTTCGGATGCGGCGACCAGGTGGCCGAGATGAATCGGGTCGAAGGTGCCGCCCATCACCCCGATGCGCATGTCACTCCCGAGGAGCTAGCGATCAGCGGTCGACGTTGATGAGCATCGTGACGATGAGGAGGCCGACCAGGATGGCGAGCGCGACTCCCCCGAAGACGTAGGGGGACACAAGGTTGCCCTCGGCACCCTCGGCCGAGGCCCATACGGCGGCGGTGAGCGGACTCATGACACTCCTCCTTCGGGGGACCAGGTCCCTGCGACATGCCCAGCCTAGCCGCTGCCCCGGGGCTAGCCCCGCACGTGTCCATCCCCCATGACGACGTAGGTCGTGGTGGTCAGCTCCGGCAGGCCCATAGGGCCGCGCGCGTGCAGCTTCTGGGTCGAGATGCCGATCTCCGCGCCGAAGCCGAACTCGCCGCCGTCGGTGAAGCGGGTCGAAGCATTGACCATGACCGCGGCCGCGTCGACGCCCGCGATGAATGCCTGGGCAGCCGACTGGGAGTCGGTCACGATGAGTTCGGTGTGACCGGAGGACCACCGGCGGATATGCGCCAGGGCATCATCCAGGCTGTCCACGATGCCGGCGGCGATGTCGAGTGAGTAGTACTCGGCGGCCCAGTCGTCATCCGTGACCGGAGCGCACTCCGCGCCTGCCGCCCCAGCGGCCACCAGCATCCCCTCGTCTCCGTGGACCGTGACACCGGCCTCGCGCAGGGCTGCCATCGCGGCCGGCAGGAAGCGATCGACGATGCCCCGGTGCACGAGGAGTGTCTCGGCTGCGTTGCACACACTCACGCGCTGCGCCTTGGAGTTGAGCAGGAGGCGCACAGCCATGTCCACATCGGCGTGCTCGTCGACGTACACATGGCAATTGCCTACGCCGGTCTCGATCACGGGGACCGTCGAGCCCTCCACCACGCTGCGAATCAGCCCCTCTCCACCCCGTGGGATGAGGACATCAACGAGGCCGCGAGCCGTCATGAGGTGCTTGACGGACTCGTGCGAGGTGCCTGGGACGAGCTGCACGGCGTCAGCAGGCAGCCCGCTCTCCGCGAGGGATCCGCGCAGGACGTCGACGAGGACCTCATTGGTCGCCTGCGCTGATGACGAACCGCGCAGCAGGGCGGCATTGCCGCTCTTCAGGCACAGGCCAGCAGCATCGACGGTGACATTGGGCCGGGCCTCGTAGATGATGCCGACGACTCCGAGCGGCACGCGCACCTGACGCACCTGCAGGCCATTGGGCAGGGTGTAGCCGCGGACCACATCACCGACGGGGTCGGGGAGGTCAGCCACCTCCTCCAAGGCTGTCGCGATGGCATCGATACGCGGCGCATCAAGCGTGAGCCGGTCGATGAGAGCCGGGCTCGTGCCCGCCTCGCGTGCGCGATCAGTATCGCGAGCATTGACCTCGACAATGCGCGGTGTCTCAGCTCGCAGGGCTGCCGCGCACGCACGAAGTGCAGCATCCTTGTGCTCGCGCGTCACGCCGCGCAGGACGGTGGCTGCGTCACGCGCTCGCTGCGCGCACGCGAGGATCTCGCTGCGGTCGTCGGACATGCCCCTGAGGGTACGCCGCCCCGACCTAGAGGGGCGAGACGCCGCCAGCAGCGATGAGGCCGGGCCCTTGCCCCAGGTGACGCCCCCGGCGGTGGAAGGTCTCGCGATCGATGACCTCCACGCCCACGACCTCCCAGTCGGGCAGGGCTGCCGAAGCACGGTGCTCATCCCACAGGGCCACGGCGAGGTCGAGGACCGACTGGGCGTTGGGGGCCTCCTCCCAGTAGCGCACCTCGGCCCGGTCAGCGGCGTAGCGACCCGAGAGGAGGAAGGGGTGCTCATGGGAGAGACGCTCGAGTCCCGACCGGATCACCTGGGAGTCGACGACGCCCCCGGCGACCGTGACGGTCACGAACCATAGGGACGGAGATACCTCGGGCTCTGCGGTCGCCATGTGCGCCTCCTCCCGCGCTATCGACGTCAGTCGCGCGGCGCTCCGTCGAGGACGACGATGTCATCACGATGAATGACCTCGCGCTCGTACTCGGGTCCGCGCTCTCGGGCGAGATCCCGAGTGGATCGTCCGAGGAGCCCGGGGAGTTCCGCTGAGTCGTAGTTGACCAGTCCGCGAGCGATCGTGTGGCCGTTTTCGTCGAGAAGGTCCACCGGATCACCCGCCGTAAACTCACCATCCACTCGCGTGACACCTGCGGGGAGCAACGAAGCCCGTCGCACCGTCACGGCACTCGCCGCCCCAGCGTCGAGATGGAGTCGCCCCTGGGGCGTACTGGCATGTCCGAGCCAGAGGAGGCGCGTGGGGGTGCGGCGTCCCGTGGGGAGGAAGACGGTCCCTGTGTCCTCACCCGCTATCGCTTCCCGAGCCGCCCGCGCGTGCGCGAGGACCACGGGGATGCCCGCAGCAGTGGCGATCCGTGCCGCCTCGACCTTGGTCGCCATGCCGCCGAGGCCCACGCCGGACCCCACGCCGCCGATGGACACCTCGGACAGGGCCGTCACGTCGGGGACCTCGGGGATGAGCTGGGTCTCTCCCTTGCCGGGAGGGCCGTCGTGGAGCCCGTCGACATCCGACAGGAGCACCAGCGCGTCGGCGCGGACGAGGTGAGCGACCAACGCCGCGAGCCGGTCGTTGTCACCGAGACGAATCTCATCAGTGGCGACCGTGTCGTTTTCGTTGACGATGGGCACCACCCCCATCTCGATGAGTTTCTCCAGGGTGCGCTGGGCGTTGCGATAGTGAGCGCGCCGCGTCATGTCGTCTGCGGTGAGCAGTACCTGGCCGACCTTCATGTCGCGGGCGGCGAAGGAAAGGGAGTACTGGGCGAGGAGCACGCCCTGACCCACGCTGGCGGACGCCTGCTGGGTCGCGAGGTCACGTGGACGGCGACTCAAACCCAGGATGGGGAAGCCGGTCGCGATGGCACCGCTGGAGACGAGGATGACCTGGCTGCCCGCCGCTGCCCGGTCAGCGAGGACATCGACCAACGCGGTGATGCGCTCAATGTCGACACCGCCGTCGGGACGCGTGAGTGACGAGGACCCGACCTTGACGACGATACGCCGCGCCGTGCCTACCCCTCGCCGCGTCGCGCGGGGACTCACCAGCCCTCCAGCCGGCGATCAGTGCCACGGGGGCCGCGGTCGGAGGTGTCACCCGCCGAGATGGTGGGCTCCCAGTCGAATACCACCCCGTCGTCGCCGGGACCGATGACCACGGTGCTCCCCGGGGCCGCGCCCTCGGCGAGGAGACGCTCCTCCACACCGAGTCGCGCGAGGCGATCCGCGAGGTAGCCCACGGCTTCCTCGTTGGCGAAGTCGGTCTGGCGGACCCAGCGCTCCGGTCGGGTGCCCGTCACCCGGTAGAGCGGCTCACCCGTCTCGGGGTGGAGCTCGCGGCTGACGTCGAAGCCGGCGTCATCGACCGCCGGCGGCGTGATGATGATGCGCGTCGGAGTCACCTCTGCCGTCGCCACACGATGTTCGGCCACGAGCGCGGCCATGGCGAAGGAGAGCTCGCGCAGCCCCTCGTGGCTCAGCGCGGACACCTCGAAGGCAGGCAGCCCCCGCTCCGCGAGGAGCGGAGCGACCATGTCAGCGACCAGGCGACCATCGGGGAGATCCACCTTGTTCAGTGCCACGAGTCGCGGGCGATCTGCGAGTCCGCCGTAGGCAGCCAACTCCGCTTCGATGATGTCAAGGTCGGCGAGGGGCTCGCGGTCGGATTCCAGTGAAGCGGCATCGATGACGTGCACGATGACCGAGCAGCGCTCGATGTGCCTGAGGAACTCAAGCCCGAGGCCGCGGCCCTCGCTCGCGCCCGGGATCAGGCCGGGCACATCGGCGATCGTGTAGGTCACGTCACCCGCCGTGACGACACCCAGATTGGGCACCAGGGTGGTGAAGGGGTAGTCCGCGATCTTGGGCCTGGCCGAGGAGAGCGCCGCGATGAGGCTGGACTTGCCGGCACTCGGGTAGCCGACCAGGGCAACGTCGGCTACGGACTTGAGCTCGAGTGCGACTTCGCGGTGCTCACCAGGCTCGCCCTTGAGAGCGAAGCCAGGCGCCTTGCGCCGCTGGGAGGCAAGCGCGGCATTGCCGAGGCCACCACGACCACCGCGAGCCACGACGTAGGTGGTGCCCGCTCCCGTGAGGTCCGCGAGCGTCTCGCCGTCGTGACTCATCACGACCGTGCCGTCGGGCACCGAGAGAATCACATCGGAGCCATCGGCGCCGTTGCGATTCGAGCCCTGACCGGGCTTGCCGCTGGTGGCCCGCTGGTGTGGGCGGTGATGGAAGCCGATGAGGGTCGTGACACTGGGGTCCACGAAGAGGACGACATTGCCCCCGCGGCCGCCATTGCCGCCGTCGGGCCCCCCCAGGGGCTTGAACTTCTCGCGGTGGACCGATGCACAGCCATGGCCGCCGTCGCCAGCGGTGGCGTGCAGGTCGACCCGGTCGACGAAAGTGGTCATCGCGCAGGCCTTTCGATGCGGTCAGCGGACCGCGCAGCGTCAGGCGTCGACGACGATGTTGACGACGCGGCGCCCGCGGTGGGTGCCGAACTCCACGCGGCCCTGGCTGAGGGCGAAGAGCGTGTCGTCCTTGCCGCGGCCGACATTGAACCCGGGGTGAAAGTGCGTGCCGCGCTGGCGGACGATGATCTCGCCGGCGTTGACCACCTGGCCACCGAAGCGCTTGACGCCGAGCCGCTGGGCGTTGGAGTCGCGGCCGTTCCTGGAGCTGGATGCGCCCTTCTTATGAGCCATGGTCAGCCCTTCGCCTTCGTGATGTCGGTGACCTTGACGCGCGTGAGGTCTTGACGATGACCCTGACGGCGACGGTAGCCGGTCTTGTTCTTGTAGCGGAGGATGCGGATCTTGGGGCCGCGCTCGTGGCCGACGACCTCGGCCTTGACCGAGATGCCCGCGAGCTTGGCGGGATCGGTGGTGACGGCACCGTCGTCGACGAGCATGAGGGCGGGGAGGGTCACGGTGGAGCCAGGCTCAGCCTCGACGCGGTCCATGACGACGACGTCGCCGACGGCGACCTTCTCCTGCCGGCCTCCGGCGCGGACGATGGCGTACACGTGGTGCTCCTCAAGGTGATCGGCCCAGTCGGGCCGGTGGGCGCCTCAGCGCCGAGGGGCAAGGCTACCGGACGGGCACGGTGCGGAGCCAATCCGGGGCCTCGTGCCCCCTTGGGCCCGCGAAGGCTCAGGCCTCGGCGGCCTCAGGCTCAGCGATCTCAGGGGTGCCTCCCTCGGGAGCCTCCCCCTCAGGAGTGGCGCCCAGGGACTTAGAGATCACATCGGCGGGATCCACACCCTTGCCCTTGCGCTTGCCCGCCTTGGCGATGACCGGCTTGGCCTCGCCCTCGGGCAGGTGCAGGGAGACGTGGTGGCCTCGGCCGCCGCAGGAGTCGCAGGTGGTCGAGAAGACTTCGAGCAGTCCCTGGCCGATGCGCTTGCGCGTCATCTGCACGAGCCCGAGCGAGGTGACCTCGGCGACCTGGTGCTTGGTGCGGTCGCGACCGAGGCACTCGACGAGGCGGCGCAGCACCAGATCGCGATTGGACTCCAGCACCATGTCGATGAAGTCGACCACGATGATGCCGCCGATATCGCGCAGCCGGAGCTGGCGGACGATCTCTTCAGCTGCCTCGAGGTTGTTCTTGGTGACGGTCTCCTCGAGATTGCCACCCTGGCCGACGAACTTGCCGGTGTTGACGTCAATGACGGTCATCGCCTCGGTGCGATCGATGACGAGAGACCCACCCGAAGGCAGCCACACCTTGCGGTCAAGTGCCTTGGTGAGCTGCTCTTCGACGCGGTACGCCGTGAAGACATCCTTGGTGTCGGTCCACGTCTCGACGCGCTCGGCGAGGTCGGGTGCATCGGAGTCGACGTATGTGCGGAGCTCCTGGGCAACGCCCGAACCTGAGACGACGAGCTTGGCGAAGTCCTCGTTGAAGACGTCGCGGATGACCTTGAGGGCTAGATCGGGCTCCGCGCTGAGCTGCGCGGGCGGCTGGGCCGTGGCCGCAGCCTGCTCGATCTCTTCCCACTGAGCGCGCAGGCGCTCGACGTCACGCGTGAGCTCCTCCTCGCTCGCACCCTCGGCGGCGGTGCGCACGATGACGCCGGCACCTTCGGGCATGACCTTCTTGAGGATCGACTTCAAGCGGGTGCGCTCGGTGTCAGGGAGCTTGCGCGAGATTCCTGTCATGGAGCCATCGGGTACGTAGACCAGGTAGCGACCGGGGAGCGACACCTGACTGGTGAGCCGGGCGCCCTTCTGGCCGATGGGGTCCTTGGTGACCTGCACGAGGACGGGGTCGCCGGACTTCAACGCCATCTCGATGCGACGTGGCTGGCCCTCGAGACCGGCGGCATCCCAGTTGACCTCGCCGGCATAGAGCACGGCATTGCGTCCGCGGCCGATGTCGACGAATGCGGCCTCCATCGACGGCAGGACGTTCTGCACGCGGCCGAGGTAGACATTGCCCACCATGGAGTTGGAGCTGCCCCGATCGACGTAGTGCTCCACGAGGACGCCGTCTTCGAGGACGGCAATCTGCGTGCGGCCCTCGGCCTGACGCACCACCATGACGCGATCCACCGACTCGCGGCGTGCGAGGAATTCCGCCTCTGTGAGGATCGGTGCCCGGCGCCGTCCGGCGTCGCGGCCCTCGCGGCGACGCTGGCGCTTGGCTTCGAGGCGCACCGACCCCTTGAGCGCGGTGGCCTCCTCGCTACGCGAGCGCGGCTCGCGGACATGCACGGTCGTGCGCTCGGGGTCATCAGGATCCTGGCCCGCATCCTGGCCGCGGCGACGACGACGGCGGCGACGGCGCGTGGATGAGCCCCGACCCTCGTCGTCATCGGCGTCGGCGGGTGAATCGGAATCCGGGCCGGTGCTCGACGTCGTCTCAGCACCCTCGGCATCGCCGGGGGAACGCCGACCCCGACCCCCGCGGCGGCGACGCCTGCGGGAGCCACCCTCGTCGCCCTCGGCAGCGCCGTCGTCATCCTTGCGCGCCGTCTCTTCAGGAGCGGCTTTCGCCGCGTCAGGTGCCGGCGTATCCGCCGCAGCCTTCTTGCGTGTGCGCCGGGCGGGCACGGCGGCCTCAGGGTCCGGCGCCTGGAAGATCGGGGCGATCGTCGCGGCCTTCTTGGCGGGCTTGTCCTCCGCCGCGGCCGCCTTCTTGGCGGCGGTCTTCTTCGCCGGCTTGTCCTCCGCCACAGCCTTCTTGGCAGCGGTCTTCTTGGCGGCGGTCTTCTTCACCGGCTTGTCCTCAGCAGCCTTCTTGGCCGCCGCCTTCTTCACCGGCTTGTCCTCAGCAGCCTTCTTGGCCGCCGCCTTCTTTACCGGCTTCGCCTCGGCAGGCTTGTCCGCCACGGGGCTTGGGGGGCCTGCAGGGCGGCTCGCAGCCTTGCGGGGACGGGTCGTAGCGGAGCCCGAAGGCCCCTGCGTGCTGTCGACCATGCGGTCGTGTCCTTTCACGGTCCCGGGCGCAAAGCGCCGCTCGGGACCTGGTCTCACCGGCCAGGTGGGCCGGCCGACCCGGCAAGCCGGGCCGTCAAGTCTGGTCGCCCTCGCGGTCGGCAGCGAGGGGGTCACCGACCAAGATCACGTCGGCCGACCCTCCCTCGGTGAGCGGCCCTTGCATCTCCCGGGTCACAAGGGGAGGCGGTGTATGCCACCCGGTCGCTACCGGTGAGGGGGCCACGCTGCGCAGAGCCGCGAGGATGTCGTCTGGCCTCACGGAAGGGGTTACCTGCCGCAGGACCACGGTAAGTATCGCACACGGCGTCGCCCCATCCCTGGCAGGCGCCACCGAAGCGGTGAGCAGTGCCGCACGTGCATCGAAGGTCCGCAGGCCGTTCTTGGTGAGGCGCTCGACCAGGACCTCCTCAGCGGCGAGCAGGCTATCCACGGGTTCTTGCGCCTCGGCCGGGCTCAGCCCGGGGAGCTCGATGCGCCAACGGCTTGCCTGGAGCCGCTCGGCAAAATCAGAGGTCCGGGCAACCACCACGTCGAGGATGTCAAGGCCGGGGGGCAGGGCCTCGTCGATGCGCCGGCGCAGATCCTCGGGGTCGCACTCCTCGGCGAGGCCGATCTCGAGGTACTCCGCCTCGCTGGCGGTCCCGGTGGGGGCCGCATTGGCGTAGGAGATCTTCGGATGTGGACTGAAGCCAGCGCTGTAAGCCATGGGTACGCCGGCCCGGCGCAGTGCGCGCTCCAGCGCCCTCTGGAAGTCACGATGGCTGGCGAAGCGCAAGCGGCCCCGCTTGGCGTAGCGCAGTCGCAGGCGCTGGACGGGCGCGACGTGATCGCGGGGCGGGGTCCGGCGCGCCTTCGGAGCCGACTCCTTCGGGCTGGGCTGGCTCACGCGGGCTGGCCGGCGGCGACACGCGTCGCGACCGCGGGAAGCCCCAAATCAGTCGGACCCACCTGGATGCTCGTGCCCATCTGATCGCACACGCCGCAGTCGAAGCACGGGGTCCAACGGCAGTCCTCGACGCCCTGCTCGTCGAGTGCGTCCTGCCAGTCCTCCCACAGCCACTCGCGATCGAGGCCGGAATCCAGATGATCCCAGGGCAGCACCTCGGCGTGCTCACGCTCGCGAATGGTGAACCAGTCGAGGTCCACCGGCTCGTCCGCAAGTGCGGTGGACGCGGCCGACGCCCAGCGGTCGAAGTCGAAGTGCTCGCTCCAGCCATCGAAGCGAGCGCCATCGCGCCATGCCTGGAGGATGACCCGCCCGACACGGCGATCACCACGCGACAGCAGTCCTTCGATGGTGCCCGGCTTGCCATCGTGATAGCGGAAGCCGATCGCCTTGCCGTACTCCCGATTGCCGCGGATCGCGTCACGGAGGTTGGCCAGGCGAGCGTCGGTCGTCTCGTGATCGAGTTGAGCCGCCCACTGGAAGGGGGTGTGCGGCTTGGGCACGAAACCGCCGATGGAGACGGTGCACCGGATATCGCGACGCCCGCTCACCTCACGGCCCACGCGAATCACCTCTGCCGCGAGGCGCGCGATCTGCAGCACGTCCTCGTCGGTCTCCGTGGGAAGTCCGCACATGAAGTAGAGCTTCACCTGACGCCAGCCGGCGCCGTAGGCGGCAGCGACAGTGCGAATGAGGTCGTCCTCCGTCACCTGCTTGTTGATGACCTTTCGCATACGCTCGCTGCCCCCCTCAGGGGCGAAGGTCAGTCCACTGCGCCTGCCATTGCGTGAGAGCTCATTCGCAAGATCAATGTTGAAGGCATCGACGCGGGTGCTCGGCAGCGAAAGCGACGTCTGCGAACCCTCGTAGCAATCGGCGAGGTAGGTCGTCACCTCAGCGATCTCGGAATGATCCGCGCTGGACAGCGACAGGAGTCCGACCTCTTCGTAGCCTGTCTTGGCCAGGCCGTTATCGACCATGGCAGCGATGCCCGCCTTGCTGCGCTCACGGACAGGGCGGGTGATCATGCCCGCCTGGCAGAAGCGGCAGCCCCGGGTGCAGCCGCGGAAGATCTCGACACTCATGCGCTCGTGCACCGTCTCCGCGAGAGGCACGAGCGGTGCCTTGGGGTAGGGCCATTCGTCGAGGTCCATGACGGTGTGCTTCGCCACCCGCCACGGAATGCCCGGATGCGTCGGGATGACACGGCGGATACGGCCATCGGGCAGGTACTCCACGTCGTACAGCGAGGGGACATACGCCACGCCCGAGCGCGCGATCGCTTCGAGCAGTCCTGCGCGGCCGTCGGGTCGTCCCGCCTGCTTCCACTCCCGCACGAGCTCGCTGAGGCGCAGCACCGCTTCCTCCCCGTCGCCCAGAACGGCGGCGTCGATGAAGTCAGCAATCGGCTCGGGATTGAAGGAGGCATGGCCTCCAGCGATGACGACAGGGTGCGACTCATCACGATCGGTGGCGATGAGCGGGATGCCCGCGAGATCGAGGGCCGTGAGCATGTTGGTGTAGCCGAGCTCGGTCGAGAACGACAGGCCAAGGAGATCGAAGGCGCCGACGGGTCGATGCGAGTCGACGGTGAATTGCGGCACCCCGTGCTCGCGCATGAGGGCCTCCAGATCAGGCCAGACGGCGTAGGTGCGCTCGCACAGCACGCCCGCCTGCTCGTTGAGCACCTCGTAGAGGATCTGCACTCCCTGGTTGGGGGCTCCCACCTCGTAGGCATCGGGGTACATCAACGCCCAGCGGACATCAGCCTCGTCCCAGTCGGCCGCGACGGCATTGACCTCCCCTCCGACGTACTGGATCGGCTTCTGCACACGTGGGAGAAGCTGCTCGAGGGCGGGGAAGACCGAGTCGGAAGATCCCGTCACGGGCGGCTGGGCCGGCCCGCCGGGCCAGGTCGTCGACGGCATGGGATGAGAGTACCCGTGGTGCTGTCAGGCCTGTTGCTGCTGGTGCAATCGCACGTTCTGGAGCAGGCCCAGGGCGATCCACGAGGCAAACATGGACGTGCCTCCGTAGGAGACGAAGGGCAGCGGCACACCCGTGATCGGCATGATGCCGAGGTTCATGCCGATGTTCTCGAAGGTCTGGAAGGCAAGCCACGCGACGACACCCGCCGCCACGAGTCGGCCGTAGAGCTCACCGGCGCCCAAGGCGATGCGCATGCCCCGCCAGAGCACGATGCTGAGCAGGAGGATGGTGATGGCAGCACCGATGAAGCCTGCTTCCTCCCCGATCACGGTGAAGATGAAGTCGCTCTCGTTGACGGGCACGAAGTTGCCCTGTGTCTGCGGCCCCTCGAAGAGCCCGCGTCCCCACAGGCCGCCGCCGCCGATGGCGATGCGCGCCTGGGTGGCGTTGTAGGCAGCCGTGCTCGCCGCCTCCTCGGGATTGACAAAAGACGTGAGGCGAGCGATCTGGTAGTCCTTGACGAGGCCCAACTGCCACGCGACGAAAGCGGCAGTCAGGCCGCCCACCAGAAGTCCTGCGACCCAGCGTGTGCGCGCACCGGAGACCGCCACCATCGTGACCACCACCGTGCACATGATGAGGACCGTGCCGGTGTCGTTTTGCAGCAGCACGAGGACGATAGGGATCGCGGCGAGGCCGAGGGCAAGCGCGACATCGCGATCGCGTGGCTCGGCCTCCGCGTCACGCTTCTCGGCGAGGACCACCGCGAGGATGAGGACGATCGCCACCTTGGCGAACTCCGACGGCTGGAGAGTGAACCCGCCCGGCACCTGGACCCAGGCCCGCGCGCCGGCGATCGTGGTCCCCAGCGGGGTGTAGACGAGCAGGATGCCCACGATGGCCAGGCCGTAGATCACCGGGGCATAGGCACGCAGCAGTCGGTAATCGAGTCGCGACACGATGAAGGCGAGCACGAGACCGAGGGCGATGTTGACCAGGTGCCGGTTGAGGAAGTACTGCGGGTCATCGCCGGCGAGATCCGAGCGACTCGCCGACCAGACGAATACCGAACTGCCGACACTGAGGAAGAGAGCAGCTCCGAGGAGCCACCAGTCGAGTCTGCGCCAGTAGGACTGACGTCCCTCCTGGCGCGCACCGATGAAGCGGCGACTCGGTGTCGCCTCGGACAGGCTCACGGACTGGCCTCCGGCGTGACAGGTGTCCCATCAGGGCGGACGACGGGAAGCGCGCGCGACGGCGCGCCACCGATGAGCACGCTCTTGGCCGGATCCACGATGCCGTCCACGACGCCGAAGAGCGCCTCGTAGATCGTGCGCACCCCCGGGCCGGCTGTGAGCGACCCGGTGCCGCCGCGCGTGACCATCATGACGACGGCGTACTGGGGATCGTCAGCGGGCGCGAAGCTCGCGTACCACGCGGTGGTCGAGTTATCGCTGAAGACCTGCGCGGATCCGGTCTTGGAGGCAATGGGGATCTCATCGAGCGGGAAGCCTTCGAAGGGCACGCGACCGGTGCCCTCCGAAGTGACACCCGCAAGGGCGGCGCGCAAGAAGTCGAAGGTGCCCTCAGGTGCCGGCACCTCGCCGCGCACGACCGGGTCGAACTGCTGCACGACCTCACCGCGACTGCTGAGGATCGCCTTGGCCACCTGCGGCTGGTAGACGGTGCCGCCGTTGGCGATGGTGGCGTAGGCCATAGCGAGTTGCAGCGGCGTGATGCCCGTGTCGCCCTGACCGATCGACGCGTTGATCGCGTCGCCGTTGCGCCAGCGGAAACCGTCGAGGCAATTCTCCTTGGCCAAAGCGGTGTAGTACTCCGCCAGCTTGGGATCCTCTTCGCGCAGCTGCGAGAAGCCCTCCTTGGCATCCGAGCACCATTGCTCGCGACGCTGCTCCCACACGCGGAGCTTCTCGTCACGACCCGAGACCAGGCCTGCCGCCTCATTGGGCAGGTCGATGCCCGTGGATTCACCGAGGCGGAATGCGGCGGCCGTCTCCGCGATGGGATCGGGTGCACCCTGCGGTGCGTAGAGCCCGCCGCCCTTGAGCCACATCTCATCGGCGATCCGATAGAAGACGGTGTTGCACGAGACCTCGAGGGCGCGCTGCAAGGTGATCGGACCGAATCCAGAAGACTCGAAGTTGCGGAAGCGCTGCGAACCCACGGTGTAGTCCGCCGGGCACGGATAGGTGCCGCCTAGGTCGTAGCCCTCGCGTGCAGCCGCGACGGTGGTCACGGCCTTAAACGTCGAGCCGGGTGCGTAGGTGCCCTGCGTCACCGTCGAGGACAGGGCACGGTCCGCCAGGAGTCGCTCGTAGTCACGCGTGGAGATGCCCCCGACCCACAGCTGCGGGTCGTAGGTCGGATAGCTCGCCATGGCGAGCACCGCGCCTGTGCGCACGTCGATGACGACGGCGGCACCGGTGTCGGCGATGTCACCGAGATCACGGGCACGCTCCACGGAATCGGCCAGCGCATTCTCGACCACGGTGTGGAGGTTGGCGTCGATGTTGGTGACGACGTAGTTGCCCGCCACGGGATCAGACTCCGAGACCGTGCCGGTGACGCGACCCACCTGGTCCACCGCCAGGGTCGTGATGCCGGGAATACCGCGCAATTCCAGGTCGTACTGCGCCTCGAGGCCATTGCGGCCCACGAGGTCACGCGACCGCAGCCGCGCCGGGTCGGCGCTGTCGCCCTGCGCATCGAGCTGTTCCTGGGTCACCGGGCCGACGTAGCCCAGGACGTGCGCCATGTTGGTGTCGAAGGGACTCGGGTATTCGCGCACGGCCTCGAGCTGCGCCGTAACGCCGGGGAAGTCAGCGCGGCGTTCCATGATCGTGAGCGCGGTCTCGGTCGCGACGTCCTTGGCAATCGGCACAGGCTGATAGGGCGAGCCGTCCCAGCACACGGGCAGGGGCGGAGCGCCCTCGGTCCCGCAGGGCATGAGCTTCTGCTCGATGGAGTCACTCGAGACACCGAGTGCATCGGCGAGGCGGTCAAGGACGGCGACGCCTTCGTCTTCCTCGCGCGCGAGGATGGTGCGGTCGACAGAGACGACGAGTGAGGTGCGGTTGGCGACGAGGGGGCGTCCGCGCTGATCGAGAATGAGCCCTCGCACGGCTGGCGTGATGACCTCGCGTGTGGTGTTGCTTGCGGCCTGGGCGGCGTACTCCTCCCCCACGACGAGTTGGAGGTAGAAGAGTCTCGCCACCAAGGTGGCGACCAGAGAGACGATGAGGACGCCGAGGACGACCAGGCGCAGGTGCGACCTGTCGCTCATCGCACCCTCCCTCGGTTGGTCCGGCCCCTGACGCGCCCGATGGCCACGCCGGAGTCGCCCGGCGGGCCAGCAAAGCCGCCTCGGTCGGGCTGACCCGGTCCACGGTACGCCCGGGCGGGCAGGGAGTCCCCCTTGGCGCGACCGCCGACGTCCGATATTCGGTGAACACGCGTCAGCGCGGGTAGGCCTCCGGCACGGCCCACCGGCACAGCCGGCGCAAGGGAAGCATGAGGATGAGGCCGAGTACGAGCGCGTACGCCGCCGCGCTGAGCATGAGCCCCACGACATCCTCCCAGCGGACGCGCGGGTCACCCAGGAGGCCCCCGAGCACGGCACCCGCCAGGACGACGAGCGGTGCCGCGAGAGCGCTCAGGATCGCGAAGGACCACCAGGGCCGGTCATCGGACTCAGCGAATCTCCCCGCGGCATAGCCCACCACCGTGAGCAGTAGCGCGCTGATCCCGATCGTCCCTGCCGCCGGTGGCGCAATGTCGAGGAGCAGGCCGCCCGCAAAGCCCGAGAGAGCACCCGTCGCCGCGCCGAATTGCGAGGCAAGGATGACGACGACGACGAGGACCAGCGTCGGCGTGGCACCGGGGAAAGGCAGGGGGGCGAGCACCGTGACCTCGATGAGTACGGCGAGCAGGAGAAGGATCGTAGACACGATGGCGCGGCGTACAGGCATCAGCCACCCCCCACCGGTGGCACGAGGGTGGAGCGCGGAGGCGACTCCGGTGCGCGCAGCACCACGCCGACGATGTCCAAGCGCGAAATGTCGGCGTAAGGCTCAAGGATGGCCGAGCGCGTGAGCTGACCCTCCGTGCCCCGCATCTCCGCGACGACCCCGATGGGGATCCCCGGGGCGTAGGGTCGCCCGCCCTCGGAGCCGAAGGAGACGACCACGTCCCCCACGTCCACCACGGCGAGCGGGTCGAGGAGCTGCATCGTGAGGGAGTCCTGGCGGCCCGTGCCCGAGACGATGCCAATCTGCGAGGTCCCTGAGAGTCGACCGCCCACGGAGGAGGTCGCATCCACGATGAGGAGGACCGTAGAGGTAGTGGGACCGACGTCGATGGTGCGGCCCACCAGCCCAGCGCCACTAATGACGGACATGTCGCGCTCCACGCCGTCGCGGCTTCCCGAGTCGATCGTCACCGTCCACGCAAAACCCTGCGCCGGCCCCACCGCGATGACCTGCGCGGGGACCGTCTCGTAGTCGTTTGTCGAGACGAGACCGAGCAGAGCCTCCAGATCAGCGACGCGCGCACGATCGTTGGCCACGGTGTCGAGCTCTGCCTGCAGCCGAGCGTTGTCCGCCTCCAGCTGCGCGATGCGCGCATCGGTGTCGCCCAGACCGCCGAGGGACTCGATGAGACCGCGCACCGGCACCACGAAAGTCGCCATCACCCGCTCGGCAGAACCCAGCACGGTCTCCCCCGCGACACGCAGTGGACGTGTGGGGCCGCTCTCCCCACCCCGCAGGTCGAAGACGATGAGGGTGATCGAGACGAGCACCAGGATGGCGAGGACGATCCTCGATCGCCGGGTGTCCCTCATCGCGCGCGGGAGCGGTCGCCTAGTGGCGCGGCTCGGAGATGAGGACCTGCTGCAGCGCCTCGAACTCCTCCACGCACTTGCCCGAGCCGAGCGCCACGCAGTCGAGCGGCTCGTCAGCGACGACGATGGGCATGCCGGTCTCGTGGCGCAGCCGCTCGTCGAGCCCCGTGAGGAGAGCTCCTCCGCCCGTGAGGACGATGCCGCGGTCCATGATGTCGCCCGAGAGCTCGGGGGGCGTGCGGTCCAGGGTGGTCTTGACCACGTCCACGATGGCATTGACGGGCTCGTCGATGGCCCGGCGGATCTCCTCGGCCGTCACGACGACGGTGCGCGGGAGGCCGCTGACCAGGTCGCGGCCGCGGATCTCGGCGTGTGGCTCATCGGGCATGGGGAACGCCGACCCGATGGCGACCTTGATCTCTTCAGCGGTGCGCTCACCGAGCAGCAGCGAGTACTCCTTCTTGACGTACTGAATGATCGCGTTATCGAGTTCGTCACCACCAACGCGAATAGAAATAGAGGTGACGATGCCGCCGAGTGAGATGACGGCGACCTCAGTGGTGCCACCGCCGATGTCGACGACCATGTTGCCGGTCGGCTCGTGCACCGGCATGTTGGCACCGATGGCGGCCGCCATGGGCTCTTCGATGATGTAGACCTTGCGTGCACCGGCCGCGTAGCCCGCATCCTTGACTGCGCGCTGCTCCACGCCGGTGATGCCCGAGGGCACGCAGATGACCAGGCGGGGCTTGGCGAGGTGACGACGACGGTGGACCTTCTGGATGAAGTAGCGCAGCATCCGCTCGGTCGTATCGAAGTCAGCGATGACGCCGTCCTTGAGCGGGCGAATCGCCACGATATTGCCCGGGGTGCGGCCGATCATCTTCTTGGCCTCGGAGCCCACGGCGAGGATCCCGCCGGTGTTTTGGTTGATGGCGACGACCGAAGGCTCGTTCAAGACAATGCCACGTCCGCGCACGTAGACGAGGGTGTTGGCCGTGCCGAGATCGACGGCCATATCTCGGCCGACGAACGACATCGTGTTGGACACTCACCCTCCCATGACAGGGCCCGCGGCGTGACGGGTGTGAACCATGGTACGGGTCAGGGGCGAAACGCCCCAATGCCCCGGGAAAGTCAGGCCTCGCCCACGCGTCGGGCACGCTCGACCTCGAGGGCACGCAGCGCCTCTTCGAGTCGCGCCGCCGTCCCCTGGTCGATGGACAGGTCATAGGCAGCTGGGACCACCCCGCCGAGGTCGGCGCGATAGTCGTGACCCCGGCTATCGAAGTTGCCGGGGGTGATGTGGGTGGCGAAGAGGGTGTCCACCATCACCTGGGCCCAGGTGATGCCGGGGACCCACACCATCCCCTCGGGGATGTTGCGGCCCCGTGGCCGCTGCGCGAGCCACGAGGGTCGCCGGAAGGCCACGGTGGGCTCGAAGCGGACGACCGGATCCCCGTCGTGCTCGAGGAACCACACGCGCGGACGGGGGTCCGGCAGCGCATCGGGGATCTGCTCAGGCCGATCGATCGTGATGGACTCCTGGGCAGTCGCCGCATGGAAGGCCACGGAGTCGGGACCCCCCGGGGTGCCGACCCACAGGGCCGCCGCGACACCTAGGCGATCGAGGTCACTCGTTCCACCGGGAATCGCTGCCTGCTGCACGCGCGCGCCCAGGCTCTCGCCGTAGAGGAGCAGTCGCGGCCGACGCCCGCGTCCGGCGAGATCCGATGCGATGCCTTCGAGGAGAAGCGACTGCGTGCGTGCCGCCAACTCGACACGATCAAGGGACAGGAAGGACGGCAACAATCCGTATCCAACGGCAACAGTCGCGGTGTCGCCGTGCAAAAGAATCTCGAGGATGTCGACCGGAGTGGGATTGGCGTAACCGCTGCCTGCTGGTGCGCCAATCAGCAGTGTCGACCGGTCATACGCTCCCGTGCGCCGCAACTCCGCGAGTGCAAGGGCGACTCGCTCCTCCGGGGTCCCCGCCGAGTCGTAGCCCACGAAGACTCGGATACCGGGCATGGTCATGGGCGAGCCCGTCACGCGCTCGACCACGTCTGCAGGCACGCTCGAGCCCACGAAGCGCGCCCCCTCGCGACCCACGGTGGCGAAGTCGACGAGCGATTCGGGGCCGCCCGACACGGTCTCGAGCGCCGGAGGCGTGGCGAATCCGGGCTCAATGGCGCGCCCCCCGCCCTCCAGGCGGCTTGATGCCTCCGCGCGGGCCGCATGGAAGGCACCGACCGCGGTCGCTCCCGCGATGCTCACTCCGACGACGCGACGCACGCGCTGCTCCATGCTGGGCATGCCACCGCCGCGTACGCCGATGCTTCCTGTCACGACGTAGGCGGCTGCACCACTCGCCACGGTGAGCGCCGCGACGAATCCCGGGCGCACGCGAGAGGGCCACGACATGAGCGTGGGGCGTGCGGCGGCGTAGCCACCCGCAGCCGCGGCAGCGGCCGAAAGCCCCAGTCGGATTCGCGTGCGTCCATGCACGCGGATCAGCCCAGCGCGGGGAAGAAGAGCGCGATCTCGCGTGCCGCGGACTCCGGCGAATCCGAGCCGTGCGTGACGTTGTACTGCGTCTCTGTGGCGAGGTCGCCGCGAATCGTGCCGGGAGCTGCATTGACCGGGTTGGTCGCGCCCATCATGGTGCGCCACGACGCGATGGCCTCGGGGCCCTCAATCACGGCGGCGAGGAGCGGGCCTGAGGTGATGAAATCCACGAGGTCGCCGAAGAAGGGCTTCTCGGCGTGCTCGGCGTAGTGCGCCTGGGCGACCTCGGCCGGGATGGTGCGCAGCTCCAGCGCGACGATCCGGAAGCCCTTGCGCTCGATGCGCGACAGCACCTCCCCCACGAGTCCGCGGGCGACGCCGTCGGGCTTGACGAGGACGAGAGTGCGCTGAGACAAGGAGACTCCTTCAGGGTGGGATGCCTCAGGAGCCTATCCGGGGGCCGGGCCCGACGGATCGGCAGAGCCGGCAGCGTCGGCCTGACGACCCAGGCGGATGGCCACGCCCCACAGCAGCGCGAAGATCCCGCCGACGATGAACATCGCGGGAGCAAGCAGCCCTGTGAGCACGACGAGCACCTGAAGTCCCCAGCCCACCGGGATGGCCCAGGGCCGTGTGACGTAGCGCGCGAGGACGATCAGGGCGAGTGCGAGGACCACGCCGCCGGTGATGCCAAGCCAGGCGGGGACCGGCACCGTCCCCACCACGAGGACAACGGGGATAGCAAGGATGACGACGATCGCCTCGAGGGAGAGGACTGCAGCTCCCAGCACTCTCATCTCGGCACGCTCAACGCCCCGGGCGCGTGAGCATGGATCGCGCCTGGCCCGCCGTGACGACGGATCCCGTGACGATCACGCCCGACGCGGCGTAGGTGTCGGCCTCCTCGGCAAGCCGGATGCCGGCATCGAGACCGTCCGCCAGTCGTCGGCACGAGGTCACGCGGTCCTCCCCGAAGACCTCGACTGCCAAGGCGGCAAGGGAGTCGACGTCGAGCCGACGCGGCGAGTCATTCTCCGTCACCACGATCTCGTCGAGCACAGGCTCGAGCGCCCGGAGGATCCCGAGGACGTCCTTGTCTCCGAGCACCGCAACGACGCCGACAATGTGGGTGAAGGCAAAGGACTCGGAGAGCGCATCTGCGAGGGCTGCAGCACCGGCAGGGTTGTGGGCGGCATCGATGATCACGGTCGGCCCGCGCCTCACGACTTCAAGACGGCCCGGCGACGTGACGGCCGCGAAGCCCTCCCGCACGCTGTCGGGATCAAGAGCGAGCGCACCGCCTCCGATGAACGCCTCGGTGGCGGCGAGCGCCACGGCGGCATTGCGCGACTGGTGCGCGCCGAAGAGGGGCACGAAGACGTCGTCGTAGGTGCCCGTCAGTCCCTGGAGGGTGAGGATCTGCCCGCCGACAGCCACGGTGCGATCCAGCACCGCAAAGGCCTTGCCCTCCCATGCAGCGGGTACGCCGAGTTCGTCGATGCGCGCCTGGAGCACGTCGGCTGCATCCGGCTCCTGCTCGGCGATGACGGCGAAGCAGCCCGGCTTGATGATGCCGGCCTTCTCGTTGGCGATGAGGTCGATGCGGTCGCCGAGGATGTCGGCGTGATCCATGGCGACCCTGGTGACGACGGACACCTGCGGCTGGCACACGGAGGTCGCATCCCACGTGCCGCCCACTCCCACTTCGACGACGGCGACATCGACCGGGGCATCGGCGAAGGCGGCGTAGGCGATGGCCGTGAGCGTCTCGAAGTAGGTGACGGGCGTGCCACCCTCGTCTTCTGCGCGGGCGTCGACGCTGGCGATGAACGGGGCCACATCGCCCGCAATCGCCATGAAGCGTTCGGCCGAGATGGGCTCACCGTCTATTTCGATGCGCTCGCGCATGTCGACCAGGTGCGGACTGGTGTAGAGACCGGCACGCAAGCCGAGGGCACGCAGGAGGGAGGCAATCATGCGCGCCGTCGAGGACTTGCCATTGGTGCCGGTCACCTGGATGACCGGGTAGGCATGCTGCGGCTCCCCGAGGAGGTCCATGATCGCGCTGATTCGCGACAGGGACGGGTCGATGGCGTTCTCCGGCCAACGGCCGAGGAGCTCCGCCTGGAGCTCGGCGTACCCAGGGGGGACACTGCCGCGGACAGACGGGACATCCTCGGGCGACTCGGTCACGTCTTCCACCCTAGTAGGCGCCTCCTAGGATGAGCGCCCATGAGCTCCCGTCTCCCCGACAAGCCCAGCATCGACGGCATCGAGAAGCGCTGGGTCGAGGCGTGGGATGCCGACGGCACCTACCTCTTCGACCGCACCCGGACCCGGGATGAGGTCTACTCGATCGACACTCCGCCCCCCACCGTGAGCGGTTCGCTCCACGTCGGTCACGTCTTCTCCTATACCCACACCGATTGCATCGCCCGCTACAAGCGCATGCAGGGCTACTCCGTCTTCTATCCGATGGGCTGGGACGACAACGGCCTGCCCACCGAGCGACGGGTGCAGAACTACTTCGGCGTTCGATGCGACCCGTCACTGCCCTATGACCCGGGCTTCCAGCCGCCCGCAGAGCCGGATCCCAAGCAGCAGGTCCCGATCTCGCGCCGCAACTTCGTGGAGCTGTGCGAGCGACTCACGGTCGAGGACGAGGTGGTCTTCGAGGAGTTGTGGCGCCGACTCGGGCTCTCCATCGACTGGACCCAGACCTACCAGACCATCGACGACAATGCCCGCGCCGGTTCGCAGCGTGCCTTCCTGCGCAATCTTGCGCGAGGTGAGGCCTACCAGGCCGAGGCACCCACGCTCTGGGACGTCACCTTCCGCACTGCCGTGGCGCAGGCCGAGCTCGAGGATCGCGAGCGCCCGGGGGCTTATCACCGCATCGGCTTCCCCCGTGGCGATGGCGGCGAGCCGATCTACATCGAGACGACCCGCCCCGAGCTGATCCCCGCGTGCGTCGCACTTGTCGCCCATCCGGATGACGAGCGAT
>CAZLMT010000009.1:25988-29206 GCA_964560615.1 uncultured Actinomyces sp.
CGTTCAGCCACCACAGGTCAATGTGGTGCGCCAGCGATACCAGCCGCTCTTCGGATCGACTGTCCGCACGCCGCTCTTCGACGTCGAGGTGCCGGTGGTGGCACATGCACTGGCCGATCCTGAGAAGGGGTCGGGCATCGCGATGATCTGCACCTTCGGCGATCTCACCGACGTCACCTGGTGGCGCGAGTTGCAGTTGCCGACGCGCCCGATCATCGGCTGGGACGGGCGCATCCTGCCCGAGACTCCCCCGTGGGTCGAGGGCCCCCAGGCCGAGGCGGCGTACGCCGAACTCGCCGGCAAGACGGCGCACTCGGCCAAGGAGCGCATCGTCGAGCTGCTCCGCGAGTCCGGCGACCTGGTCGGCGAGCCGCGTGAGATCACCCACGCGGTGAAGTTCTTCGAGAAGGGCGAACGCCCGCTCGAGATCGTCACGACTCGTCAGTGGTACCTCACCAATGGCGGCCGCGGTCCGGAGCTGCGCGAGCAGCTGCTCGAGCGCGGACGCGAGTTGCGCTGGCACCCCGCCCACATGCAGGTGCGCTATGAAAACTGGGTCGAGGGCCTCAACGGCGATTGGCTCATCTCCCGACAGCGCTTCTTCGGCGTACCCCTGCCCATCTGGTATCCCCTCGATGCCGAGGGCAACCCCGACTACGGCTCGCCGCTGCTGCCCGACGACGCGGACCTGCCCATCGACCCGTCGAGCGACGCGCCCGCGGGCTACTCCGACGATCAGCGTGGCAAGCCAGGTGGCTTCATCGGCGATCCCGATGTCATGGACACCTGGGCCACGTCATCGCTGAGCCCCGAGATCGCAGGCGGGTGGAGCCGCGACGAGGACCTCTGGTCGCGCATCTTCCCCATGGACCTGCGTCCGCAGGCCCACGAGATCATCCGCACCTGGCTCTTCTCGACCGTGGTGCGCAGTCACCTGGAGTTCGATCGGCTGCCGTGGAGCGATGCCGCGATCAGCGGCTGGATCCTCGACCCCGACCGCAAGAAGATGAGCAAGTCCAAGGGCAATGTCGTCACGCCCATGGGGCTGCTCGACGAGCACGGCTCCGATGCCGTGCGCTACTGGGCCGCATCGGGCCGCCCCGGCACCGACACGGCGTTCGACGTCGGACAGATGAAGATCGGACGCCGCCTGGCGATCAAGATCCTCAACGCGTCGAAGTTCGTGCTCGCGTTTGAGCCGATTGCGGATTCCTCGGCAGTCACAGCGCCACTCGACCGGGCGATGCTGGCTGACCTCTCCGAGACGGTGCGCCAGGCGACGGCAGCCTTTGAGGACTACAACTACACGCGCGCCCTCGAGCTGGCAGAGACCTTCTTCTGGTCCTTCACCGACGACTACGTCGAGCTCGTCAAGGACCGCGCATACGGCGGCCAAGGCCCTGAGGCGGCCGCGTCGGCCAAGGCGGCGCTGGCCATCGCCCTCGACGTACAGCTCCGGCTCTTCGCGCCCTTCCTGCCCTTCGTGACCGAGGAAGTGTGGTCCTGGTGGCAGGTGGGTTCCATCCACCGGACCACGTGGCCAAGCGCCGATGAGCTCTCGACGATGGCCGCCGACGGCGATCGCGCCGTTGTGGCCGACACTGCGATCGCGCTCTCGCTCGTACGCAAGGCCAAGAGCGAGGCCAAGGCTTCGATGAAGGCCGACGTCGCCAGCGCCATCGTGCGCGGCCCTGCGGAGTCACTCGATCGCATCAGCGCCGTCGCCGGTGACCTCAAGGCCACGGGATCCATCGCGGAGTTGACCTTCGAGCCCGGTGGCGACGCCGTCACCGTCGATGTGACGCTGGCCTAGCAGCCGCGAGTGTGCAGTTGCGTGCAGGTTTCGGTGGCAAATCCTGCACGCAACTGCACACTCGTGACCAGGGAGCGAGTCCGCTAAGCGGATTCCTTACGGACGCGACGCTTGGGCGTCTCCACCTCGCGCGGCACGAGAGTCGGCAGGACGTTGTCGCGCACGGTCTCTTCGGTGACGACGACACGCGCCACGTCGGAGCGGCTCGGTACGTCGTACATCACATTGAGGAGGACCTCCTCGAGGATGGCGCGCAGGCCGCGTGCGCCCGTGCCCCGCTTGAGCGCCTGATCGGCGATCTCCCCGAGTGCCTCGTCAGTGAACTCCAACTCGACGTTGTCGAGCTCGAAGAGCTTCTGGTACTGCTTCACCAGAGCGTTGCGCGGCTCCGTGAGGACCTGCATCAGCGCGTCGCGATCGAGCTTGGCCACCGAGGTGAAGACGGGGAGCCGGCCGATGAACTCGGGGATCATGCCGAACTTGAGCATGTCCTCGGGCATGACGTAGCCGAAGATGTCGTCGGGATTGGTCTCGGTGATGGTCTGCCCATCCTCGGGGACGATGTCGAAGGTGAATCCCACGCGCTTCTTGCCGATGCGCTGCTCAATGATCTGGTCGAGCCCCGCGAAGGCCCCGCCGACGATGAAGAGGACGTTGGTGGTGTCGATCTGGATGAACTCCTGGTGCGGATGCTTGCGACCGCCCTGCGGAGGCACCGACGCGGTCGTGCCCTCGAGGATCTTGAGCAGCGCCTGCTGCACGCCCTCACCGGAGACATCGCGGGTGATGGACGGATTCTCGCTCTTGCGCGCCACCTTGTCGATCTCGTCGATGTAGATAATGCCCGTCTCAGCGCGCTTGACGTCGTAGTCGGCAGCCTGGATGAGCTTGAGGAGGATGTTTTCGACATCCTCGCCGACGTAGCCCGCCTCGGTCAGAGCCGTGGCGTCGGCAATGGCGAAGGGAACGTTGAGCATGCGAGCGAGCGTCTGAGCGAGCAGCGTCTTGCCCGATCCCGTGGGGCCGAGCAGGAGGATGTTGGACTTCGCCAGCTCCACCGCATCCTCGCGGCCGCGGACGTTGGCGCCGGCCTGGACGCGCTTGTAGTGGTTGTAGACGGCGACGGAGAGGGCCTTCTTGGCAACCTCCTGGCCGATGACGTAGCTGTCGAGGAACTCGTAGATCTCACGGGGCTTGGGCAGCTCGTCGAAGGGCATGTCCGCGGAGTCGCTGAGCTCCTCCTCGATGATCTCGTTGCAGAGATCGATGCACTCATCGCAGATGTAGACGCCGGGGCCGGCGATGAGCTTCTTGACCTGCTTCTGGCTCTTCCCGCAGAAGGAGCACTTGAGGAGGTCACCCCCATCACCGATGCGCGCCACAGCAGCTCCTTCGAACTCGGGCA
>CAZLMT010000009.1:29216-40136 GCA_964560615.1 uncultured Actinomyces sp.
GCAGGCGAGTGCCCTCCGAGCCTCCGACGGTACCCCCATGTGGGGCTTGTTGGGGGTGATTGTGCCCCCGGCGCGTTCAGCCTTCAGCGGACGCGCGCACTTCAGGAGGCTGCGGCGACCTTACGGGAGGCGATGACCTGATCGATGATCCCGTACTCCTTGGCTGCGTCGGCCGTGAGAATGCGGTCGCGCTCGATCTCCTTCTCGATCTGCTCCTTGGTGCGACCGGTGTGGAGGGACAGGATCGTCTCCATTTCCTCGCGCATGCGCAGAATCTCGTTGGCCTGGATCTCCACGTCGGAGGCCTGGCCACCGCCCTCGGTGTACGGCTGGTGAATCAGGATGCGCGAGTGCGGCAGGGCGAAGCGCTTGCCCGGCGTACCCGCAGCGAGAAGCACTGCCGCGGCCGAGGCGGCCTGCCCGAGGCACACGGTCTGCACCTGAGGCTTGACGAACTGCATGGTGTCGTAGATCGCCGTCATCGCGGTGTAGGAGCCGCCGGGTGAGTTGATGTAGATCTGGATGTCACGATCGGGGTCCATAGACTCCAGGCACAGCAACTGCGCCATGACGTCATCGGCAGACGCATCGTCGATCTGAACGCCGAGGAAGATGATGCGCTCCTCGAAGAGTTTGGTGTAGGGGTTGTGCACACGCTCGCCATTGGCTACCCGCTCCCGGAACTCCGGGAGGATGTAGCGGGCCTGGGGGGCAAAAAGCCCCGACTGGGTGCGCATGCGGTCTCCTTCGATGCGGGAATCGGCGCTCACCTCAAAGCCCCGATTCACTTCGAGGCTCCAGGTGCATCGGCCGACGTGGAATAGACGTGATCAATGAGGCGGTAGTCGCGGGCCTCCTCGGCCGTGAACCACCGGTCACGGTCGGAATCGGCCTCGATCTCCTCGACGGTGTGGCCGCTGTGCTCCGCGATGAGCTGAGCCATGCGCTTCTTGATGAAGAGCATCTGCTCGGCCTGGATCTTGATGTCGGAGGCCGTGCCGCCAATGCCGCCCAGCGGCTGATGCATCATGATCCGGGTATTGGGCGTGGCGTAACGCTTGCCCGGTGCGCCAGCGCACAGGAGGAACTGCCCCATCGAGGCCGCGAGGCCCATGGCAATCGTCGTCACGTCGTTAGGGATGAGCTGCATCGTGTCGTAGATGACCATGCCTGCGGTGATGGATCCACCCGGAGAGTTGATGTAGAGGGTGATGTCCTTGTCCGGGTCCTCGGCCGCGAGCACCTGGAGCTGCTTGGCGATGCGATTGGAATTCTCGTCCCGCACCTCGCCCTCGAGCCAGACGATCCGCTCACGGAGGAGCCGCTCGTCGAGCATGTCTCCGAATCCGGCCATGCTCGGCGCTCCGGTCCGCAGGTCGATGCTCACGCGAGTCTCCTCTCCACCGGCCGGACACCCGACCGCCTGACGACCCTAACGCCGACCGCCCCCGAGATAGTCCCGGGCCCGGGGGTGTTCGCCGTGGGCGTAGGCCTACGCCTCGTCGGCCTCGGCGGCCCGCAACTCCTCGTCGATGATCTCGAGGTCGACCGGGCGCCCGGAGGCGTCGACGATGCGGGCCTTCGAGGTGACGACGGCCAGAGCCTTGGCGCGACGGATATCCCCGATCGCCATGGGCAACTGCCCGGCCTGGACCAGTGCCTGCGCGAAGGCGTCGGGGGCCATGCCGTAGCGGGGGGCGTTCTGCAGCAGCCACGAGGACAGCTCGGACTCACCGACGGAGATTTCCTCCGTCTCGGCGATCTTGTCGAGGAGGAGTCGGCTGCGCAGGCCGTCGCGTGCCTCGCGCTCTACCTCGGCGCGGTGGGCATCGTCACCGGCATGGCCGTCCGCGAAGTGCTCCTCCACCTCCTGGCTGATGACGCCGTCGGGCACGGGGAAGTCAGCGAGGCCGAGGAGTGCCTCGTGCACCTTGCCCCGGGCCTGCATCCCCTGCTCGAGTACACGCACACGGCCAAGGCGGGTGCGGATGTCATCGCGGAGTTCGCCGATGGTGTCGAACTCCGAGGCCATCTGCGCGAAATCGTCGTCGGCAGCCGGCAGCGCGCGCTCGCGGACAGCCGAGACCGTCACATTGACGGTGAGGGGGCGGCCGACGTATTCGCCGCCCTCCGGTGTGAACTCGAAGGTGCGCGTCTCCCCCGCTGTCGCACCGCGCACGGCGTCGTCGAAACCCGGGAGCATGCCGTCGGTGCCCAGCTCATACGACAGGGCATGGCCGGAGAGGTCCTCGACGGATGAGCCATCAGCCTCGTAGCCCAGCAGGTCGACGAGCAGGACGTCGCCGTCGGCCGCGGCGCGCTCCACGGGCGTGAGCGAAGCGAATCTGCCCCGCAGGCCGGTGAGCTGCTCCTCGATGTCCTCGTCGGTGATTTCGGCGTCGTCCACCTGCACGGCGATGCCGGAGTAGTCGGGGAGGTCGAACTCGGGACGCACGTCGACCTCCGCGGTGAAGGTCAGCGACTCGCCATCGGCGATCTCCGTCACCTGGACATCCGGGCGGCCCAGCGGCACTACGGAGTTTTCGCGAAGGGCATCCTCGTAGGCCTTGGGGAGCACGTCGTTGACAGCTTCCTCAAGCACCGCCGCGCGACCCACGCGCTGGTCGATGATCCGCGCGGGGACCTTGCCCTTGCGGAAGCCGGGGATCGAGACCTGCTTGGCGATGACCTGGTACGCCGCGTCGAGGCTCGGGGCGAGCTCGTCGAAGGGCACCTCGACCGTGAGCTTCACGCGGGTCGGGCTGAGGGTTTCGGCGGTGCTCTTCACGGGGGTTCTCCTACGGCAGATGAGTCAAGCCAGCCTACTTGCCGGCCCGCTCCACCTGACTCCCGCCTCAGGCGGCGGTGGATCACCACACGATGAACCCGCTCACGCACTTGTCGGGGTACCCGGATTCGAACCGGGGGCCTCCTGCTCCCAAAGCAGGCGCGCTACCAAGCTGCGCCACACCCCGCACGCCTGCCCAGGGCAAGCGGCGTCAGTCTAGGGGCGAGCAGGTAAGGGGCGAGCAGGCCGCCACCACTCAGGGGCGTGAGCACCGCCCGCGCATGCGGGTACCCTGATGGCTCGCACGCTCGCGGGTGTAGCTCAATGGTAGAGCCCCAGCCTTCCAAGCTGGTGGTGCCGGTTCGATCCCGGTCACCCGCTCTTGACCCCGCTCGACCATGCCCCTGACGCGCCCGGCGTCATCGACCTTCAGCGCCGGGGCATCCCACATCGCATCATCCATCCGGGGCACGTCACCTCAGTCGAGGAAGCCGCCCAGGCCTGCGGTGTGCGGACGGATCAGGTCGTCAAGACACTCGTCATCCGCCGCGGCGAGGGCGACTACGTGCTCGTGCTCGTGCCAGGCGACCGATCGCTCTCGTGGCCCAAACTCCGCGCTCTGCTCGGCATCAATCGCATGACGCTGCCGGACGCCGATGAGGCCCTCGCCGCGACCGGCTATGCCCGGGGGACCATCACTCCGCTCGGGCTCGATCTGCCTGTCGTGGCCGACGAAAGCATCATCGGCGGCGAGATCACTCTCGGCACAGGCCAGCGCGACACCGTGGTGGCGGTCGACGCCACTTCAGTCATCGATGCCTACGCCGCCACCGTCGCAGACGTCACTTCTCGCTCTGCGCACCAATGACAAGCGGTGGGCGCAGGCTCCAGTCGTAGATGACAATGGTCCTCAGCACGACGTCTTGCACCGAACGATTGCGCTTGCTCACCAGAGCCCAGCCGAGTCCGATGGGGAAGCCGACGGAGAAGGCCGCGCGTGCCAGTGCGACCAACCAGCCAAGGCGCCCGCCCTTGCGACTGACCACACGGACACCCATCACCCACGCACCTAGGGATCGTCCGCTCGTCGCCCACGCCACCGTCCAGTAGAACGTGGTGAAGGCATAACCCCAGAGGACGAGCGTCGCTGCCCGGGGCGGATGGACCTCGACGCCGGGGGTGAAGATGAGTTGGAGGATCTCGATGCCGAGCCAGATGCCCATCATGAGCAGAGCGACGAGGGACACGTCGATCACACTGGCAAGGAATCGCGTCGCGAAGCCGGCCCGCTCGCCCTGGAACTCGCGGGCATCCTCGGGGATGGAGAAGTCCGCTGCTGACTGGCGCCCCTCGCCGCGCCGCCAAGCGCTGAAGGTCGTCATGACTCACTCCCGGTCAGGGACTCGGGCTCGCCAGGGGCATCGAGCTTGCGGCCTCGTCGCGGCAGGATGCGGTCGACGATGCGCGCCGTGGCGATGTCGGTGGCGAAGGAGCGCAGGCGCACGTAATCGATAGCGTCCGTGGCCACACCACCTGTCGACTGGCGGATGATCGCCGGGAGGTCGACCTGCTCGATGACGTACTCGGCGATCTCCACGATGGGCAAACGGTCGATCACCGGATCAAGATCGACGGTCGCGACAAGGGCGTCGATGTCGACCCGCTGCTCGACAAGCTCGGTGAGGTCGAGCTGGTCGAGGACGGCGTCGACGACGGCGACGAGATTCACGCGCTGAAGCACGATCTCGGTGACGTCAATCGAATCGAGCGCGCCTTCGACGACGCGGCGGAGGTCGACGCGCTCGAGCACGATCTGCGTGAGGTCGATGCGATCGAGGGCCTGCAGGATGATGGCTCGCAGATCGACCCGGGCGATGACGAGCCCGGTGATGTCGATGCGCTGCACAACCGCATCGGTCACTCCCGGGACTACCCGGTCGAGCACAGCTGAGGTGGGCGGCCCTGCGACGGTCGCCACCGCGTCGATCGCGGTGATCGCGGCGGATTCCATCGCCGATCCCAGGGCGGCACCCATCGATGCGAGGAGGCCGAGCAGTCCCTCGGGGGGATCCTGGTCGAGGGGGCGCACCACGATGATCACCTCTTGGCGAGCATCATCCGCGTTCACGTGCCGATCCTCCCAGACATCCCCATCGGACACCCCGGGTCGGGTGATGTGGGGTCAGTATCGGGGAGCGACCGACGGGGGCAGCGCCGCAAGCGCGGCGAGGTCATCCGCATCCAGGACGAGATCGGCGGCAGCGGCATTCTCCTCCAGCCAACGACGGCGCTTCGTGCCCGGGATGGGCACGACGTGCTGGCCCTGAGCGAGGACCCACGCCAGCGCGACCTGAGCCGGAGTGGCCCCATGACGTTCGGCGACCAGGCGCACCCCATCGACGATCACCGCATTGGCGGCCATTGCCTCGGGCGTGAAGCGCGGGTTCGCGGAGCGGAAGTCCGCGTCACCGATGCTCTCGGCGGACACAGCCCCGGTGAGGAAGCCGCGACCCAGCGGGCAGTAGGCGAGGAATCCGATTCCTCGCTCCTGGGTGAGCTCAAGCACTCCATTGACGACGTTGTCATCGGTCCACAGGGAGAGTTCGCTCTGCACGCTCGACACCGGATGCACGGCATCTGCCGCGAGGATCTCCGCCACCGTCGCCTCGGACAGGCCCAGGTAGCGGACCTTGCCCACCGCGACAAGCTCGGCCATCGCGCCCCAGGTCTCCTCGATCGGGACCTCGGGGTCCACACGATGCAATTGGTAGAGGTCAATCGTGTCGATACCGAGTCGCGCCAGCGATGCGTCGCACGCGGCCCGAATGTGCTCGGGGCTCCCGTCACGCCCGTAGGTCGTCGCGTCGATCGGCACGAGTCCCGCCTTGGTCGCAATGACCACTCGATCGCGCAGACCCGTGCGCACGACGTACTCCCGGATGATCTCCTCGTTGGTGAAGGGGCCGTAGACGTCGGCGGTGTCGAGCAGTGTGATGCCGAGATCAACGGCGCGGTGCAAGGTGGCTTCCACCTCGGCCGGATCGGCGTCGGCGACGTTGTAGGCCCACGACATCGGCATGCAGCCGAGCCCGATGGCACTCACCTCGAGCTCACCCAGCATGCGCTGATCCATGTGCACTCCCTGTCGTAGGCGGGCTCGGTACGTTAGCCCAGTGAGTCCGACGCAATAGCGGGCGCCCACCGCCGAGGAGGCCACGATGTCCCTGACCCGATACGCCGGAGCAATGCTCATCGAACGCGTCGGAGTGGGTGCTGCCGCAGGCCTTGCGCCGGGTGCACTCCTCAAGGCCTTCGGCATCGAGGAGACCGAGGACTCCCCCACACTGCGCTACTTCGCCCGCCTATTCGCCGTGCGCAACGCCGTGCTCGGAGTCCTGGTGTGGGAGGCGCGACATGATCCCAGTCGCCTCGAGCGCGTGGCCTGGATCAACGCAGCGACCGAGGTCCTCGATGCGGCAGCGGCTGCGGCTCCGCTCACGACGGGGCGCACGAAGCCGGGCGCGGCCGCCGGTGCGATCGGTGCCTCGCTGGCGGTGAGCGCTGGATTCATCGGGCTCGCCCTCAAAGCCCGCCGGGCGCGGACGGTCTGACAGAGTGTGCGCTCGTCGAGAAGGAGTCCCATGGACATGCGAGTCCTGAGCGTCACGCTCACCGAGGTCCACTCTGAGGCAGGAGCCCCCGTCTCACCTCCCACACGCAAGGTCGTGGCGGCGGCTGTCGTCACCAACCCGCTCGCGGGCAAGCAACTGGTCGCCGACCTGGCCGTGCTCGAGGATATGAGCGCGGAGGTGGCGGGGATTCTCGTGCAACGTGCCCTCGAGGTGCTCGCCAGTGCGGGCGTCACGCCTGACCAGGTGCGCGGCTACGGCAAGGGAGCAATCGTCGGCACTCGCGGCGAGTTGGAGCACACGGCCGCCGTGCTGCACCCTCGTTTCGGCGCGCCGGTGCGCGCGGCGATCGGCGGCGGAGCCGACATCATCCCGGGCACCAAGAAGGTCGGCGCGCCGGGAGCCGCCATCACCATGCCCATCGGCAACAAGGACGACAGATGGGTCTTCGACGATATGGACTCGGCCGAGATCACGATTCCGGATGCTCCGCGCGACGACGAGATCCTCATCGCGCTCGTGCTCTCGACGGGCGGACGACCCCACGCACGCGTCAAGAAGCCGGGGGCATGACATGAAGGTGATGATCGGGCTCGTACGTCGAGACGACATGAGTCACGAGGAGTTCGCCCGCTGGTGGACCCAGGAGCACGCTCCGCTTGCCCGCACCCTCCCCGCCGTACGCAGGATCTGCCTCAACCTGCTCGAGGATGGCGCCCCCTTCGATGGCATCGCGGAGTTGTGGTTCGACTCAGCTGATGCAGCGGACGCGGCGTACGCGACGGATATTGGCAAGGCAGTGGCAGCTGACTCACTCGCGCACGTGTCGTCGCGCGTGCGGATGCCTGTCGAGGAGCACGCAATCCTGGGCTAGTGCTCGCAGTGCTTCTTGAGGCCCTTCGTAGCACCCTTGAGCGTGTCGCCGAGCGCCTTCTTCATGAGGAAGCCCGGCAGCGGCAGCGCGGGATCGATCGACAGCGTGAGCGTGGCCTCCGTGCCCGAGCCCTTGGCCGACAGTGACCACGAACCGCTCGCATCCTTCTGCGCCTTGCTCGGCGCGACGAGCTTCCAGGACATGCCTGAGTCCGTGTGGGCGTAATCGACCTCGAACTCGTCCTTGGCCACCTTGACGTCGTTGACCTGGCGCGCGCGAGAGGGCAGGCCAGCGGCGTCCGAGGAGAGCACCTGCGCCGAGACGCAGCCAGGGAACCACTCCACCTGGCCGGGGATATTGCGAATGACCGCGAGGACGTCGTCGAGCGGAGCGTTGATCGTCACGGTCTCGGATCCGGATACAGCACCCATGGGGTCACGCTAGGTGCCCGGACCGGTCGGCGGGGCCGCTTCTCCGAACTGGGCAGGCGATAGCGTCTGGCGTCATGCCGTCAGGATCGAATCTGCCCTCCCGAGCCCGCGTCGTCGTCATCGGCGGCGGGATCATCGGGGCATCCGTGGCCTACCACCTCGGGCATATGGGCTGGGGTGCGGAGACGCTGCTTCTCGAGCGCGACCGGCTTACCTCCGGCACGACCTGGCACGCGGCCGGCCTCATGGTGACCTTCGGATCCTTCTCCGAGACCTCGACCCGGATGCGCCACTACACGCGCGACCTCTACAACCGCCTGGAGGCCGAGACCGGGCAGTCGACAGGCTTCGCACCCATCGGCCTGGTCGAGGTGGCAGCCGACGAGGGTCGACTCGAGGAGTACCGCCGCGTCGCGGCCTTCAATCGCCTGATGGGCACCGAGGTGCACGAGATTTCGCCGCGCGAGGTCGCCGATCTCTTCCCGCCCGCGCGCACCGATGACCTGCTCGCTGGCTTTTACATGCCACAGGACGGCCGAGTGAACCCGGTCGACGCCACGATGGCGCTCGCCAAAGGCGCGCGCATGCAGGGCGTGACGATCCTGGAGGGCACGCCGGTCCTCGATGTCCTCGTGAAGGACGGTCGCGTCGTCGGCGTACGCACCGAGCAGGGTGACATTGAGTGCGAGTACGTCGTCAACTGCGCGGGCATGTGGGCCCGCCAACTCGCCGAGCGCTCGGGAGTCACGGTGCCCAATCAGGCGGCCGAGCACTACTACCTGCTCACGGACCCGATCCCCGGGCTCGATCCGGACCTGCCCGTGCTCGAGGATCCCGGTTCCTACGGCTACTACCGGCCCGAGGGCGACGGGATGATGATCGGCCTCTTCGAGCCGGTCTGCGCTCCCTGGCACGTGGATGCGATCCCGGAGGACGCGTCGTTCCTCACTCTCCCGCCGGACTGGGAGCGGATGGGCCCCTACCTCGAAAAGGCCATGGCGCGCGTCCCGGCTTCGATGGAGGTCGGCATCCGCACGTTCTTCTGCGGCCCGGAGTCCTTCACCCCCGACCTCTCCCCCGTCGTCGGCGAGTCACCCGAGGTCAGGGGCTACTTCGTCGCCGCGGGACTCAACTCCATCGGCATCCTCACGGGTGGCGGCATCGGCCGCGCGATCGCGACGTGGATCATCGACGGCCTGCCCGACATCGACGTGACGGGCATGAACATCGACCGCCTGCACACCTACCAATTGGCTCCGGAGTACCGCGCAACACGCACGGTCGAGTCACTCGGCATGGTCTACCAGACGCACTTCCCTGGGAAGTCGATGCAGACAGCACGCGGCATCAAGCGCTCACCCGTGCACGATCGGCTTGCGGCGCAGGGTGCCTACTTCCGCGATGTCTCCGGCTGGGAAGGCGCCGACTGGTACGCCGGACCCGGTCAGGCCGCCAAGGTCGACGAGTTGACCTGGGGTCGGCAGAACTGGTTCGACACGTGGGCGCGCGAGCATCAGGCCATCCGCGAGGGCGTGGGCCTGATGGACATGTCGTTCATGGCGAAGTTTCGCGTCCAGGGCCCCGATGCCGGCGCTGTCCTGGACCGCATGAGCACCAATCGCGTGGATGGCGAGGCGGGAGTCATCACCTACACCCAGTGGCTCAACGACGGGGGCACCCTCGAGGCCGACCTCACCGTGACGAAGCTGGGCGAGGGCGACTTCCTCGTCGTCGCCTCGGACACCGCGCACCGACATGTCGAGACGATGCTCAAGCGCGCACTCGAGGCGCACCGAGGGTGGGTCACCGATGTCACGTCGGGGCTGGCGCAGATCAATATCCAGGGCCCCCGGTCGCGCGAGCTTCTGCAGTCACTCACTCAGGCCGACCTCGGCAATGACGCATTTCCGTTCCGGGCAGCACGCGAGATCGACCTGGGCTTTGCACGCGTCCTGTGTGCGCGCATCACCTACCTCGGCGAGCTCGGCTACGAGCTCTTCGTGCCCGCCGAGCAGGCGGCCTACGTCTACGACCTCATCACCGAGGCCGGCGCGGCGTACGACCTGGCGCACGTGGGCCTGAAGGCGCTGTCGTCTCTGCGCATGGAGAAGGCCTACCGCGACTTCGGCCACGACATCGACAACACCGACTCTCCGCTCGAGGTGGGCCTTGGCTTCACGATCGACTGGGCCAAGGACTTCATCGGTCGGCAGGCGGTGACCGCTGTCAAGGAGTCGGGGCCGCTCATGCGCCGCCTCGCCCAGGTGCGCATCCTCGATCCCGCGCCGCTCATGTTCCACGGCGAGGTCGTCTACCGCGACGACGTACCTGTGGGATACGTGCGGGCCGCGAGCTACGGGCACACCCTCGGCGGTGCGGTGGGGCTGGCCATGATCGAGACCGGTGAGCCCGTGACTGCCGATGTCATCAACTCCGGCACGTGGGAGATCGACGTGGCGGGTGTGCGCTACCCCGCCGTGGCTTCGCTACGTCCGATGTACGACCCGGACAACTCGCGCATTAAGGCGTAGCAATCAGATCGAGCCGAGCCAGTAGTCCTGCCAGCGCACGAAGATCAGTCCTAGGACGATGACGTACCACGCAGCCAGGATGAGGCCCCGCAGGCCCACGAGCGCCGACACCGCACTGCTCCATGACGCCGGTGTGGGCAGGCGGCCCGAGAGGAGATTGGCCGAGGTCACCCAGACGAAGATCGGGGCGGTGACGGTCCACACGACCATGCACCAGGGGCACAGGGAGCCGATCGAGTAGAGGCTCTGCCACACCAGCCACTGCACGAAGCCGAAGCCCAGGAGTGCGCCCGCATTGAGGCCGAGCCACACCCAGCGCGGCATGGCCACGCGGCCTGCGAGCAGCACACCGAGCGTGATGACGACGGCGAAGCCGGTCAGTCCGAGCACAGGGTTGGGGAAGCCGAAGACCTCCGCCTGGGGCGTGATGATCACCGACCCGCAGGACAGGACTGGGTTTAGATCGCAGGCAGGGACGTAAGTCGGGTCTGCGAGGACCCGCACCTTCTCTAAGGTGAGTTCGAACGCCGCGATCAGACCAAGGATGCCGCCGACGATGAGGATCCACGCCGTCGTGCGATCGAGGCGCCGCACCTTGTCCGCTCGCCACTCATCGAGCGGGTCGGCGTCGGCCAGCGCATCGTCGGTCGTCGAGGACATGGCACCA
>CAZLMT010000009.1:40146-41131 GCA_964560615.1 uncultured Actinomyces sp.
GGTCGCGCTCGTCATGGGCTAACGGTACGACGAGCCGTGCGGCAAGGCGCGCCGGCGCATCACACTGCGGTCGGGATGGTGTCACCCGGGATGGCGTAGACCACGCTGGTGGCCTTGACCTTGGTCCCCGCCTCGAGCGCCAGGGCATTGCCCTTGCCGGCCTTGACGGTGACCGTCACGTCGACCTTCGTGCCGCAGCCTGGGGCTTCCGAGAGGTCGAAGTCCGGGATGTAGACGCTCCTGACGGCATGGTGCTGCTGCCACGTGATCTTTTGCGTCCCGGCTCCCTGGCCAGGGGACGCCGTGGCGGTGGCGCACTTAGCGCCGGGAGTGGTGGTCTCCTGCACCACGGTGAGCGTGATGGTCGCTGACGCCGAGCCTCGGACCTTCGGATTGGTCGCCTTTGCACAGGCATCGGGATACGCCTTCTCGATGCAGTTGGTGATCGAGAAGATCCCGCCCATGCGGACGGGATCGCTCGCCCCGTTGAGATCGATGGTGCCCTTCATGGTGAATGACGTGCCGGACTTGACGAGTTGGTCGCCGTCCGTCGGCACGCGCAGGCTGCTCGCCCACGGCGGAAGCGCAGCACTGACGTAGAGGACCGAGTAGGACTTGGGGTCCATGGACTTCGTGACGATCCGCACCGTGCCCTTTCCCGTGGGTGAGGTGCAGCTCCCCGGGTCGCACATCATCACGGTTGCCTCGCAGGTATGCACACCCGCCACGTCGGTGACGAAGGTGAAACCCACGGGGATCATGAACGACGAAGCCGCGGGCCAGACATTGCGTCCGGCCTCCGCCGACGTCACCCGCCCCGAGGGGCTCGTGCAGGAGAGGGTGACTCCGAGGAAGAGTTCGTTGGGTGAGGTCCCCTTTGCGTCCAGCACGACCAGTTCCGTGCCGGCGAATCGCTTCTCCCCCGCCTCGGCATTGAACGACGCGACGAAGAACTTGGTGTGCCGCTTCTTGGCGTTTAGCGTCG
>CAZLMT010000010.1:0-2564 GCA_964560615.1 uncultured Actinomyces sp.
AAGCATGTCGACGGTCCCACCGCCACCGCCCCCGCCCCCCGGCCCCCCTGCCCCGCCCCCCGGCCCTCCTGCCCCACCACCTCCGCCGGGGAGCCCGCAGCCCGGTGGCAGCAATGCCCCTCAGAACGGCATGGGCACCGCGGGACTCGTGCTTGCGCTCCTGGGCCTGGTCGGGTGCATCCCCTTCATCGGCAGCATCCTGGGGATTGTCTTCGGGCGGATCGGCATGAAGAACGCCGCGGAGGGTCGCGCCAACAACGGCGGAGTGGCCAAGGCCGGATTCATCATCGGCATCATCTCGCTCATCCTGTGGGTGGTCATCACGATCATCTACGTCGTGTTCATCGCGGCCGTGGTCGCCAATGACCCCCAGATGATGAACTAGCGGGGAAAGCAGATCGGACTTACCGCACGCGAGTGCGCGCAGGTGTGGGCGAGGACCCTGGGGTCCTCGCCCACACGCATGTAGCGGTGGGTGCGCGTCGCTAGGCTGCACTCATGGTCGATGCCACGGACGCCCCCACGGAGTCGGCGGGTTCTGCGGAGCCCGTCAGTCCTCAGGAGTCCGCGGGTCCTCAGGAGTCCGTCAGTGAGGTGCCCGTCAGTGAGGTGCCCGCCGTTTCCACAGCTTCTACTCCTTCTGAGTCTTCCGACCTGCCTCGCCCAAGCAACCTGGGCATCTGGTCGTTCGTGCTGGCCATCCTGGGCCTTGGGCTCCTGCCCATCGTCGGCAGCGTGGTGGGCTTCATCCTGGGGCGCGTGGCGATCAGACAGGCCGACACCCGGCGCCTGCGAGGAGGCCGCGGGCTGGCCATCGCGGCCGTGACGATCTCGGTGATCACCCTGGTCGTCATCGCACTGAGCATCGCTGCGTACGCCCTCGTCGTGGCTTATCTCGAGATCTGATTACGCTCCCGCCATGGCCGCGCCCGCATCCCGACCCGTCCTCGTCGTCGACTTCGGTGCCCAGTACGCCCAGCTCATCGCGCGGCGCGTCCGCGAGGCGCATGTCTACTCCGAGATCGTTCCGCACACGATGAGCGTGGCGGACATGCTGGCCAAGGATCCAGCCGCGATCGTGCTCTCGGGTGGCCCCAGCAGTGTCTACGCCGAGGGTGCCCCGTCGGTGGACGCCGCGCTCTTCGACACAGGTGTCCCGATCTTCGGCATTTGCTATGGCTTCCAGGCGATGGCCCAGGCGCTGGGCGGCACCGTGGAGCGGACCGGCCTCAGCGAATTCGGCGGGACGCCTCTCGACATCACCGATCCGGGCTCCGGTCTCTTTGCCGGCCTGCCGGTTCGCCAGTCGGTATGGATGTCGCACGGCGACAGCGTCACCGAGGCTCCTTCGGGCTTCGCCGTGACGGCGACGAGTCCGGGCGCGCCTGTTGCAGCTATGGAGTCCCTCGATCGCCGGCTCGCCGGCGTGCAGTTCCACCCTGAAGTGATGCATAGCGAGCACGGTCAGCAGGTCCTAGAGCGCTTCCTCCGTGATGTCGCGGGACTCGAGGCGTCATGGACCACCGAGGGTGTCATCGACGACCAGGTCACCCGCATCCGTGAGCAGGTGGGGGACGGGCTCGTGGTCTGCGGCCTCTCGGGCGGTGTGGACTCGGCCGTCGCGGCGGCCCTTGTGCAGCGCGCGGTGGGAGATCAACTCACATGTGTTTTCGTCGACCACGGATTGCTTCGCGCAGGCGAAGCGGAGCAGGTCGAGCGTGATTTCGTCGCGGCGACGGGTGTGCGGCTCGTCGTCGTAGACGCCCAGCAGCGCTTCCTGGATGCGCTCGCGGGTGTGACCGATCCTGAGCAGAAGCGCAAGATCATCGGGCGCGAGTTCATCCGAGTTTTCGAAGATGCGGCCCGGGACGTCGTGGCTGAGGCGGGGGAGTCGGGACGCACCGTCGACTTCCTCGTGCAGGGCACGCTCTACCCCGATGTGGTGGAGTCAGGCGGAGGCGCGGGCACCGCCAACATCAAGAGCCACCACAACGTCGGTGGCCTGCCTGATGACCTGATGTTCACCCTGGTGGAGCCACTGCGCACCCTCTTCAAGGACGAGGTGCGTCAGGTAGGTCTCGAGCTAGGGCTGCCGCCGGAGATCGTGTGGCGCCACCCCTTCCCCGGTCCCGGGCTCGCCATTCGGATGGTCGGCGCCGTGGATGCCGAGCGGCTGGAGATCCTGCGTGCTGCCGATGCCATCGCACGGGAGGAACTCACCGCTGCCGGTCTCGACCGTGACGTCTGGCAGTTCCCCGTCGTGCTGCTGGCGGATGTGCGGTCAGTAGGTGTGCAGGGCGACGGTCGGACCTACGGGCACCCGGTCGTCTTGCGGCCCGTGTCCAGTGAGGACGCCATGACCGCGGACTGGTCGCGGCTTCCCCACGATCTCATCGCGCGGATCTCGACCCGGATCACCAATGAGGTACGCGAAGTGAATCGGGTGGTGCTGGATGTGACGAGCAAGCCGCCCGGCACCATCGAGTGGGAGTAGTCGGGCAGAGCCCGCCTCTCCCCACTCTCGGTCTGCATCGAGTGGGAGTAGTCGGGCAGAGCCCGCCTCT
>CAZLMT010000010.1:2664-9126 GCA_964560615.1 uncultured Actinomyces sp.
TCTCCCCACTCTCGGTCTGCATCGAGTGGGAGTAGTCGGGCAGAGCCCGCCTCTCGGCTAGGGTGGAGACGTGGAATTCGTCTACAACCTCCTCGTCGTCCTGCACTTCATCGGCCTCGCCAGCCTGCTGGGCGGCTTCATCGTGCAGATGAAGTCCCCGGACAAGGGCGTCAATCCCGCGATGCTCCATGGTGCGCTCACCCAGCTCGTCACCGGCGTACTCCTCGTGGGCATCGCGTCAGCCGGGCTGGTGCCGGGTGAAGAGGTGGATCACGCCAAGATCGCGGTCAAGCTCGTGATCGTGCTCATCATCACCGCCCTCGCCTTCATCGGGCGTCGGCGCACGCCTCCTCAGACAGCTATCTGGGGGACGATCGGGCTCCTCACCACGGTCAACATCGTGATCGCGGTCTTCTGGAACTAGTCGTTCGGCGGCCTCGATCGTTTGTCGACAGGCTCCGCTCACGATTCGCGCTGTGACGTGCAATTGTGCGGCTGAGTGCTCGTAAAATCGACACTGAGCCGCACAATTCGTTGCCGGCAACTGGTTCCGCGACGCTGAGATCGTCTCTACGGGATCGTCGTGCGCAGGAATGCTTCGGCGAGGCGACCGTCAGGGAGTCCGCCGCGCTCTGCCGCCATGGTCATCCACCCGCGGATGCGCTCTTCCAGGTCATCCATGTGAGACGTCTGGCTGTCATGGGCACGCAGTGCCGCAAGCTTGAGGTCCAGCTGATCGGTGACGTCGACCACGTAGTTGGGCTCGGGAGCGCCCATGACCCAGACGTCGTGCACCGTCCATGCCTCGAGGCCCTCGTCGCCGAGGAGAGCCGGGTGTGCGAAGGGATTGCGGGCATCGGGGTAGATCGCGAAGATCGCAGCCTCGCCCGCGGCCATGTGATCGGGGTGGGACGCGGGGATGCGCGCCCAGTTGCGCTCGGGTGACTGGATGAGCATCCGCTCAGGCTGCACCTCGCGGATGACCCGGCTGATGTCACGACGCAGCCCCTGGGAGACCTCGAGCTCGCCATCGCGATAGCCGAGGAAGCGCACATCCTCTACGCCGAGGATCCGGCCCGCGGCAACCTGCTCAGCCCTGCGGATGGGGGGGATATCGGAGCGGGGCACGGCGGGATCGAAGCCGCCCGCATCCCCGTCGGTGACGATGCAGTAGGTCACCCGGGTCCCCTGGGCGATCCAGGAGGCCACGGTGCCCGCGGCGCCGAAGTCGACGTCGTCGGGATGGGCGGTGACGACGAGGGCCCGGGCGGGGGTCCCCTCCAGCGGTGCGGCGCTCATGGGCTCCTCAACGGAATGGGGGTCTGACGTGGGCGGATGCGTTCGCGAGCTGGGGCCGGGGGCGCCCCCGGCGCCAAGGTGACGATCTGGGGACTTTCCGGGGAAACGCGCGTGACGAACGAGGCTCCCGGGCTTGCAGGGGTTACCTTGGACGGCGTGCGTGCCCGTGGTGGCCCTTCTGGGCTGGAGTCTAGGGGGCCGGTGACCCGAGCGCGGGCAACGGCCCTGGGCGCCTGCGTGGCCCTCGTGGCCGGATTCCTCCTCATCGCCCAGCCCGCAGCCTCCTCCCCCATCGGCGAGGCCGACCACGTGCCCGATCCCTCCGTCCTCGAGGGGGAGTCCGGATCACCGATCCGCGGCGATGCGGGCGCGGCGGCGCAGAAGAAGGCGGACGCCAAGAAGGACAAGAAGGACGACAAGGCGAAGCAGGAGGTCCCGCTCCCGCCGCCCCCGGTCGTGCCCGACGGCCTGCCGGCCGAGGTGGATCCCCTCCCGTCCTACCAGGGGCAGTACATCTGCGACCCGGCGACGAAGCCTGGCACGCAGCGCGTCGCCGACCTCATCCGCGCGACGTACCCCGACTCCCGCAGCATCTGGATCCCGAGAGACTGCAGTTCCGGTGGTCGCAGCGAGCACAAGGAAGGCCGCGCCCTCGACTGGATGATCAACTCCAAGATCCCCGCGCAGAACGCCCAGGCAGAGTCGTTCCTCCAGTGGCTCCTCGAGACCGACGACAACGGCAATGCCTTCGCGATGGCGCGCCGTATCGGCGTGATGTACATCGGCTGGGGTGACGAGATCTGGGAGTCCTACACCGGCCGCTGGACCGAGCTCAAGGGTTGCTACAGCACCCAGCAGAGCAGTTACGACACCTACTGTCACCGCGACCACATCCACATCTCCTTCTCCTGGGATGGTGCCGCCGGTCAGACGAGCTTCTGGGGTGGCGATCCCACGCCCGCCCCCTTCTGTACGGCGTCCCGCACGCCGGCGACCGCCCCTGCCGACCCGGGCGAAGGCCTGGACTTCGTGCCCATCGCAGCGCAGCGTCTCCTGGACACGCGCAGTGGCCAGGGCAACAACGGCCAGGCCTGTCGCCTCGCTGCCCGATCCAGCGGAGGTGCGGGGACGCCGCTGGTTATTGACGTCTCCGGGCGCAAGGGCTCCCCGGGATCGCGGGTCAAGGCCGCTGCCGTGCGTGTGACGACGCTCGCCTCCAACTCGCCGGCGACGCTGCGCTCTGCGGCCACGGGAGTGCTGTCGAGCGTCGTGGTCAATGGCAAGCGCGAACTCGTGTCCATCCTCCCTGTGGCGACCGACGGCACGATCGCGCTCACCACTGACTCGGGGGCGACCCACGTCGTCGTCGACCTGCTGGGCTACTTCGTCTCGCCGGGCGGAGACGACCCCACGGAGGGACGCCTCCTCGCATATGCCAACCAGGTGGTCTATGACACGAGGGTGCTGAATCAGCCGATGCAGCCGGGCGAGAAGCGCACCGTCGACGTCGCAATCGGTGCTTCGACAGACGGACCTCCCGCAGGTGCCCTGCTCACCGTCGGTGTCTCGGGGGGAGAGAAGGGGGGCCGTCTGCTCCTGAGGCGCGCGGGTGACAAGCACTCACCTGCTGCCCCGACGATTCCCTACCTCCGTGGAGCCGCAGCGTCGGTTCCCGTGATCGCCGCACTTGATGAGGAGGGCCGCATCACCCTCGTCAACAACGGCAAGGGCAAGGTGGATGTCACCATCGCCGTCCAGGCTTCCGCGGTCCGCACTCCGGAGCTGGGGGCGCTGCTCGTCCCGGTGACGCCGGTCGAGGTACGCCGCGCCACGGCGACCCTGGCGAGACTCCTGCCCGCACCGGAGCAGGGGGACTCTGAGGGGATGACCGCCGACACTCTCGCCGCGCGTTCGCAGGCCAGTCCCTCGGGCGCCACCGCAGCGGTGCTGCGCGTCTCCGCGTCGGCGACCAAGGGTGGCGAGGTCACCTTCTACTCCCTCGCCAAGCCCGACCTGCCCTCGCTCGTGGTCCCGCGGCAGGCAAGGGTGTCGGGCCTCATCATCGTGCCCCTCGATAGCAGGGGCACGTTGCGCCGTGACGTGGTGGGCGGTGTGGAAGTCACGGCTCACGTCGTCGCCTACCTGCGCTGATCTCGCGCATCTCCCTGCGAGCGCTGCGGCCTGCCCTCAGCATGGGACCCGCCCTTGTCAGCGTCACGACGTACGATCGGCGGGTGCCTGATCTCAATCCCGCGCAGCAGGAGGCCGTGACTCATCGCGGCAGTCCTCTGCTCATCGTCGCGGGTGCGGGATCCGGCAAGACCCGGGTGCTGACGCAGCGCATCGCGCACCTCATCAGACAAGAGGGTGTGCGTCCCTCTGAGATCCTGGCCATCACCTTCACCAATAAGGCCGCGCGTGAGATGCAGGAGCGCGTCGCGGCCCTGGTCGGACCCGCCTCCCGCGCCATGTGGGTGATGACCTTCCACTCCGCATGCGTGCGCATCCTGCGCCGGGAAGCTGGACGCCTCGGCATCTCCACCAATTTTTCGATCTACGACGCCGCCGACTCCCAGCGCCTCATGTCGATGGTGGTCAAGGACCTCGACCTGGATCCCAAGCGTCACCCGCCCCGGTCCCTGTCGTCTCGCGTGTCGCATCTGAAGAACGAACTCATCGACGAGGAGACCTTCGCCCGGCAGGCAGAGACCCCCCAGGATCGAGTTCTGGCCGAGGCCTACGCCGAGTACCAGCGCCGGTTGCGCCGCGCCAATGCCTTCGACTTCGACGACCTCATCGGATCGACCGTGGCCCTGCTCCAGCTCTTCCCCGACGTCGCAGAGCACTACCGCCGCCGATTCCGCCACATCCTCGTGGATGAGTACCAGGACACCAACCACGCGCAGTATGTCCTGGTCCGCGCGCTCGTAGGAGACGGCGCCAGCGGCATCCCGCCGGGCGAGCTCTGCGTGGTGGGTGATGCGGACCAGTCCATCTACGCCTTTCGAGGGGCGACCATCCGCAACATCGAGGAGTTCGAGCGTGACTATCCCGATGCCAAGACCGTGCTCCTGGAGCAGAACTACCGGTCGACTCAGACGATCCTGGATGCAGCCAATCGCGTGATCGCCATCAATGGCGGACGACGACCCAAGCGGTTGTGGACCGATGCGGGCGCGGGCGCCCCCATCGTCACCTACGTCGCTGACGACGAGCATGACGAGGCCCGCTTCGTGGCGGATGAGATCGACGCGCTGGTCGATGATGCCGGTGTGCGACCGGCGGATGTCGCCGTCTTCTATCGCACCAACGCGCAATCTCGTTCGCTCGAGGAGATCTTCGTCCGCGTCGGCCTGCCCTACACCGTGGTGGGCAGTGTGCGCTTCTATGAGCGCCGCGAGATCCGGGATGCCATCGCCTACCTTCGTGCGATCGCGAACCCTGATGATGACGTGTCCGTGCGCCGGATCCTCAACGTGCCCAAGCGCGGTATCGGGGATCGAGCCGAGGAAGCCATCGAGTCCTTCGCCCAGCGCGAGCGCATCTCCTTTGGCGCGGCGCTCGACCGCGCGTCCGATATCCCGGGTCTTGCCACGCGCTCCCAGGCGCAGGTGATCGCCTTCGCGCAGTTGATGTCGGACCTCCGCACGCTCGTGGAGTCGGGCGCCGGTCCGGCCACGGTCTTGCAGGCCGTGCTGGAGCAGACCGGCTACATCGCCGAGCTCCAGGCCTCCCATGACCCACAGGATGAGACGAGGCTCGAGAACCTCGCCGAGTTGGAATCGGTAGCCGCGGAGTACGACCGTGACACCGAGGAGCCCAGCCTGGCCGGCTTCTTGGAGAGGGTCTCGCTTGTGGCCGATGCCGATGAGATTCCCGACGATGACGATGGTGTGGTCACGCTCATGACCTTGCACACGGCCAAGGGGCTGGAGTTCCCCATCGTCTTCCTCACGGGCATGGAAGACGGCGTCTTCCCGCACATCAGGTCCTTGGGCTCCGAGTCCGAGCTGGAGGAGGAGCGCCGCCTCGCCTACGTCGGCATCACGCGAGCGCGCGAGCGCCTCTACCTCTCGCGTGCCCTGTCGCGCTCGGCGTGGGGGTCGCCCATGCACAATCCCGCGTCACGCTTCCTCGACGAGATCCCTCCCGAGCTCGTAGAGAGCCGCCGCGACGAGCCCGTCCTCACGTGGTCGGGTGCGACGACAGCCTCGGCGCCGCGCCCCATGGCGCCCGCCGGAGCCCTCAAGAGACCTGAGCCCACTGCGGGCACCCGGCCCGTGGTCGCCCTGTCCATCGGTGATCGCGTCCTTCACAAGACCTTCGGCATGGGCACGGTGACGGGCACGTCGGGCGTGGGCGACAAGGCCGAGGCGACGATCGACTTCGGCACGGTGGGCACCAAGAGACTCCTGCTGCGCTACGCCCCCGTCGACAAGATGTGAGCGCGTCGGGCGGGTCAGCAGCCGAAGTTGCGGCAGGCCCAGGCCGGAGGCTTCGCGGGAATTCCCGGTCGCGAGCCGGTCCACAGGCCGGCGGGGTTCGTGGGGGTGAGGGCGTCGCCCACGCGCACCTCGAAGTGCAGGTGTGACCCAGAGGAGTGGCCGGTATTGCCCATGGTGCCGATGAAGTCACCAGCACTCACGCGCTCACCCTTGCTCACCTTGATCTTGTCGAGGTGGGCGTAGCGCGTCTGGGTGCCATCAGGACGCATGATCATCACGAGGTTGCCGTAGCCGCCGTAGTTGAATTCCGCGTACTGCACGCGGCCATCGGTAGCGGCGTACACCGGATCGCCCGTCTCGCCATTGAAGTCCAGGCCGGCGTGACCGCGCGGCCAGGAAGCACTGACCTCGCCGAAGTCGCCGCTGATCGGGGTGCCCCAGGTGACGGGATAGCTGTATGCCGGCCCCTCGCGCTCGGCCTTGCGCTCCGTCGTCGAGGCGTCGGTCGAAGTCGATGTCTGGATCTGCGACTGGGACTGAGCGGTGTGGCTGCGCGCCGCCGTTACGGAGGCGAGGTGCGCGATGCCGTCCGATCCATCGAGGCGACCCGCGGTGGCGAGATCGACGGTGGCACCCGGGCCCAGCGCGGGTCCGGCGCCGCCAGCACCGGAGACCGGGCCGCTCGGGCGGGAGTCTGCGAGGGAGGGAGCCCCCGCCG
>CAZLMT010000010.1:9136-10708 GCA_964560615.1 uncultured Actinomyces sp.
CACGATCGCGCCCTGAGCCACCACGAGGGCGAGCCCGACCAAGAGCGGTGCGACGAGACGGCGCATGGGAGCGGTCTACCAGGAGCGAGGGGCCACGAGCCACCTCACTGTGACTGGTGTGACTGGTGAGGCATCTGATGTGACCCGTGTCACATGTCCATGGGGGAGGGGTCCATGAGGGAAGGGGTCCACGGGGAAGGGGAGTGAGGGAAGGGGTCCACGGGGAAGGGGATTGAGGTCACGGGGTGGCGTCGGGCTCGTCCAGGAGTGCCAGCGTCGTGGCAATCTCCCGGACGACGCGCCCGTCGACGGGCAGGGAGAGGTGGCCGACCCCGCGGACCAGCACGTTGCGCGCCCGCAGGTCAGGGTGGTCTACGCGGGCATGCGACTGGGGGATGACCAGTTGGTCGATGTCGGACCAGAAGGCCAGGAAGCGCGTGCGGCAGTCGGGTGCAGGCTCCGCGAGTTCGGCGATGAGGTCACTGTCGATCCGCATCTGCCGGGCGAGTTCCAGCGGCACGATGTGCGCCGGCAGGGTGCCACCGTGCGGCGTGCCCAGGGTCACGAGGGTGTGCACACGCTTATCGCCCCCGAGGCGCTGGACAAGGTAGCGCCCGATGAGTCCACCGAGTGAGTGGCCGACCACGTGCACACGCTCATGCCCGGTCTCATCGCACACCTGCTCGATGAGCGTGCCCAGTCGCTGGGAAACAGCGCGGACGTCGTCCGTGAGCGCGGAGTAGTTGAGCGCGTAGGTCGATCCAAAACCCCGACGGTGGAGACCTCGGCGCAGCAGCGTGAAGATCGACCGGTTGTCGAAGATGCCATGCACGAGCACGATGGGTGTGCCCGCCGCTTCGACGTCGCCCACCAGCAGGCCACGCTGCGCGGGGGGGAGGTGCTCGATCGAGTTCCGCTCCTGCTGGAGTCGCCATTGTTCCTCGACGACGCCCAGTGGGTACATCGCCAGGTGTGCGGTGATCCAGGCTGCCTCGACGGCGACTCCCCGAGCGGTCGTGGCAGAGAGCAGGGTCCTCGCCGCACCGGAGCCCCAGGACGCGAGTGGTACGGCGGGGACGGCGATCCGGGGCACCCGATGACGCTAGTCCGCGCCCACCCGCCGTGTCTTGATGACGCTCCGACACGGTGCAGCCGCCCCGGTATCGTGGGTCCCGCGTTCACGGTCGCGGGGCGCGACGGGTCGTGTCCAGGGAGGCGTCATGCCGGCGAGGATCGTCGTAGCGAAGCCAGGACTCGACGGGCACGATCGCGGCGCCAAGGTCGTCGCTCGGGCTCTCCGCGACGCGGGCTTCGAGGTCATCTACACGGGCCTGCATCAAACACCGGCACAGATCGTGGAGACGGCCCTCCAAGAGGATGCCGACGCCATCGGGGTTTCGGTCCTGTCGGGGGCGCACCTGGTGCTTTTCGAGGAGATCATGGCCGACCTGCGCGCCCGAGATGCCACGGACATTGTCGTCTTCGGCGGCGGGATCATCCCGCAGGCTGACATCCCCGGCCTCACTCAGATGGGGGTCGCCCAGGTCTTCGGCCCCGGGACGACGATGCAGG
>CAZLMT010000010.1:10718-15355 GCA_964560615.1 uncultured Actinomyces sp.
GACATCGTTGATTGGGTGCGCGACCACGTGAGCGCACACGCCTGATCGCCTCCTGCCAGTCCTGCCTGTCGTGTCAGCTGGCCCAGGCGCGGGGACCTCGCGCGCTCGGGGTCAAGGCCGACCGCAGACCCTCAGCCGTCGTCGTGAGGGGTGATCAGTAGGCTCGCCGCGTCCCCTTACGCGTTCGAAGGAACCGCCCGTGGATCTGTACGAGTACCAGGCCAAGTACCTCTTCGACGCCCATGGCGTGCCGGTGACGCCGGGGGAGGTGTGCGCGACTTCCGACGCTGCCCACGAGGCGGCACGCAAGATCGGCTCGGCCGTGGTTGTCAAAGCCCAGGTCAAGACCGGAGGCCGTGGCAAGGCCGGGGGCGTGAAGCTTGCGACAACCCCTGATGAGGCCCAGGCCCGAGCCGAGGACATCCTCGGCCTTGACATCAAGGGTCACGTCGTACGCCGTGTGCTCGTCACCGAGGCGACCGATATCGCCGAGGAGTACTACGTCTCCTTCCTCCTCGATCGAGCGAACCGTGCCTTCCTCGCCATGGCGAGTGTCGAGGGCGGCGTCGATATCGAGGAGGTCGCCGCTACGCGGCCGGAGGCGCTTGCCCTGGTGCGCATCGACGCGATCACAGGAGTGGACGAGTCAGTCGCTGCCCGGATCGCCGATGAGGCGGGCTTCCCCGCCCATATTCGCGACCAGGTGATCGCCATCCTCGTCCGCCTCTGGGATGTGCTGATCAAGGAGGATGCCACGCTCGTCGAGGTCAATCCGCTCGTGCTCTCCTCGGACGGACGCGTGCTGGCCCTGGACGGCAAGGTCACGCTCGATGACAACGCCCACTATCGCCACGCGTCGCATGCCGATCTCGTCGACAAGGAGGGGACCGACCCCATCGAGTTGCGCGCCAAGGAGTTCGACCTCAACTACGTCAAGCTCGACGGCGAGGTGGGCATCATCGGCAACGGTGCCGGACTCGTCATGAGCACCCTCGACGTCGTGGCGTATGCGGGTGAGGAGTTCGGTGGCGTACGCCCCGCCAACTTCCTCGACATCGGCGGGGGCGCCAGTGCGGAGGTCATGTCCAACGGGCTCGACATCGTGCTCAATGACCCCGATGTGCGCGCTGTCTTCGTCAATGTCTTCGGAGGCATCACGTCGTGTGACGCCGTGGCCGACGGCATCGTGCAGGCGGTCGGAGCGCTCGCTGATCGGGGCGCGCCCGTGACTAAGCCGATCGTCTGCCGCATCGACGGCAACAACGCCGTCGAGGGCCGCAGGATCCTCACGGAGTTCAACCACCCGCTCGTCGAGATGGTGGAGACGATGGATGACGCCGCGCGTCGCGTCGCACAGTTGGCCGGAGGTGCCGCATGACGATCTGGCTGGATGCCGATAGCCGCATTCTCGTGCAGGGCATGACGGGCTCCGAGGGCACCAAGCACACCCGTCGGATGGTCGCGAGTGGAGCGCAGGTCGTCGCTGGCGTCACACCCGGCAAGGGTGGGCAGGAGGTCGACGGCATCCCGGTCTTCGGGGATGTGGGCGAGGCCATGGCCGCCACCGGGGCCAATGTCAGTGTGGTCTTCGTCCCGCCGCGCTTCGCCAAGGCGGCGGTCGAAGAAGCGGTCGACGCGGCAATCCCGCTGTGCGTTGTCATCACCGAGGGCATTCCCGTGCACGACACCGCGCAGTTCTTCCAGTACGCCGTCAATGCCGGCTCGACGCGGATCATCGGGCCCAACTGCCCGGGAATCATCTCGCCCGGAGCCTCCAACGCGGGCATCATCCCGTCGGACATCACCGGACCGGGGCCCATCGGGCTCGTCTCGAAGTCCGGCACGTTGACCTACCAGATGATGTATGAACTCAATGACATCGGCTTCTCCACGTGCGTGGGTATCGGCGGCGATCCGATCATCGGCACGACCCATATCGACTGTCTTGCCGCCTTCGAGGCGGATCCCGCGACCGAGGCGATCGTCATGATCGGCGAGATCGGCGGCGACGCCGAGGAGCGCGCGGCGGCCTTCATCGCCGATCACGTCACCAAGCCCGTCGTCGGCTACGTCGCGGGCTTCACGGCTCCGGAGGGCAAGACGATGGGTCACGCAGGCGCCATCGTCTCGGGTTCATCAGGCACGGCGGCAGCCAAGAAGGAGGCCCTCGAGGCTGTGGGTGTGCGCGTGGGCCAGACCCCGAGCGAGACCGCACGGCTCATGCGCGCACTCCTGGGCGGCTGAGTCCCTCATTGCGGTAACGGCTGATTCTCCTGGGACTCCCGATGCCCGCGTGCCGTTACGAGGGCGGGGGGTCTCCGGCTGACAGTCTTGTCCGGTGAGTCTCACCGCGCGTTCGGGCAAGCCCGCAAGGGGCGGCTCTGCCGACCCGGCGGGCGATGCGGGGCAGGCGCCCTCAGCACCGCTGCCCCTCGTGGTGGCCGGGGGCGCAGCGGGGGCGGCCGCTGCCGTCTTCAGCTATCTCGTCCTCGTCGTCATTGCTCTCGCGGCATGGATGCTGGACCCATCCGGCTCGCAGGAGTGGACCCAGATGCTCGAGGTGGCGTCCGGTGCCTGGCTCGCGGGCCTGGGCGCGGCCCCCACCGTGGCGGGGATCACCCTCACGCTGCTGCCTCTGGGATTCGCGTTGATCCCGGTCCTCGCAGTCATCGGCGCTGCGCGCTGGGCGTCAGATGCCTCCGCCGTGGCCCGCAGGGGAGAGGCTGTCGCGGTGGCTCTCGCGCTCGGAGTCAGCTTCGCGGTCGTTGCCGCGGTCATCGCTTCGATGAGCCGCACCCTGGCGGTCGCGCCTCCGCGTGCGGCCCTGGTCGCAGGATTGGCGGCGACCCTGATCGCGGCCTTCGTGGTCCTGCGCCGCGCACGCCTTCTCACCTGGGATCCCCTGCCCGTCGACGTGCGCGATGGCGCCGCAGCCGCTGGCGCTGCCCTTCTCAGTCTCATTGCGGTGGCAAGCGCAATGCTCATCGTCGCCATCGTCGGCAATTTCGACGAGATGACCTCGCTGCTGGTCCAGCTCGACGCGGGACCTTCAGGCCTCCTCCTGCTGGCCGCACTCTCACTGGGCTATCTCCCCTCGGCGGTGATGTGGTCGCTGGCCTACCTTCTCGGACCCGGTGTCACCGTGTCGGTCGGCACGGTGGTGTCTCCGTATGCCGAGACCACATCCGCAGCCCTTCCCGGATTCCCCCTCCTCGCTGCGCTGCCCGGCCAGCCGCCGATGGGGGCGATGCTGCTCCCGCTCTTCGGAGTCGCCGCGGGCGTGATCGCAGGTCTGCTCTTGCGTCGCCGAGGGCATGTCGGCCTGCGCGGCTGCCTCGTCTCGGGGGGCGCCGCCGTCACGACGGGAGCGGTGCTCGCGGTCGCGGCCTGGCTGGCGTCAGGTTCGTTGGGCGACACCACCCTGCAGGGGCTCGGTCCCGCCGCGCTCCCGGTGGCCCTCGCTGGCACTGTCCTCACCGCCATCGGGGCGGTCGCTGTCACGGCGTGGCCGGCGAGGCGATCCGATGGCTAGCACCCTGCGTGCTCCGCGCCGTTCCGACTCCCGACAGGCCAAGCCGACCTTCACCCTTGCGCCGATGTCGCGACGCGTCGCGGGCGCCGCGATCGACTTGGCCCTCCTCATCGCCGCTGCCGGCATCGTCGCCTCGGCACTCGAGGGCCTCACCTCTGGCGTCACACGCGTGCGCATCGATTCCCAATCGGGTGCGCGCACTATCGACGCGTCATTGACGCTGCCGACCTGGCTCCCGCTGGCGCTCCTCGTTGTGCTCACCGCCCTCTACACCATTCCGCTCATGGCGATCTGGGGTCGCACCCTGGGGGGCTGGGCCGTGGGCATCCGCTGCGTACGAGCTGACACGGGATCTCGACTGGGCTGGGCACTGTCGACTCGGCGATGGGTGGCTCTCTACGGTGCCGCTGGCCTGCTGTGCTTCGTCCCGGTGATCGGGCCGCTGGCCTGGCTGGTGACCCTGGTGGTGGGCCTGTCTCCCCTGTGGGACGGCACGCGACTCCTTCGGGGGTATGCCGACCATCTGGCTGACGACGTCGTGGTCATGGCACGTTCGGGAGCGCCGAAGCGGCGATAGGGTCGCAGGGTGCGTGCGCGAATCGTCGTCCTCGTCTCGGGGGCCGGCACCAACCTTCACGCACTCATCGAGGCCGCGCACACGTCCTACGACATCGTCGGAGTGGTCGCGGATCGTGGTGGCATAGGTGGACTCGACCGGGCTGAGGCGGCAGGCATCCCCGGCGTAGTGGTCGATCCCGGGTCCTACCCCGATCGGTCGTCGTGGGACCGGGCACTTGCCACGGCGATTGCAGGATTCGATCCGTCGTGGGTCATCTGCGCAGGGTTCATGCGCATCATCGGCGCACCCGCGCTCGAAGCCTTCCCCCTGCGCATCGTCAACACGCATCCGGCGCTGCTGCCGGCGTTCCCGGGCGCACACGGTGTGCGCGACGCGCTCGACTACGGCGCCAAGGTGACCGGATGCACCGTCCATCTCGTCGACGAGGGGGTCGACACCGGCCCGATCCTCGCTCAGCGGGGGGTGGAGATCCACGAGGGCGACGACGAAGCCAGCGTGCATGAGCGCATCAAGGTGGTCGAGCGG
>CAZLMT010000010.1:15365-28902 GCA_964560615.1 uncultured Actinomyces sp.
TCTCCGTCTACGACAAGTCCGGCCTTGCCGAGCTCGCCGCCGCCCTCGATGCTGCGGGTGTCGAGATCGTGTCGACGGGGTCAACCGCGGCCCGCATCGAGGAATCAGGCGTTGCGGTCACGGCGGTCTCCGATCTCACCGGCTTCCCCGAGTGCCTGGACGGCAGGGTCAAGACCCTGCATCCTCGCGTCCACGCGGGGCTCCTCGCGGACATGCGCCTGCCCGATCACGTCGAGCAACTCGAGGAGCTCGGCATTGCCCCCTTCGATCTTGTCGTCGTCAACCTCTACCCCTTCACCAGCACGGTGGCATCGGGTGCGAGTGCCGATGAATGCATCGAGCAGATCGATATCGGTGGGCCGGCGATGGTGCGTGCTTCCGCTAAGAATCACGCGAGCGTCGCCGTGGTGGTCGATCCGCGCAACTACGCGCGGGTGATCGAGGCTCTGAGCGCCGGGGGCTTCACCCTGGGGGAGCGTCAGCGGCTCGCTGCCGAAGCATTCGCTCACACGGCCTCGTACGACGTGGCCGTCGCGACGTGGATGGCCAACGTCGTGGCACCCGATGGCTCCGGCTTCCCCACGTGGCTGGGGCAGGCGTGGGAGCGCCAGGCGGTCCTGCGCTACGGCGAGAACCCGCATCAGTCGGCCGCCGTGTACGCAGCGGATTTCTCGCGTCCCGGCCTGGCTCGCGCGGAGCAACTCCACGGCAAGGAGATGTCCTACAACAACTACGTCGATGCCGACGCAGCCTGGCGCGCTGCCTACGACCATGGGCAGCCGGCGGTCGCGATCATCAAGCATGCCAACCCGTGCGGGATCGCCGTCGGTGCCGACATTGCGGACGCCTACGAGAAGTCCTTTGCGACCGATCCTGTGTCGGCGTTCGGCGGCGTGGTGGCGGCCAACAGGCCCGTCACTGCGGCCATGGCTGAGGCGATGGCGGATGTCTTCACCGAGGTTGTCGTGGCGCCGGCGTATGAAGATGCAGCATTGAGCATCCTCGGCGAGCGCAAGGGCTTGCGGATCCTGCGTGCCCAGCCGCGCCCCGAGCGCGGCTGGGTCGACCTGCGCCCGATCTCCGGTGGTGTCTTGCTCCAAGGGGCCGACGACCTCAGCGCGGACGGAGATGATCCGGCCACCTGGCGTCTTGTCTCCGGCTCAGCAGTGGACGCGGCCACGATGGAGGACCTTGCCTTTGCCTGGCGCGCCGTGCGTGCGCCGAAGTCCAACGCGATCCTGCTCGCCAAGGACGGTGCTGCAGTGGGCATTGGCATGGGGCAGGTCAACCGTGTCGATGCGGCTCGGCTTGCGGTGTCGCGTGCCGGCGACGATCGCGCACGCGGCGCGGTGGCTGCGTCGGATGCCTTCTTCCCCTTCCCCGATGGCCTCGAGGTGCTCTTGGCGGCCGGGGTGCGCGCCATCGTCCAGCCTGGAGGATCCGTGCGCGACGAAGAGGTCATTGCCGCCGCCGAGGCTGCGGGGGCCAGCATGTACCTCACTGGCACCCGCCACTTCTTCCACTGACACGCGATGCCAGCGACCACGTGATGCAGGGGAGCAGCGGGTTGCGCGGACCCGCGTATGTCGCCGGGGTCACGGCCTTTGTTGTTGGTGGTCTCACTGCGCTGCAGTCACGGGTCAATGGAGAGTTGGCCGATGTCACCGATAGCGGCCTGCAGGCGGCGATCGTGAGCTTCGGCTCGGGATGGATTCTCCTCTCCGTGATCCTCCTGGCCAGCCCGGCGGTCCGTCGTGGCCTGGGTGCAGTCGGCAGGGGCGTGCGCGCGGGGAGCTTGCGCTGGTGGCAGGTGCTGGGGGGTCTGCTGGGGGGATTCTTCGTTGCTGTACAAAGCGCCACGGTGCCGGTCATCGGGGTGGCGATCTTCACCGTCGCGGTCGTGGCCGGCCAGGTCTCCAACAGCATCGTCGTCGACCGCTTGGGGCTCGGGCCCGCCGGGCGCCAGGCGGTCACTCCGGCTCGCGTGACCGCCGCGATCCTGGCGCTCGTCGCCGTGATCGTCGCCGTCTCGGATCGACTTGGTGGAGGGGTGGAGGGATCCAGCCTTGCGGTGCTTGCTGCGCTGGTGGCGGGATTGGCCATCGCGGTCCAGCAGGCCATCAACGGCAGAGTCGGCGCTGCTGCCAGCAATGCGTGGACCGCCGCCTGGGTCAACTTCACCCTCGGCACCGTCATGCTGGGCGCGGTCTTGGGCCTCGCTTGGGCGTTTACGGAGTTCGACCCCGGCGTGCTCCCTCCCGGCCCGTGGTGGCTCTATATCGGTGGGACCATCGGCGTCCTGTTCATCGCGGCAGCAGCGTGGGTCGTGCAGCGTCTCGGTGTCTTGCTCTTCGCGCTGCTCACCATCACGGGTCAGCTCACGGGAGCCCTCACGCTGGATTGGGTTGCGCCAGCGGAGGGCGTCTCCTTCCACCTCACGCTTGTCGCGGGTGTGCTCCTTGCGGGCTTGGCCGTGGCGGTCGGAAGCCTCTCCTCGTGGGGTCCTCGCCTGCGCCGAACTGGACTTCACTAAGTTCGGCGCATGACTGCAACGATCCTTGATGGGAAGGCCACTGCGTCTGCAGTGAAAGACGGACTCGCGGCGCGTGTTGCCGTGTTGCGCGATCGCGGCATTGCACCGGGGCTGGCGACAGTGCTCGTCGGAGACGATCCGGGCAGCCACGCCTACGTGGGCGGCAAGCACCGCGATTGCGCCGAGGTCGGCATCGCGTCCATTCGCGTGGACATGCCTGCTTCCGCCACCCAGGCCGAGGTGGAGGCCGAGGTGCGACGACTCAATGACGACCCGGCCGTGACGGGCTACATCGTCCAGCTTCCTCTCCCCAAGGGGCTTGACGGCAATCGTGTCCTCGAGATCATGGATCCGGCAAAGGATGCCGATGGCCTGCATCCGATGAATCTCGGGCGGCTCGTGCTGGGCATCGAGGCACCTCTGCCGTGCACGCCCCGCGGCATCGTCGAGCTTCTGCGCGCCTACGACGTCCCGATCGCGGGGGCGGAGGTGTGCATCATTGGTCGCGGGATCACGGTCGGGAGGCCGCTGGGGCTGCTCCTCACTCGGCGCCAGGAGAATGCCACCGTGACGCTGTGCCACACCGGCACGAAGGACATGGCCAAGCATGTGGCCTCTGCTGACATCGTCGTGGCCGCAGCCGGTGTCCCGCATGTCATCAGCCCAGACATCGTCAAGCCCGGAGCGGCCCTGGTGGACGTGGGCATCACGCGCACCGACGCCGGCCTCGTAGGGGATATCGATCCTGCTTGCGCCGAGGTAGCAGGGTGGATCGCCCCTATGCCCGGGGGCACCGGGCCCATGACGCGCGCCATGCTCCTCGCCAACGTCGTCGAGGCGGCCGAACGGTCGTAGGCTGCTCACGTGAGCGGCATGGCAGAGGTTCATCAGATCCGGCCGCGGCGCCGACGCTGGTGGTCCCAGTGGCCGCTGGCCGTCGTCCTGCTGGGAGTGGCGGCCTCGCTCGGGGTGGTCGCCCTCGATCGCTTCAGACTCGGCTCGCTCATGTTGGCGGCGAGTCTGGTGCTCGCCTTCGTCCTTCGGCTGGTCCTGCCCAACGACCGAGCCGGCATGCTCGCCGTACGCTCCAAGCGAGTTGATCTCATCGTCTTGGGCGCCCTCGGCGGCGCGCTGGTGATCTTCGCCCTCTTGGTCCCTCCCCCTGCATGAGGCCCCTAGCCCCTGCATGAGGCCCGGAGCCCCTGCGTGAGCACGTGAGGGCGCGGGGACTAGCGTGGGTCTCATCGCAGACCGAGGATCACCAAGGAGATTTCCGTGTCCCGCACCCCCGTCAACGTCGCCGTCACCGGGGCCGCCGGCCAGATCGGCTACGCGCTGCTCTTCCGCATCGCCTCCGGGCAATTGCTCGGCCCTGATGTGCCTGTGCGCCTGCGCATGCTGGAGATCACGCCGGCACTCAAGGCGGCCGAGGGCACGGCCATGGAGCTCGATGACTGCGCCTTCCCTCTACTCGCTGGAATCGACATCACGGACGATCCGCGGGCGGCATTCGACGGCGTCAACGTCGCCCTCCTCGTAGGCGCTCGACCGCGCGGACCGGGCATGGAGCGCCGCGAACTCCTCGAAGCCAACGGCGGCATCTTCAAGCCGCAGGGGGAAGCCCTCAACGCGGGCGCAGCCGACGATGTGCGCATCCTGGTGGTGGGCAACCCGGCCAATACCAACGCGCTCATCGCCCAGGCACACGCACCTGACATCCCTCGCGAGCGCTTCACCGCGATGATGCGCCTTGACCACAATCGGGCCGTCACCCAGCTCGCCCAGAGGACCGGTGTCCCGGTGACCGACGTCGCCAAGGTGACCGTGTGGGGCAATCACTCGGCTTCGCAGTACCCCGACATCACGCACGCCACGATCAAGGGACAGCCTGCGCCGGCCGTGGTGGACGATCAGGCCTGGGTCTCCGATGTCTTCATCCCGACCGTGGCCAAGCGCGGAGCTGCCATCATCGAGGCTCGCGGAGCTTCCTCTGCGGCGTCGGCTGCCAACGCCGCTATCGACCACGTGCACGACTGGGTGCTGGGTACCCCCGAGGGGGACTGGGTTTCGGCCGGCGTGCCCTCGGATGGCTCCTACGGCATTCCCGAGGGGATCATCTCGGGATTCCCCTGCATCTCGCGTAACGGCTCGTGGGAGATCGTCCAGGGCCTTGATATCGATGACTTCTCGCGTGCGCGCATCGATGCTTCCGTCGCCGAGCTCCAGGAAGAGCGCGAGGCCGTCACGGCTCTCGGCCTCCTCTAGTCCCGCACTTAGTCCCGCCGAGCATCCCAACTGACAGGAAAGAGCTTCATCGTGGCGAAGATCAAGGTGGTCAATCCGGTCGTCGAACTCGACGGTGATGAGATGACCCGGATCATCTGGCAGTTCATCAAGGATCAGCTGATCCTTCCCTACCTCGATGTCGACCTGAAGTACTACGACCTGGGCATCGAGCATCGCGACGCGACCGACGACCAGGTCACGATCGATGCCGCCCACGCCATCCTCGAGTACGGAGTGGGCGTGAAGTGCGCGACCATCACGCCCGACGAGGCGCGTGTCGAGGAGTTCGGCCTCAAGAAGATGTGGAAGTCGCCCAACGGCACCATCCGCAACATCCTCGGCGGCGTCATCTTCCGCGAGCCGATCATCATCTCTAATATCCCGCGACTCGTCCCGACATGGACCAAGCCGATCATCGTCGGTCGACACGCTTTCGGTGACCAGTACCGCGCGACGGACTTCAAGGTGCCGGGTCCGGGCACGCTCACGATGACCTTCACCCCGGCGGATGGCTCCGAGCCCATGGAGTTCCAGATCTTCGAGTTCCCCGAGTCCGGGGTGGCCATGGGGATGTACAACCTCGATGACTCCATCAGGGATTTTGCCCGGGCGTCATTCCGCTACGGCCTGGCACGCAAGTTCCCGGTCTACATGTCCACCAAGAACACCATCCTCAAGGCATACGACGGCCGCTTCAAGGACATCTTCGCCGAGATCTTCGACGCCGAATTCAAGGCCGAGTTCGACGCGGCGGGCCTCACCTACGAGCACAGGCTCATCGACGACATGGTGGCCAGTGCCCTCAAGTGGGAGGGAGGGTATGTCTGGGCGTGCAAGAACTACGACGGTGACGTGCAGTCCGACACGGTCGCACAGGGCTTCGGCTCGCTCGGGCTCATGACCAGTGTCCTCATGACCCCTGACGGCCGCACGGTGGAGGCTGAGGCTGCTCACGGCACGGTCACGCGCCACTACCGCCAGCACCAGCGGGGCGAAGCGACGTCAACCAACCCTGTCGCTTCGATCTTCGCCTTGACGCGCGGCCTCGAGCACCGAGGCAAGCTTGACGGGACCCCTGATGTCACGGCCTTCGCCCAGACATTGGAGCGCGTGTGCATCGAGACGGTCGAGAGCGGGCAAATGACCAAGGACCTCGCGATCTTGGTCGGCCCGGACCAGCCGTGGCTCACGACGCAGGACTTCCTTGCCGCCATCGATGCCAACCTCCAGAAGGCGATGGCCTGACGCTTGGCGCGCACCAAGGGCGTCTCCCTCGTCACCATCACCGCCAATGTCAATGGCGTCCGGGCTGCGGCTCGACGGGGTGGACTGGACTGGCTGGCTGACGCCGAGGCGGATGTGATCTGCCTCCAGGAGGTCAGGGCGACTCACGAACAGGTCCACGAGCAGCTCTCGGAGAGCCGGCTGGCGGGCATGCACGTCTCGCACAGTGCATCTGACAGCCTCGGGCGCAATGGCGTCGCGGTGCTGAGCCGGGAGCAGCCGGTCGCCGTGCGCGAGGGCCTGGGGGAGCCGGAGTTCGCGCGCCAGGGTCGCTGGATCGAGGTCGACCTCGAGACTGCGCTCGGCCCGATGACGGTCGTCTCGGCGTACGTGCACACGGGTGAGGCGGAGACACCGAAGCAGGACGAGAAGTTCCGCTTCCTCGAGGCGATGGATCGCAGGCTCACGGCCCTGCGGCGACGTGCCAGCCGAGTCAAGGGTCATGTGCTCGTCACGGGCGACTTCAACGTCGCGCATGCCGAGGTGGACATCAAGAACTGGAAGGGCAACCGCGACAAGGCAGGTTTCCTGCCTGAGGAGCGCACCTACCTCGACCGGTGGTGCGGGGTCCCGGGTGGCAAGCCCGGGCCCTGGAGCGACCTGGGCCGCGCGCTGGGCGGTCCCGGCCCCGGTCCCTACACCTGGTGGTCATGGCGGGGCCGTGGCTTCGACACGGACGGTGGCTGGCGCATCGACTACCAGATCGCCACGCCTGCACTGGCGGCCCGGGCCCGTGAGGCGGTCGTGGGCAAGGCGCCGACTTACGCCGAGCGCTGGAGCGATCACGCACCGCTCATGATCACCTTTGACTAGCCACCCCGTATCCTCTCGAGGGTGAGTGGCTTATGGGTCAACGTCGTGTTGGTCCTCTTCTTCATCCTCCTGGGGAGTTTCTTCGCCGCGGCTGAGATCGCCCTCGTGTCCCTGCGCGAGAGCCAGGTGGAGCGACTCTCGCAGCGTGGCCGCCGGGGGCGCACCCTCGCCGCCCTCGTCCGCAATCCCAATCGCTTCCTCGCGGCCGTGCAGGTGGGTGTCACTCTGGCGGGCTTCATCTCGGCCGGCTTCGGCGCCTCCCAGATTGCACCCGCCGTGGCGCCTCTGCTTGAGTCGTGGGGTCTCTCCGAAGGATGGGCATCAGCCCTGTCCTTCATCGGCGTGACCATCATCATCGCCTACATCTCGCTCGTGATCGGCGAGCTCGTCCCCAAGAGGATCGCCCTGCAGCGCGCTGAGTCGACCGCCCTGATCCTTGCGGGGCCGGTTGAGTTGCTCGCGCGCGTCACGCGGCCCTTCATCTGGCTTCTGTCGATCTCCACCAACGCCCTCGTGCGCCTCCTCGGCGGCAACCCTCACTCCGGCAAGGAGCAGATCACGGGCGAGGAGTTGCGCGACATCGTGGCCGCCACGGAAGAGCTGACCGCGGAGGAGCGTGCACTGATCGATGACGTCTTCGATGCGGGGGATCGCGAGCTGCGCGAGGTCATGTTGCCCCGCACCGAGGTGGCCTTCCTCGACGCATCTACGCCCGTGGGCGAGGCGATCACCGAGGTAACCGATGCCCCGCACTCGCGCTACCCCGTCATCAGAGGGTCGGCTGACGATGTCGTGGGCGTGGTGCACATTCGGGATCTCCTTGCCCCTGATGCGGACCGCTCCACGCGACGGGTGGGTGACCTCGCGCGCGAGACGGCGTTCTTCCCCGGCACCAAGCAGGTGATCCCCGCTCTCACCGAGATGCGCCGTCTCCGCCAGCACCTCGCCATCGTTGTCGACGAGTACGGCGGGACCGCCGGCATCGTCACCCTCGAGGACCTCGTGGAGGAGCTCGTCGGCGACATTCGCGACGAGTACGACACCGAGGCCTCCGGGCCCCGCACGGACGTCGACGGCCTGCTCAACCTCGAGGACTTCACCGACGAGACCGGAGTCGAGCTGCCCGATGGCCCCTACGAGACCGTGGCGGGCTTCGTGGTCTCCCAACTCGGCGAGCTACCCACCATCGGTGCCACCGTCGAGGTCGATGGCCACGTCCTCACCGTCACGGAGCTCGATGGACGCCGGGTTGCCAGGCTCAGCGTCCGGGCCCTTGAGACCGAGTCGGCGGGCCCGGACGTGCCGCTGCCAGAATGACGCCATGCCGGCGATCCCCGTCCACGTCCCCCCGCGCGTCCTCTCCGGCATTCAGCCGACCGCCGACTCCTTCCAGGTCGGCAACTACCTGGGCGCCCTGCGTCACTGGGTGACCCTGCAGGAGACCCACGACGCCTTCTACTGCGTCGTCGACCAGCACGCCATCACCGTGGAGCACGACCCTGCGGTGCTGCGCCAGCGCACGCTGCTGTCCTTCGCCCAGTTGCTCGCTGTCGGGCTCGACCCGACCCGCTCGACGGTCTTCATCCAAAGCCACGTCCCCGAGCATGCGCAGCTTGCCTGGATCCTTGAGTGCATCACGGGCTTCGGCGAGGCGTCACGCATGACGCAGTTCAAGGACAAGTCGCAGCGCGAGGGCGCGGAGCGTGCCACCGTGGGGCTCTTCACCTACCCGGTGCTCCAGGCCGCCGACATCCTCATCTACCAGGCAGCCGGGGTGCCTGTCGGCGAGGATCAGCGCCAGCACCTCGAGCTCACCCGAGATCTCGCCCAGCGATTCAACTCCACCTACGGACCCACCCTCGTGGTGCCGGAGCCCCTGATCGTCAAGGACACCGCCAAGGTGCTCGACCTGACGGACCCCACCGCGAAGATGAGCAAGTCCGCGCCCGCCGGCTGCGTCTTCCTCCTCGATGACCCGAAGGTCACCCGCAAGAAGCTCATGTCCGCAGTTACCGACTCGGATCGAGATATTCGCTACGACCCCGAGGCGAAGCCCGGAGTGTCGAATCTCCTCACTCTTCTTGCGGCATTCGACGGCCGTCCCGTCGAAGACGTGGCTGCGTCCTACGACGGCCGTGGCTACGGAGACCTCAAGAAGGACGTCGCGGAGGTCGTCGTCGACTTCTGCACCGAATTCCAAGTCCAGGTAAGTGAACTCATGTCCGATCCCGCAGAGCTCAGCCGCCTCGTCCGGCTGGGTGCCGATCGTGCACGTGCTGCGGCTGCTCCGACCCTCGCTGCGGTCTACGACCGCGTGGGCTTCGCGCCGATTCCTCCGCCATGATCACCCTGGGCGTCGTCATCGACGTGCCCGAGCCCTACGCGGCTCGCATCCGCGAGGCTCGACGGGGCTGGGGAGATATTGGAGCGGGTTCCATCCCCGCCCACATCACCATCGTGCCCCCGGTGTCGGTGGATGCGGAGGAGATGCCCGTGCTCGAGCAGCATCTTGAGCGTGCGCTGCTGGGTTGCGCCCCCTTCCGCATGCGCCTACGCGGTACCGGAACCTTCCGCCCGGTGAGCCCCGTCGTCTTCCTCACCGTGGCCGAGGGCATTTCCGGCTGCGAGGGTCTGGAGCAGCGTATCCGCTGCGGTCCCTGGGCCGTCGATCTCCGTTTCCCGTATCACCCGCACGTCACGGTGGCGTTCGATCTGCCCGACGAGGGCCTCGATCACGCGAGCACTGTCCTGGGTGACTTCGAGGCCGACTTCACCGTCGACGCCGTGCGACTCTACGAACTCGTCGACGGCGACTGGGTGGCTCGCGCGACGTACCCGCTCCTTGGCTGACGCGAGTCAGGCGCGACGTCAGTTGCGCGCGTAGTCAGGCTCGCTGTCGAGCTCATCGTGTGACGAACTACGGGCTCGGCGACCGCCGCTGCGCGGCGCGGGACCGCGGAGATTGCGCAGCCCGAGGACGATGAGCACGATGCCGACGGCCATGGCCCCCACGAGTGTCCACACCCAGCCCCAATTCGTCGACGCCGCGGACGATGCGCCTGACTGGTCCGCGGCAATGGTCGTGGTGCCAGCCTCGGCCACTGGCTCATCGGGTGTCGTGGGCGATAGGGCGGCGGCTGATCCGACATCGGTGACGTCGATGGGGTCGACGAGATAGCCGACGGGTGTGACGTCGTCGATGTTGGCAAAGCCCCAGTCGAGTAGGGCGGCAGCCGACGGGTAGATCTCGCCGTCGATGTTGAGCAGCGTGACCACCAGGCTGGTGCCGCCTCGCTCAGCAGCACCGACGAAGGTGCGGCCCGCCTCCGTCGTCCAGCCGGTCTTGACCCCGATCGCGCCCTCGTATCCCTGAATGAAGAGCGGATTCTGTGTGGCGATGGGCATGGTCGGCCGCGGATCGCCCGGTGACTCGGGCATGTAGCCGGGGAAGTCCTCCACCACGCGTGTCGTCACGTACTCGTAGAAGTCTGGGCGCGTGAGGCCTTCGCGAGCGATGAGAGCGAGGTCGTATGCCGAACTCACCTGACCCTCAGCGGGGAGCCCACTCGGATTCCTGACCACCGTGTCGTAGGCCTGGAGGCGCTGCGCCTCTTCGTTGAGTTGCGCAACCGTGAGTTCGAGTCCGCCATTGGCCTGCGCCAGAGCGGAGGCGCAATCGTTGCCGCTCTGCATGATGAGGCAGAGGAAGAGCTCGCGCGCGGTGTAGGTCGCATTCTCGACCAGTCCGACTCGGCTCCCCTCCACGGCGACGTCGTCGTACGTCGTGGTGTAGACGAAGTCCGGGTCGATGCGCTGGGTGAGGGTGAGCGCTGTCAAGGACTTGATCACGGAGGCGGGCGGTCGCTGGATGTGGGGAGCCTTGGCGGCGAGGATCGCGCCGCTCTCGAGGTCGGCGAGGACCCAGGCGCTCACAGGGACCTCGGGGAGGGGATCGGCCGAGGGCCCGGCATCGACGATGACATCCGATCCTGCGAGCAGCGGACCGCCGATGGGCTCCGCTGAAGCGCTCGGCACCCCGATGAAAAAGGTCGCCCCCACGACGGAGGCGGTGAGGGCCGAGGCGAGGGAGCGACGCATGGTGAGCCCAGACTAACTTCGGAGCGCGCCGGGATGCCTGATCAACGCGGCGTGGCGCCTCGCTCAGACGCGGCGGAAGATGAGTGCGCGCTTGACCTGCTGGATCGCCTTGGTGACCTCGATGCCGCGGGGGCAGGCATCGGTGCAGTTGAAGGTGGTGCGGCAGCGCCAGACACCCTCCTTCTCGTTGAGGATCTCCAAGCGCGTCTCGGCGGCCGCATCGCGGGAGTCGAAGATGAAGCGATGGGCCGCGACGATCGCCGCGGGGCCGAAGTACTCGCCGTCGGTCCAGAAGACAGGGCACGAGGTCGTACACGCGGCACACAGGATGCACTTGGTGGTGTCGTCGAAAACGGCCCGGTCTTCCACCGACTGCAGGCGCTCCTTCGTCGGGTCGTGCCCCTCCGGGATGAGGAAGGGCTTGACGGCCCGGTAGGCGGCGAAGAAGGGCTCCATGTCGACGACGAGATCCTTCTCCAGTGGCAGGCCCTTGATGGCCTCCACGGTGATGTCGCCGGTGCCGAGATCCTTGATGAGCGTCTTGCACGCGAGTCGGTTGCGACCGTTGATGCGCATGGCGTCCGAGCCGCAGATGCCGTGTCCACAGGAACGACGGAACGTGAGCGTCCCGTCCTGCTCACCCTTGATCTTCATCAGCGCGTCGAGCACGCGGTCGGTGGGGTACGCCGAGACGACGAACTCCTCCCAGTGTGGCTCTTCGTCAATCTCGGGGATGAAGCGCCGGATCTTGAAGGTGACGTCGCGTGCTTCGATGCGCTCGGGAGCCTCGGTGGGCTCGAGGGTGGCAGTCATCAGTACTTGCGCTCCATCGGCTGGTAACGGGTCATCGTGACCGGCTTGTAGTCCACACGGACGGCCGACTCGCCTCCCGCACCCGGGACGCGGTAAGCCATCGTGTGACGCATGTAGTTGACGTCATCGCGATTGGGGTAGTCCTCGCGGGCGTGCCCGCCACGCGACTCCTTGCGCTCCAGAGCGCCCACGACTGTGACCTCGGCCAGGTCGAGCAGGAATCCGAGTTCGATCGCCTCGAGAAGGTCGGTGTTGTAGCGCGCCCCCTTGTCCTGGACCGCGATGTGGCGGTAGCGGCGACGCAGCTCCTGGATGTCGGTGAAGGCCTGCTTGAGAGTCGCCTCGGTCCGGTAGACCTGAGCGTTGAGGTCCATGGTCTGCTGCAGGTCGCGACGGATCGCGGCGACGCGCTCGCCGCCCTCGCCGGAGCGCAGTCCTTCGACCAGGGCGATCGTGTAGGACTGGGGATCCTCCGGCAGCGGCACGAAGTCGTGGGACTTGGCGTAGTCCGCTGCGGCGATGCCCGCCCTCCGGCCAAAGACGTTGATGTCGAGGAGTGAATTCGTGCCGAGGCGATTGGCGCCGTGGACGGAGACGCAGGCGACCTCGCCGGCGGCGTAGAGCCCCGCGACGACGGTGTCGTTGTCGGAGAGCACCTCCGTCTCGACGTTGGTGGGCATGCCGCCCATGGCGTAGTGGGCGGTGGGGAAGACGGGCACGAGCTCGGTGACCGGATCGACGCCGAGGTAGGTGCGAGAGAACTCCGTGATGTCGGGCAGCTTGGCCTCGATCTGCTCCTTGGGCAGGTGCGTGAGGTCGAGGTAGACGTAGTCCTTGTCGGGTCCGGCCCCGCGGCCCTCTCGGACCTCGGCGACCATCGCGCGAGCGACCATGTCGCGGGGTGCGAGGTCCTTGATCGTGGGGGCGACCCGCTCCATGAAGCGCTCGCCGCTCGCGTTGCGCAGGATGCCGCCCTCGCCGCGCGCACCCTCGGTGAGGAGGACTCCGAGGCCGGCCAGGCCGGTGGGGTGGAACTGGTAGAACTCCATGTCCTCCAGAGGCAGGCCGCGCCGGTAGGCGATCGCCATGCCATCCCCGGTGAGTGTGTGCGCATTGGACGTGGTCTTCCACACCTTGCCGTAGCCGCCGGTGGCGAAGATGACGGCCTTGGCATGGAAGACGTGGATGGCACCGGTGGCCAACTCGTAGGCGACGACGCCTGCCGTCTCCTTGCGGCCGTCGCGCTCCACCAGGATCAGGTCGAGGACGTAGAACTCGTTGTAGAACTCCACACCTTCCTTGACGCAGTTCTGGTAGAGGGTCTGCAGGATCATGTGGCCGGTGCGGTCGGCGGCGTAGCAGGAGCGGCGTACGGCGGCCTCACCGTGATTGCGCGTGTGCCCGCCGAAGCGGCGCTGATCGATGCGTCCCTCGGGCGTGCGGTTGAAGGGCAGGCCCATCTTCTCCAGGTCAATGACAGCGTCGATGGCCTCTTTGCACATGACCTCGGCAGCGTCCTGGTCGACGAGGTAGTCCCCGCCCTTGATCGTGTCGAAGGTGTGCCACTCCCAGTTGTCCTCTTCGACGTTGGCGAGTGCGGCACACATGCCACCCTGCGCTGCGCCGGTGTGGCTGCGCGTCGGGTAGAGCTTGGTGAGGACGGCGGTGTGTGCGCGCTTGGTGGACTCCAGCGCGGCGCGCATGCCGGCG
>CAZLMT010000010.1:28912-39556 GCA_964560615.1 uncultured Actinomyces sp.
GCCGGCGCCGCCGGCTCCCACGATTTTTACGTCGAGCCTGTGGGTCTGCATGGGGTGCTCCTAGCCGATGGTCGGGTCGAAGGTGAATATGACGAGCGTCCCGAGAAGGATGATGAAGGCCGAGGAGACGTAGAGGAGCATCTTGAGCCAGAAGCGAGTCTGGTCACGCTCCGCGTAGTCGTTGATGATCGTGCGCAGGCCGTTGGTGCCGTGGAGCATGGCCAGCCAGAGCATGGCGAGATCCCAGACCTGCCAGAACGGGCTCGCCCACCTGCCGGCGACGAAGGCGAAGTTGATGCGCTGCACGCCGCCGTCGAGGATGTTCATGATGAAGAGGTGACCGAGCACGAGGAAGACCAGGACAATGCCGGACACGCGCATGAAGAGCCAGGCGTAGAGCTCGAAGTTGCTCCGCTGGCGATTGCGATTGCCGCGGGAGAGCGCGACCGACCGATCCGCGAGGCTCATGGTGTCGCTCCGAAGAGGGCTTCGACCGTGTGGCGCATCATGTAGAAGGTGCCCGGGACCATGACGACGACCCACACTCCCACCACGACCCAGAGCATCTGCCGCTGGTAGCGCGGGCCGCGCGACCAGAAGTCGACGGCGATCACGCGCAGGCCGTTGAGGGCGTGGTAGAGAACGGCGCCCACCAGGCCCACCTCGAGCAGGTTGACGATCGGGGTCTTGTACGTCGCGATGACCAGGTCATAGGCCTCGGGCGAGACCCGGACGAGCGCGGTGTCGACCACGTGGACGTAGAGGAAGAAGAAGACGGCGATGCCGGTGATGCGCTGGGCCACCCAGGACCACATGCCCTGGCCGCCCCGATAGAGGGTGCCCACGGGCGCGGTAGCCATGGTGCCTCCTCTCACGATGCTGCGGGTCTGATGGTCGCCTTCTTGACTTCAATCCATCGTAGTGCGGATGGGGGGTGTCGGCAGGGTGGGGTGAGCCAGGTCACGCGCCCACCCGAGCAAGGCTCGTCCTAGGCTGCGGGTGCGGCGCCTGCCGCACGTTCGCTCCGGGAGGCTCACGTGTCCACCGAGTCCGGACTGCCCTTTGCCCCGGTCTACGGGCCGGCAGACCTCGAGGGCTGGGATCCGGCCGAGCGCCTGGGTGCGCCGGGCGCCTATCCCTACACCCGCGGGGTCTATCCCACGATGTACACCGGGCGCCCGTGGACGATGCGGCAGTACGCCGGCTTCGGCACCGCAGCGGAGTCCAATGAGCGCTACCGCCAGTTGCTGGCCGCGGGCACGACCGGCCTCTCCGTCGCCTTCGACCTACCCACCCAGATGGGCTACGACTCGGACGCCCCCATTGCGCACGGCGAGGTGGGCAAGGTGGGTGTCGCCATCGACACGATCGACGACATGCGGGTGCTCTTCGACAAGATCCCGCTGGACCAGGTGTCGACGTCGATGACGATCAACTCGCCAGCGGCAATCCTCCTGCTCCTCTACCAATTGGTGGCTGAGGAGCAGGGCGTGCCTGGTTCGGTCCTCAACGGCACGATTCAGAACGACGTGCTCAAGGAGTACATCGCCCGCGGCACTTACATCTACCCGCCCGCGCAGTCGCTGCGGCTCACCACGGACATCTTCTCCTACTGCCGCGAGGAGATCCCGCGCTGGAACACCATCTCCATCTCCGGCTATCACATGGCCGAGGCCGGTGCCACGCCTGTGCAGGAGATCGCCTTCACGCTGGCCGACGGCATCGAGTACGTCCGTGCGGCCCTCGCCTCCGGTCAGCACATCGACGAGTTCGCGCCCCGCCTTGCCTTCTTCTTTGTCGCCCGCACCACGCTGCTCGAGGAGATCGCGAAGTTCCGCGCAGCGCGGCGTATCTGGGCGCGCATCATGCGGGAGGACTTCGGCGCGCAGGATCCGAAGTCACTGATGCTGCGCTTCCACACCCAGACCGCGGGCGTCCAGCTCACTGCCCAGCAGCCGGAGATCAATCTCGTGCGCGTGGCCGTCCAGGCCCTCGGTGCCGTCCTCGGCGGCACGCAGTCCCTGCACACCAATTCCTTTGACGAGGCCATCGCCCTCCCCACGGAGAAGGCGGCCCGGCTCGCATTGCGCACGCAGCAGGTCCTGGCCTACGAGTCCGACGTCACGAAGACGGTCGATCCCTTCGCGGGTTCCTACGCGATCGAGTCGCTTACGGACGAGATCGAGGCGGCTGTCCTGGCCCTCATGGCCCAGGTGGAGGAACGGGGCGGTGCTGTGGCTGCGATCGAGGAGGGTTTCCAGAAGTCCGAGATCGAGAAGTCTGCCTACGCCTTCGCGCAGGAGATTGATGCGGGCGAGCGTGTTGTCGTCGGCGTCAATCGCTTCACCGTCGACGAGGAGGAGCCCTACGAGCCGCTGCGCGTCGACCCCACGATCGAGGCTGAGCAGCGGGCGCGCCTCGAGCGAGTCCGCGCGGAGCGTGACCAGGAGGCCGTCGACTCCGCGCTGGAGCGCATCCGCGTCGCGGCGGCGGGCACCGACAACCTCCTCTATCCGATGCGCGATGCCCTGCGCGCCCGTGCCACGGTGGGCGAGGTGAGTGATGCTCTGCGCGATGTCTGGGGCGTCTACACCCCGACGGATGCGTTCTGATCGTGGCGAGCGAGATCCAGGCCATTCGCTGGGATGGCGACGCCGTCATCCTGATTGACCAGACCCGGCTTCCGGCGGAGGAAGTCGACTTTGAGTGCCGTGACATCGACTCCCTTGTCGACGCCGTCTGTCGACTCGTCGTGCGGGGTGCCCCCGCACTCGGTGCCGTCGGGGGTTACGGCGTAGCCCTTGCCATGGTCCAGGCGCAGCGCGAGCAGTGGTCACCGGAGCGTCTCGACGCCGAGGTGACACGCGTGCGTGAGGCACGGCCCACGGCCGTCAATCTCGCCTGGGGAGTCGATCGCGTGCGGCCGCACATGCCGCAGGGCATCGATGCGGTGCTTGCGGAGGCGGATCGCATCGTCGTCGAAGACACGGCGGCGAATCGTGAGCTCTCGCGTCGAGGGGCGGACTGGGTCCTGGCCCGCTGTGACCGCCGACCGCTGCGGGTGGTCACGCACTGCAACACCGGTGCGCTCGCAACCACCGGCTGGGGCACGGCCTTCGGCATCATCCGGGATCTCGCCGAACGCGGCGAGATCGAGCTCGTCTACGTCGACGAGACACGGCCGCTCCTGCAGGGAGCGCGCCTGACGGCGTACGAGTGCGAGCACCATGGCATCCCCTACGTCGTACAGGCCGATGGTGCGGCCGCTTCCACGATCCTCAGGGGACTGGCGGACTTTGCCGTGATCGGCGCTGATCGCATTGCACGCAATGGCGACACGGCCAACAAGATCGGCTCCGTGAGTGTCGCGCTCGCCTGCGCGGCGGCCGGGATCCCCTTCGTCGTGGCGGCGCCGTCATCGACCGTCGACCTTGCTACCTCCTCCGGGGAGGAGATTGAGATCGAGCTGCGCTCCGGCGACGAGGTCACCGCGTGGTCGGGGCTCCCCACCACGCCGAGTGGGGCACGCGGCTTCAACCCAGCGTTCGACGTGACTCCGGCGGCCTACATCTCTGCCGTGGTGACCGAGCGGGGCGTCGTGGAGCCAGGCCCGGGAGTGACGGTCGACGCCATCGCAGGAGATGCGCTGTGAGCACGCCTCTCGAGCAACTGGTCCAGCGCTCCAATGAGATCGGCGACGATGCTTCGCTGGTCGTGTACGGCGGGGGCAACACCTCGGCCAAGGGCGTGCTTGTCGACCACCTCGGTCGCAAGCAGCGGGTCATGTGGGTCAAGGGATCGGGCGCGGACATGCGCGGCTCGAGTGCCGCGGACTACCCAGCTCTGCGGCTCGATGACCTGCTCCCGCTGCTCGACAGAGACGCCATGTCCGACGAGGAGATGACCGACCTCGTGGCGCGCGCCCTGCTGGACCCCGGGGCGCGCCGACCGTCGATCGAAACCCTGCTCCATGCATTCCTGCCGCACACGCATATTGATCACGTCCACGCCGACGCGATCTGCGCGCTCACCAACCACGCGGAGGGCCCCCGCATCGTGGCCGAGGCACTCGGAGACGGCTTCGCCTATGTCGACTGGATGCGACCGGGCTTCACCCTCAGCAAGGTGGTGGCCGAGCTCGGCGACCGCGATGGAGTCGTCCTCGCCCACCACGGTCTGATCACCTGGGGTGAGTCGAGCCACGAGTGCTGGCAGCGCACCGAGGCGGCCGTCGATCGGGCCCGCGCCTACCTTGATGCCTTGCCCCTCCGCGTCGAGGCTCCGGCTCACGTCCCAGATATGCCCGAAGAGGAGGTCGAGCGACTCCTCCTGCGCCTGCGCGGGGCCATGTCGCGGACAGGCAGGCGCGTCCTGCGGGTCGACACCCGCCTGCGGCCGGTGGCTGACCATCCACTTCTCTCCGAGGTCGTCGCGGCGGGTGTGAGCAGCGCCGATCACATGCTGCGCATCAAGCCGCTATCTGTGGTGTCCACCTCGCCGGACACCGCCGCTGACGACATCGACGGCTACGCGGCCGACTACTCGGCGTACGTCGAGCGGAATTCCGATGCGATGCCCGAAGGCTTCGGGATGCATGACCCCATGCCACGCGTCGTGCTCGTGCCCGGCCTCGGCGCGGTGACCACGGGTGTCACGCTCCGTGACGCGGAGGTGGCCGCTGACATCGCCCTGCACACTCACGGGGTCGCTGCCACCGTCGCTGACCGCATCGGCACGCCGGTGGGGCTCGACGAGCGGGAGACCTTCCGCTTCGACTACTGGCCGATGGAGCTCTACAAGCTCACGCTGCGACCCCCCGCACCGGATCTCGCGGGCTTCATCGCGATCGTCACGGGATCGGCATCGGGGATCGGCCGCGGCATCGCGCTGGAGCTCGCTGCGCGCGGCGCCTCGCTGGTCCTCGCCGATCTTGACGGTGCTGGCTTGGAGGAGGCGGCCGCGAGTATCCGCAACGCGGGTGGCACCGCGCCAGTGCTCGTGGCGGGTGACCAGTCGGATGAGTCGGTCGTGGAGGACACGGTCCGCCAGGCCGTGCGCACCTTCGGTGGTCTCGACGGAGCCGTGATAAACGCCGGCATCGGCGTGACCGGCACCCTTGAGGAACTCACCCTTGATCAGTGGGACGCGGCGATGCGTATCAACCTCGCGAGCGGCTTCCTCATGACACGGGCGACCATGCGGGTGATCAAAGAGCAAGGCTCCGGTGGCTCGCTCGTCTATGTAGCGAGCAAGAACGCCTTCGGTCCTGGCGCCGGCTTCGGCGCCTACTCCGTCTCCAAGGCGGGCATGGTGCAACTCATGCGCATCGCGGCGCTCGAGGGTGGTGCAGCAGGGATCAGGGCCAATGCCATCAACCCCGATGCGGTGTTCGACAACTCGCGGCTGTGGGACGGAGGGCTACGCGAAGAGCGGGCAGCCGCCCATGGCATCGCTCCGGAGGAACTCGAGGACTTCTACGCCGCCCGCAACATCCTCAAGCGACGGGTGACCACAGCCGATGTCGCGCGCACCGCGGCGTTTCTGCTTTCCGATGCGTCGTCCCGGACCACCGGTGCCGTCATCCCCGTGGATGGCGGAGTCGCGGGCGCATTCCCCCGCTGAGTTGCCGCCTCATCGCACCGAGCCCCGCCCCGGCGCGGGGTGGAAGCGATTAGACGAGGTGTATCTGGGTCATCTCGGTGACCTCGGGATACGCCGAGTCCTCGACCGCGTGCGGCTCGCCAGGGCGGCGGACGCGCACCACCTGCCAGCCCGCCTCGCGCGCGGCGTCGAGCTCGGCGATGACGTCGGAGCAGAAGAGCAGCCTGCCCGGATCGGCGCCGATGGCGGCGGCGATGGCGCGGTAGGAGGACGACTCGCGCTTCGGCCCGGCATTGGCCGTGTCGTAGTAGTCGGCGATCCATCCGCTGAGATCACCCTCGGGGGAGTGGGAGTACCAGTTGCGCTGGGCCAGCACCGAGCCTGAGGAGTAGACGGAGATGGGGAGACCGGCGGCATGCCAGCCGCGCAGCGCAAGCAGGGCGTCGGGGAAGAAGTCCGAGATTAGTTCGCCGTTGGAGAACCCCTCCTCCCAGACGAGTCCCTGGAGCTCCTTGAGCGGTGTCACCTTGCGATCCTCCGCCACCCAGCCGCGCAGGGTGTCAACGATCTGATCCGGGGCGGGGTCGTCGAGGGAAGCCTCGCGGGCGATCTCGGCGACGATGCGGTCCGCGTCAGGCTCACCCGCGTGCTCCGCGAGCCAGGGCGCGAAGCGCTCGGTCGCGTAGGGGAAGAGGACGTCATAGACAAACGCGGAGCCGCTCGTCGTACCCTCAATGTCCACGACCACGTGGTCCACGTCGTTGAACTCGACGGCACGCACGAGCTCGGAAGTCACAAGCCTGGAGGCTACATGTCCACAGCCGAAGACCTAGCGCGCGCATCCCGCCGTCTCTACTCGCTCGGCTGGATGCGCGGGACCTCCGGGAATGTCTCGGTGCGCGATGGATCCGTCATTCTCGTGACGGCTTCCGGCATCGACAAGTCGGCTGTAGAGGCCAGCGATGCCGTGCTCATTGATGCCTACGGCGTCGCGCTGCCCGACCAAGGCCGGTGGCCCAGTGCCGAGGCACCCGTGCACGCTGCCGTGATCACCGAGGCGGGTGCCGGCGCGGTCGTGCACGTGCATTCGCTCGCCGCGGTGGAAGCAGCGGCGCGCTGGCCGCAGGGCGTCCCGCTCGTGGACGTCGAGCAGCTCAAAGGCATCGGTCGCGATGCGCACGGCGACACGGTGATCGTGCCGGTCGTCGCCAACTCCCAGGACATGGCGGATCTCTCGGCGCGGATCCTGGCGGCGCGAGATCCAGGGGTGCCGGGCGTCATCGTTGCCGAGCACGGGCTCTACGCCTGGGGTGATTCCCTTGGCCAGGCCATTGACCGCACCGAGAGCTTCGACTGGCTCTTCGACCACGCCCTACGCCTGGACCGATTGCAGAGACCCGGGGGCTAGTGCGCGCGGCGTCCGAGCGGGGCAGAATGCCGCCATGACGATGCTGACCGTGTGGGCCGACGACCGGCCCGAGACGCCCATCCTGCGCACCCGCGACCATGCCGAGATTGCCGGGGCTCTCACCCCGATCGGCGTCGTCTACGAGCACGTCCCTGTCGGCGAGCGTCTCGTCGACACGGCCACGCAGGATGAGGTCCTCGAGAGTCACCGCCCGCTCGTGGATCGCCTGGTGGCCGAGCACGGCTACCGGCTCGTCGACGTCGCGCAGTTGCATCCGGTCGACTCCGATGAGTGGCGCGCGACCGCTGCGGCGGCCCGGACCAAGTTCCTCAACGAGCACACGCACGATGAGGAGGAGATCCGCTACTTCGTCGCGGGCTCGGGCGTGTTCTACCTCCATGTCAATGGTCGCGTCCACGCGATGCTGTGCACGGAGGGCGACCTGCTGAGCGTCCCCGCGCTCACGACTCACTGGTTCGACATGGGCACCAGTCCCGACTTCACCGCCATCCGCTTCTTCCACGATGACGATGGTTGGGTCGGCACCTTCACCGGGAGTGACATCTCGACTCACTTCCCGACCTTCGACGAACTCACGGCGGCGGCAGCGCTGGCTGAATCCACCGCATGACCGACGTCGACTGGGGTGTCCTGCGCGCTGCCGCGGAGGAGGCACGCGACCACGCCTACGCCCCCTACAGTCGCCATCCCGTGGGAGCCGCGGCGCTGACGAGCGCGGGCCGCGTCGTGACCGGCTGCAACGTCGAGAATGCCTCACTCGGCGTCACTCTCTGCGCCGAGTGCGGCCTGGTGAGCGAGTTGGTGCGCACCAGCCCTGCAGGCGCGCGCGAGAAGATCGTGGCCTTCGCTTGCGTCGGTCCGAATCCCGGTCCGCTACTGCCCTGCGGCCGTTGCCGTCAATTGCTGCACGAGCACGGTGGTGACGGCATCCTCATCGATCGCGCCGGCGGTCCCGTCCCGCTCGGCACACTTATCCCGGATGCCTTCGGACCCGAGGCCATCCCGTGAGCCGGGGTGCTCTCGGCGTCATCGCCGGCACGGGCTTCTACGCACTCGATGCCCTCGAGGCGGCGCGCGAGATCGTGGTCGAGACTGCGTACGGCGCTGCTCGGCTCACCGTCGGCACGATGCACGGGCGACCGACGTGCTTCGTCTCTCGGCACGGAGTCGACCACTCCGTGCCCCCGCACATGGTCAACTACCGAGCCATCGTGCAGGCGCTCGTCGACTCCGGGGTGACCGAGATCCTCGCCATCAATGTCGTGGGCGGCATCGGGCACGAGGCGGGCGACCTCGTCGTCGTGGACGACTTCATCGACTACACCAAGCAGCGGCCCGTGACCTTCTTCGATGGCTCGACCCCGGAGGGCGTCGTGCACGTGGACATGGGCGCTCCCTACGACGCGCGCCTGCGCGAGACGTGGCTGGCCGCCGCCCGCGACCTGGATGTGCTCGTGACGCCCACGGGCATCTACGGCGCCTTCGAGGGCCCTCGCTTCGAGACCAAGGCCGAGATTCGCATGGCGCGGTCCGCGGGAGTCACGGTCGTGGGCATGACGGGCGTCCCTGAGGTCGTCCTTGTCGCGGAGCGAGGGATTCCCTACGCAAGCCTGTGCCTCGTGGCGAATCCTGGAGCGGGACTGAGCGATGAGCCCATCACGATCGAGGAGGTGACCGCCGTGGTCGCGCGGGGTGCCGAGACTGTGACGGCCATCCTCGGGCGGGCTGCCGCGATCCTTGCGGAGAAGGCGTGACCGTCGACCTCGTCATCCGCAATGCGCGGTACGTGCTCATGTGCGACGAGTCGGGCAGCGTCCTCGAGCATGCCGACATCGCGATCGACGACGGTCGCATCGTGAGCGTGGGCGAGTCCGTGACGGACGCAAGCACCGTCATCGATGGCGAGGGATTGCTCGTCATGCCGGGGCTGGTCAACCTGCACACGCATCTTGCGATGACGCTCCTGCGCGGAGTTGCTGAGGAGGTCGATCTCCAGGGCTTCCTCGAGCGCGTCTGGGCGGAGGAGGCCCGCATCATGGACCTCGCGGGTGTCTATGCGGGCACGCGCCTCGGGGCGCTGGAAGCCGTGCTCGGCGGCACTACGACAGCGCTCGATATGTACTTCCACCCCAAGGAGTCCCATCGCGCGGCCGTGGATGTTGGGCTGCGCCACGTGACGGGCCCGGTCTTCTTCTCATTCCCTGGTCCCGACCACCTGGAGTGGGACGAGCGCATGGTCCTCGCACGGGAGTGGCCGAAGACGCTGGAGTCCATGGGGGGCCCACACGTGCCGCCGGCGCTCATGCCGCATGCGGCGTTCACGGTGGGACTCGAGCACCTCGCGCAGATCGCCGACCTGGCCCGCGAGCAGGGCGCGCTGGTCCACACCCACGCTTCCGAGAACGATCGCGAGAACGACGACACGATCAAGGCCACCGGCCTTCGACCTGTGCCCGCCCTCGAAGCATCGGGCATCCTCGCCCTCGCGCCAGTCCTGGGTCATGGTGTGCGCCTCGACGACCATGATCGTGACCGCGTGGCGGCGACAGGGACGGCCGTGGCTCACTGCCCCGGCTCCAATCTCAAGCTCGCGAGTGGGGCCGCTGATGTCGTGGGCTACCGGGAGCAGGGCATCCGAGTGGGAATCGGCACCGACGGCTGCTCATCAAGCAACGACCTGGACATGTTCGCCGCGATGCGCCTGGCCGCAAATCTCGCACGCCTCGTGCGAGACGACCCGGCCGCTCTGTCGGCACGTGACGTCGTGAGTGCGGCCACGCTCGACGGCGCTCGTGCGCTCGGTCTCGGCGACCGCATCGGCACGGTCGAGTTGGGCAAGGAAGCGGATCTCATCGCCCTCGACCTGCGCGCACCTCATCTCGTCCCCGTGCATGACCCCTACACATCAGTGGTCTTTAGTGCGGGCCGGTCAGATGTGCGCCACGTCCTTGTCGCCGGAAGTCCCGTGGTGGTCGATGGGCAACCCACTCGCGTGGATACCGATGACGTAATGGCAGCGGCCTTGCGAGTGGTGGAGGGCACATGAGCGATCTCGGTGAATTGAGCGCGCAGGAGGTCATCACCGCACTGGACCTTGAGTATCTGGAAGGTGAGGGCGTCTGGATCTCGCTTCTGTGGCGCACGCATCACGGCAATGCGATCTACGGCCTTCTCACTCCCCACGATTTCAGTGCGTTGCACATGCTGGACGAGGACGAGATGTGGGTGCATGTGGCGGGCGCTCCCGTCGACATGCTCGTCCTGCATCCCGACGGCAGTCACTCGACGCACATGCTCGGGACTGACCTGGCCCTCGGCCATGAGCCAGCGGTCCGCGTGCCAGCAAAGGCCTGGCAGGGCTCTCGACCCCAGGGTGACTGGAGCCTGGTCGTGTGCTCGCTCGCGCCGCCCTTTAGCGGGTTCACCCTGGCGGGCGCAGACATGGACCTGGATGCGTGGCCAGGGGCGTCCGCCCAGGCACGCACCCTCATTCGGGAGACGGTGCCGGGATGAGCCGGCAGGTGGCCGTCGTGACAGGAGCCCGCGGGGTCGTCGGGCGGGCCGTGATCGCGCGACTCATCGACGACGGCTACGCGGTCGTGGCGCACAGTCGA
>CAZLMT010000010.1:39566-40738 GCA_964560615.1 uncultured Actinomyces sp.
CTCCGAGCATGTCCTCGGCACGGATCTCGACCTCGGGCAGGAGCCTGCTGTCCTCGTGCCCGCCCAGGCCTGGCAGGGATCACGTCCGCGGGGAGACTGGAGCCTGGTCGTGTGCTCCCTTGCCCCGCCGTTCAGCGGGTTCACCCTCGCCGCCGATGACACCGATCTCTCCGCGTGGCCCGAAGCCGCGGTGATAGCTCGCGGACTCATCCGCTCGGGGGACGTGGCATGACGCGCCGAGTAGCACTGGTGACCGGGGCGCGCGGCGGTCTCGGTCAGGCGCTGATCCGCCGTCTACGCGAGGCGGAGTACGACGTCATCGCGCACAGTCGCGGAGCTGTGCAGGGTGCGGATGCGGATGTGCGCTGGCTTGATGGCGATCTCGCGCACCCGGAGGCAGCCGAGCGCGTGCGGGAGTCAGTCGAGCGCGTCGACCTCCTGGTCAATAACGCTGCTAGCCAGGTGACAGGCGCCCTGGATGAACTCACCGGGTCGGACTGGGCAGAGATGCTCGGCTCCACTTTTCTCTCCGCCGTGCAGCTCACGATGGCACTGCGCCCCGTGATGTCAGCGGGTGCCAGCATCGTCAACGTGTCCTCCATCGAGGCTCAGGCGGCGTTCCCGCGTCACGCGCATTACGCGGCTGCCAAGGCCGCCCTGGAGTCCTTTACGCGATCTAGCGCCTTGGACTGGGCGGCGGCGGGCATACGTGTCAACGCGGTCGCACCCGGCCTGGTCGACCGGCCCGGTCTGGCCGACGATTGGCCTGAGGGCTGGGCCTGGTGGCAGCGGGCCTGCCCCCTGGGCCGACCGATCCTTCCCGCCGAGGTGGCTGACGCGGTCGCATTCCTGGCGGGAGCCGCCGGTGTCTCTGGCGTCGTCCTGCCTGTCGACGGAGGGTGGAGCGCAAGCGCTCGACTTGGCTGACATTCACCGGGATGTCACCACATTCGTCACACACGTCCCGCGCGCGTCAACTCCGATTACGGGAGGGTCACGGGGTGTGGGCCGCGCGGAGAGTTCGCCCGCGTGATGGCTAGGGTTCAGACAACGCTCGAGACCCATCGGGAGCGGCGTAGCCCCGCTACGTGTGGATGGGATGACCACGACGAAAGGGCATGTGAATGCATCGCAAGTGGGGTTTGGCAGCCGCGGCTGCCGCCACTGCACTC
>CAZLMT010000011.1:0-8973 GCA_964560615.1 uncultured Actinomyces sp.
GCTCTGGCAGGGTGAGCGCATGTCCGCTCCGCGGGAAGGGGGGCCGATCCCCTTCGTCCTGGCCTCCGCCTCGCCCTCGCGCCGCCGACTCCTCGAGCAGGCAGGCATCGCCCCTGTCGTCCTCGTGAGCGGGGTGGACGAGGAGGCGATCGAGGAAGCGATGCGGGACCGGCCCGTGCCCGATGTCGCCCTGGCTCTCGCCCGTGCGAAGGCTGAAGCTGTCGCGGCGATGCCCGATGTGCCCGCCGGTGCGCTCGTGCTGGGCTGCGACTCGATCTTCGAGGTCGATGGTGTGCGCCTGGGCAAGCCGCCCACTCCCGAGGAGGCATTGCGCCGCTGGCAGCGCATGCGCGGCCGCTCCGGCACCTTGCACACCGGGCACTGGCTCATCGACTCTTCCACCGGCACGAGTGCGGGCGAGACGGTGTCAACGGTCGTCGACATGGTCGATGCACCGGACGACGAGATCGCGGCGTACATCTCCACGGGCGAACCACTCAAGGTCGCCGGTGGCTTCACACTGGATGACCTGGGCGCGCCGTTTGTCGCGGGCGTGCACGGCGACCCCGGCAATGTCATCGGGGTGTCGTTGCCAGCGGTTCGACGCCTCGCTGCCGGATTGGGCCTGACGTGGCCGGACGTGGCCGGCTGGGCGTAGCGAGTGCCTGTCCCTCATTCGCTGGACGTCACACGCGCACCATTGCGCACCTGAGCGACCGAAAACCTGCACCTCACGTGCGCAATGGCATGGTGCGCGCCTCCTTCGCCCATGAGGCGTGCCTGACGCGGGCGCGTTGCCTAGGCTGACTGCCATGCGCCGCCATCTCGCGATCCTGCTCCCTGCCAGCCTCCTCGCCACCTCCCTCACCGCGGCCATCGCTGTGTCTTCGGTGCAGGCAGTGGGCGGCACGGGTGAGTACGCGACGTGGTCGCGCACCGGAACGACGGGAACCATGTCGCTGGCCACCGACGGCTTCGGCTCCCCGTCGGCGACCTGGACGACAAACGGAACGTCGTTGGAGATTCCCTCCGGTGCATCCACGTGGCTGGGCCCGACCACGCCGTTCGGCGCATACTTCGGTTCCTCGCAGGGCAAGCCCTACCTCAATGTCGGCACGGGAGGCGCGGCCTCCGTCGTCACGACCTACACGTTTGCCGAGGCGACTCCGGTGGGCACGTGGGGATTCACGCTCGGTGACATCGATGCCGACAGGGTGCGCATCAGTGCGACCGATGCCAGCGGCAACGCCGTGGCCGTCGCGAGTTGGTACCAGGGTGTCTTCAACTACTGCGCTGTGTCACCGAAGCCGAGTGGCTGCCCCTCGGGAACGCACACGGATGTGCCGGTCTGGAACAGCATCGACACGCTGACCGGAAATGGCGCTGACACCTCGGGTGCGGCGGGTTGGTTCCGGCCGACCCAATCCATCGAGACCCTCACCTTCACCTTCACCAAGTTGAGCGGATTCCCGATCTTCCAGACATGGTTCGCGGCGGACGACCCGGCGCCGACGCCCAGCCCGAGCCCGACGTCGACTTCTCCCAGCCCGAGCCCGACGTCGACCTCGCCGAGTCCGTCTCCGACGTCGACCTCGCCCAGTCCGTCTCCGACGGAAACGTCGGCCAGCCCGAGCCCGACACAGTCGCCGACCGAGGCGCCGACCCCGTCACCCGAGCCGACCCCGTCGCCTGAGCCAACTCCGACACCGGAGCCGACGCCCACTCCCACGCCCTCGCCTGCGCCCGAGCCGCAGAAGCCCACCGAGCCCGTCGACCTGCCCGCGGAAATCGTGAATCCGGGTACGACGGTCATCGTCGAGCGCGCTGTAAAGACGAACGCCGGTGAGACCGTGAGGGTCACGGTGAACTGCAAGACCTACTCGCTCGGGCGCGCGTCGGTGTCTCCGCGCGGTGACTACGAGCTGTGCACGGTGCGCAAATACGCCAAGCGCGGGAGGGTCACCGTCACGACGTATGGCAACCCGGTCAAGGTCGTCGTGAATCTCAAGGCACCGGCCACCGACGGCTACACGGCGTACAAGAAGAAGAGGACCTACTTCTCGAGCTGAGAGGTCCGCATCGCTCCACGGCCCCCCTGGCGCACGTCTCCTCGCACGGGGTGAGTTTCGGGTCTATTGCTTGACCACCAGGAAGGTGCACTCGATGCTGAAGGCCGCTTCCCGGCGATGCACTAGGCACTCGCCGTTCGCTCCCATGTATTTGCCCGTCCCTCCGATGACGGCATACGCCAGGGGTCGGTCCGACGCTTGAAGGCCGCCGTCCGTTTCGAATTGCTCGGCACCCTGGATGAGGAAGGAATCAGCGCCGTCCCCGAATTGGTACTCGGCGATCACCATGCGTGTCTCGCTGGTCTCTGTCACACCGGTGGTGTGAGAAGTCATGTCGAACTGGCCGATGACCTGCCCCGATTCGTCAAGAAGATCGCCGTTACCGTTCACGTAGTCTCCGAGAGTCGAACCCTCCTCGCCCGTATCCATGACCTGGCGGTCATCGAAATTGGACTGCAAAGTCAGGGAGATCATCTCCGTGGACGAACTCTCGGAACAGCCGACGAGAGCTATTGGGGCGGCCAGAGCGAGAGCGATCGAGGCAAGTGATGTCCTTTTCATGACCGACGACAATAGCCGACGGACATGCGATGGGACTTTCGGCGTGACGCATCGCATGTGTTGCTTCCTGGGCGCCCCGTCCACCCATCAATCGACCTGAGCTCGATGGTCATCCCAGTTCACGTGCACGGCACTGCGCTGACGGACTGATCCCAGGCGTTGCTCGAGACTGCCCGGTCCCTGGTCGCGCGCTAGGGGCTGCTTCGCGCTAGCGAGGCAGTGCTGATGCGCGCCAGGCTCCATGCCCGGGGGCCTGGGCTGGCCTGACCTGCCGTGACGGACGAGCCCAGAGGCTCCGTGTGCGCGGCGCGGGCTCATCGAGCTGAGCGCGCAGGCTCGCCACGGCGGCCACCACGGCGGCGACCTCCGCGGGCGTGGCACCGCCGCGGATGACGATCCTGTCCTCGCTCACAGCGGGATGTTCCCGTGCTTCTTGGGCGGCCGGCTCGCGCGCTTGGTCCGCAGTGCACGGAGTGCGCGCACGATCATCGGCCGAGTCTCGTGAGGCAGGATCACCCGGTCGACGTAGCCGCGCTCTGCCGCGACGTAGGGATTGGCGAGGGTGGACTCGTACTCCGCGATGAGTCGGGCCCGCTCCGCCTCGGGATCGGCCGCGTCGGCCAGTTCCTTGCGGTAGAGGATGTTGACGGCGCCCTGCGCCCCCATCACGGCGATCTGAGCCGTGGGCCACGCGAGGTTGATGTCAGCGCCCAGATGCTTGGAGCCCATGACGTCGTAGGCGCCGCCGTAGGCCTTGCGGGTGATGACGGTGACGAGCGGGACAGTCGCCTCGGAGTAGGCATAGATCAGCTTCGCGCCGCGGCGGATGATCCCCTCCCACTCCTGGCCGGTGCCGGGGAGGAAGCCGGGGACGTCGACGAAGGTGAGCACGGGGATGTTGAAGGCGTCGCAGGTGCGCACGAAGCGAGCGGCCTTCTCTGACGCATCGATGTCGAGCGTGCCGGCGTACTGCATGGGCTGATTCGCCACGACGCCGACGGGGCGGCCCTCCACTCGGCCGAAGCCGCAGATGATGTTGGGCGCGAAGAGCGGCTGGACCTCGAGGAACTCCTCGTCGTCGAGCACGTGCTCCACCAGGCGGTGCATGTCGTAGGGCTGATTGGGGGAGTCGGGGATGAGGGTGTCCAACTCGCGGTCCTGCTCCGTGATCGAGGTGAGATCCGCGTCTACGTCGTAGATCGGCGGCTCGTCGAGGTTGTTGCTCGGCAGGTAGGACAGGAGCGCACGCACGTAGTCGAAGGCATCCGACTCGTCCGCGGCCATGTAGTGGGCGACGCCCGACTTTGAGTTGTGGGTGTGGGCGCCGCCGAGCTCCTCGAAGGGGACGTCCTCGCCGGTCACGGTCTTGATGACGTCCGGGCCGGTGATGAACATGTGCGAGGTCTTGTCGACCATGACGATGAAGTCGGTGATGGCGGGGGAGTAGACGGCACCACCCGCGCACGGGCCCATGATGAGCGAGATCTGCGGGATCACGCCAGAGGCCTGCACGTTGCGGTAGAAGATCTCGCCGTAGAGGCCCAGTGAAGCGACGCCCTCTTGGATGCGGGCGCCGCCCGAGTCGTTGATGCCGATGACCGGGCAGCCGGTCTTCAGGGCGAGGTCCATGACCTTGACGATCTTCTCGCCGAACACCTCTCCGAGCGAGCCGCCGAAGACGGTGAAGTCCTGCGCGAAGACGCACACGGGCCGCCCGTCGATCGTGCCGTAGCCGGTGATCACCCCGTCGCCGTAGGGGCGCTCGGAATCGAGGCCGAAGTTGTGCGAGCGGTGGCGAGCGAGCGCATCGAGCTGCTGGAACGAACCCTCGTCGAGCAGAGCCTCGATGCGCTCCATCGCCGTGAGTTTGCCCTTGGCGTGCTGCTTGTCGACGGCGGCCTGACGGCGACCGGCTGCCTCGGTGCGGCGCCGGAGCAACTCGTCGGCCTTGTCCGCGGCGGTCTGCGGGACGCCGGAGGTGGAAGAAGTCGTCACGCGGTTACCTTAGCCGGGTGAGCGCGCACACCGGCAGGCCTGAGCGGGTGCCACTGGGCTCGCTGGACTCACTCGCCCAGCCGCCCTGGGCGCCATGGCCCGTGCCCGTGGTCCTGGAGACCACCCCGTCGACCATGACCGAGGTCGAGCGTCTCGCCGCCGAAGGGGCACCCGAGGGCACCGTCGTGGTCGCGGAGGAGCAGACCGCGGGCCGGGGTCGCCGTGGCCGCACATGGGACTCATCGGCTCGCGCGGGCCTGTGGTGGAGCCTGCTCCTGCGGCCGCGTATTCCTGCCGATCGACTCGGATGGCTGCCTCTCGTCGTCGGCGTCGGTGTCGCACGTGGCCTGCATACGGCGGCCGGAGTTCAGGTCGAGTTGAAGTGGCCTAACGACGTGCTCGTGTCGGGACGCAAGCTCGCGGGCATCCTGGCGGAGCGGCTTGCGGATGGCAGCGTCGTCGTGGGAGTCGGGATCAACGTCGACCAGGATGAGTCGGAGTTGCCCGAGGGCGGAGCATCGCTGCGCACCTCGGGGCACGTGGTAGATCGCACGGAAGCGCTCGTCCAGGTGCTGGTGTCCGTCGCGCAGGCCTACCGGGAGTGGGCATCGGGGGTCGATGTACGCGATGCCTACACCGCCCTGTCCGCCACACTTCATCACGACGTACAGGCGCACGTGGGCGATCGAGTGATCGTGGGCCGGGCCAGTCGGCTAGGAGCCTCGGGTGAGCTCGTCCTTACGGACCCTGAGGGAGTCGAGCATCTGCTCTCGGCCGGGGATGTCACGCTCCTGCGGCCTGAGGGCTGACTCGGCCCTCCCCTGGTCACGGGACATGACCACATCCGGCTGCGCATGGGCGCAGCCGCGTGACACGATGCGGACATGGCATACCCGACGAAGTTGCTGGGCGAGGGCGAGGTCATCGAGTTCGAGATGCGTCCCCACTGGCGCGGACTGATCCTGCCGGTGGTGTGGCTGCTGCTCACCGTCTTCATCGGCGTGTGGCTCTACAGCTCGCTGGGATCGTGGTTCCCGGACTCCGCCGTGGCCACGATCGGCCGGTACATCATCATCGCCGCCGGCCTGCTCATCCTCATCCTGTGGGTGATCCGGCCCTTCCTCTACTGGATCACCACGCAGTACGTCTTCACCAACCGCCGCATCATCACTCGTGCAGGGGTCATCTCCAAGAAGGGCCGCGACATGCCCCTGGCGAAGGTGAACAACGTGTCATTCGAGGTCGGGGTCCTCGGACGGATCCTCAACTACGGACGACTCGAGGTGACCTCCGCGAGCGACGAGAACCTTGTCATCGACGATGTGCCCAACGTCGAGGTGATCCAGCGCGACGTCTACCGCCTGCACGAGCAGGACGACGATCGGCGTCGCCGTCGCAGCACGGAGCAGGGTGGCGATCCGGTGCCGCCCGGCGATGGCACCTGATCCCACCGAGGCCCTCGAGGAGGTCGTCCTCGGGGGCCCACCGACCTACACGCGCGCCGACCTCATCAGGCTCTCCGGCGTCCCTGACGACCTGGCTCGGGCTCTCTGGCGTGCACTCGGCTTCCCCGACACCGGTGGCGCTGCGGCCTTCACGGAGGCCGACCTGGAGGCGTTGCGGACCGTACATGACCTGATCACGCGGGGACTGCTCGACGACGACACCGCGGTCGTGCTCGCGCGCAGCCTCGGACAGTCGACCGCGCGGTTGGCCGACTGGCAGGCCGAGGCCGTAGGGCGATTCCTCGTCGAGCAGGAGCAGCTGGACGGCCGCGACATCACCGAGGATCCCGAGGTCGTCGAGCGGATCGTCGCGCGCACCGCGGACCTTGTCGGCCCGATGGAGCGCCTGCTCGACTACGCCTGGCGCCGACAGCTCGCGGCCGTGCTCGATCGACGGCTCGCACGCACCGAGGTCATCGGCGAGCCGAGCGCGGATGGCACGGTGGGTTTCGCTGATCTGGTGGGGTTCACGCGCTTGAGCAGGCAGTTGGAGGATGCCGACCTCGCTGCGCTGGTGGAGAGGTTCGAGGCGGTCAGTGCCGATGTCGTGGCGGCCACAGGAGCGACACTTGTGAAGACCGTGGGGGATGAGATTCTCTTCGTCGCCGATGACGCTATGACCGCTGCGGAGACGGCCTTGGGCCTCCACGACGCCCATGCCCGGGATCCGGACGTCCCGGAGATGCGCATTGGATTGGCGAGCGGTCCCGTCCTACGCCGCATGGGCGATGTTTTCGGCTCGACGGTCAATCTGGCCAGTCGCCTCACCGCGCTCGCGCGCCCTGACTCGACCCTGGTCGACGCCGCCACGGCCGCGCAACTCTCGGTGCTCACGGATGTGGGCTTGCGCCAGCTCGCCCCTCGCCGCGTGCGCGGCCTGGGTGTGATCAGGGTGTTCGAGCTGGGACGGACCTGACGGTCAGATCGGCGTGACGGCGTCGCGCTCGGCGAGCTCGCGATCGGCATCGTCGTCGGCGGGAATCGCGGGGAAGACCCACTTGCGATAGGACCAGAAGCGGAAGAGCGTGCCGAGGCCCAGGCCGATGACATTGGCGCTGATGTTGTCGGCGATCGGGCTGTCGAGTCCCAGCGCGTAGTGGCTGAGCCACAGGCATGACAGCGCGATGACCATGGCGACGCCATTGAGCGCGAAGAACAGGATGTACTCGCGGCCCATGTGGGTGCGGCCGCGGTGCCGGAACGTCCAGAAGCGGTTGCCGAAGTAGGCGAATGTCGTCGCGGCGATGACGCTGATGGCCTTGGCCGTGAGCGGCTTGTCCTGGAGCGGACCGACGTAGAGGAGGAAGTTGAAGAGGCCGACGTCGATGACGAAGGCAAAGGAGCCCACGATGCCGAACTTCGCGATCTCGCGGTAGAGCATGCTCACGGACCCTCGGAGCCGGTCGACGAGCGACGGGCGCGCGACAGGTGCGGGGCCCCCTTGCGACATGGGGGGATGCTATCCCGGGCGACCCCGGGCACGTGGGCCGAGCGTGGTCACCTCGGTAGGGTCGCTCCGTGACCGAGACCACCGGTGTCCCGCGCGTGGGCATGGTCGGCGGCGGTCAACTGTCCCGGATGACCGCGGCGCCCGCTGCCGCACTGGGCGTCGGCTTCCGGGTGCTCGCCCTGGACCCCCAGGAGTCTGCCGCCCAGGTGACAGCAGACGTGGTGCTTGGTCGCCACGACGACCTCGAGGCACTGCGACGTCTCGCTGACGGGGCAACGGTCGTCACCTTTGATCATGAGCATGTGCCGCCGGAGCACCTTCGTGAACTGGAGGACTCCGGGGTGGCGGTGCGACCCGGACCGTCGGCGCTGGTCCACGCACAGGACAAGATCGCCATGCGCGAGGCGCTGGACCGAGCCGGCCTGCCTTCGCCGGAGTGGCGCCACGTCACGTCCGCGGATGATCTGGAGTCCGTGGGCGAGGCGCTGGGTTGGCCCTTTGTGCTCAAGGTCTCCCGTGGTGGGTACGACGGACGCGGGGTGTGGGTCGTCGATGACGTCGCGTCCGCACAACGCGTGATGGCAGAGACACCGCTCGTCTCCGGCGCCCGGTGGCTTGCCGAACAACGCGTGCCCTTCACCCGGGAGTTGGCCGCGCAGGTCGCTCGGAGCCCGCACGGCCAAGCGGTTGCCTATCCGATCGTGCGCACGGTGCAGGTCGATGGAATGTGCTCCGAGGTTGTGGCGCCATGCCCGGACCTCTCGGATGATCGCGCTCTCGAGGCTCAGCGGATCGCCTTGGAGATTGCCCGCGCACTCGACGTCACGGGCATGCTGGCGGTCGAGCTCTTCGATACGCCGGCGGGAGTCCTCGTCAACGAGCTCGCCATGAGGCCGCACAACTCCGGGCACTGGACCATTGACGGGTCGGTGACGAGTCAGTTTGAAAACCACCTGCGCGCCGTGCTCGACCTGCCCCTGGGAGACCCCGGCGCCGTCGCGCCCTGGGCCGTGATGGTCAACATCGTGGGACCTCAGGATGCGCTCGATCTTCCGCCGCTCGTGGAGGCCTATCGGCATGTGCTCGCCCGCGATCCCGGTCTCAAGGTGCACCTCTATGGCAAGGAGTTGCGTCCCGGACGCAAACTCGGTCATGTGACCGTGGTGGGCGATGATCTTGATGATCTGCTCGCCCGCGCGCATCATGCTGCCGACTACTTCATGGGAGTGATCGATGAGTGAGTCCACGCCCGTCGTCGGCATCATCATGGGCAGCGATTCGGACTGGCCGGTCATGGAGGCGGCTGCCACTGCGCTGGCGGAGTTCGGCGTGCCCTACGAGGCCGACGTCGTCTCGGCACATCGCATGCCCAAGGAGATGGTCGCCTACGCCG
>CAZLMT010000011.1:8983-10403 GCA_964560615.1 uncultured Actinomyces sp.
GCTGCGGATCGAGGCCTGCGAGTCATCATCGCCGGCGCTGGCGGAGCCGCGCACCTGCCCGGCATGGTGGCCTCGCTCACGCCGCTGCCGGTGATCGGCGTACCGATCCCGCTCTCGCAGCTCGATGGGCTCGATTCGCTGCTCTCCATCGCGCAAATGCCCGCGGGTGTGCCCGTAGCGACCGTCGCGGTCGGCAACGCTCGCAACGCGGGCCTGCTGGCCGTGCGGATCCTCGCGACATCGCAGCCGGAGTTGCTTGCCGCGATGGTCGACTTCCAGGCGTCCCTGCGTGAGACGGCGATGGAGAAGGGTGCCCGGGTCCGCGAACATGGGTGAGCGCGACTCCCGCCTCTACGGCACTCCTGAGGTCGCCGCGCGCGTGCTGGACCACACGACGACATGGTTCGTCGTCGGTCTGGGCAACAACCCCGATCGCGATGCCTACGCCATCGCCCGCTTGCTCCAATCACGTGGCAAGCGCATCGTGCCGATCTATCCGCGCGCGGAGGTCGTGCACGGCGAGCAGGGCTACGCCACGATCGCGGAGGCAGCAGCCGCCGTGGGCACACCCGATGTCGTCGACCTCTTCGTGCGCTCCGATCGCGCGGGGGCCTTCGTCGACGAGGCCATCGAGGCAGGCGCGAAGGCTGTGTGGATGCAGCTCGGGGTTATCGATGAGGCCGCGGCCCAGCGCGCGGTCGACGCCGGCCTCGAGGTCATCATGGACAACTGCCCGGCCATCGTCTGGCGCGCGGGCTAGGAGACGGGGCGCCCGAGGGCGCGGTAGGTCCAGCCAGCGGCGCGCCAGCGATCGACATCGAGGGCGTTGCGGGCGTCGATGAGCGAGGCCTGGCGCACCACGGACGTGATGCTCGCGGGATCGAGGTCGCGATAGTCGGACCACTCGGTGAGCAAAAGCACGACGTCGGCATCGCGAGCAGCGTCGCGTGGAGAGTCGGCGTACTCGAGTTGGGGGAAGAGTCTGCGGGCGTTGTCGACGGCGCGCGGATCGTGGACGGTGACGATGGCGCCGGCGTCGTGCAGTGCGGCCGCGACATGGAGTGCGGGGGAGTCGCGGACATCATCGCTATCGGGCTTGAACGCCGCGCCCCACACGGCGACACGATGCCCTGAGGCCTCGCCACCCATCGCCTCGAGTGCAAGGTCGACGGTGTGCTGGCGGCGCCGGATGTTGATGTCGTCGATGTCCCGCAGGAACATCAGCGCCTCGTCGACACCGAGCTCGCCCGCGCGGGCCATGAAGGCACGGATGTCCTTGGGGAGGCAGCCGCCGCCGAAGCCCAGGCCCGCGCGCAGGAACTGTGGCCCGATGCGCGGGTCCATGCCCAGTGCGGCGGACAGGGTCACGATGTCGCCGCCGGTGGCTTCACACACCTCGGCCATGGCATTGATGAAGGAG
>CAZLMT010000011.1:10413-13861 GCA_964560615.1 uncultured Actinomyces sp.
AATACTCGGTTGTTGCGATAAAATCAATAGAAACGTAAAGAAGTTGAAAAGTTTCGTGTTGAAGGAGATCTTCGTCGCGAGGAAGGCATTGGCCGCCACCTTCACTAGTTCGGCGGTGGCGAAGTCGGTCACCAGGACCGGTGTCCCCGCGTCGAGCAGTACGGCGTAGACCTCGCGCAGCACCGCCTCATCGGCCGCGTCCCTCACTCCGAAGACGAGGCGGTCGGGGCGCAGCGTGTCCTCCACCGCATGGCCCTCGCGCAGGAACTCCGGATTCCAGGCGACATGCGCTCCGGTCGCCGACACGCGCTCAGCGATACCCGCCGCGGTGCCGACCGGCACTGTCGACTTGCCCACCAGCAAGGAGCCCTCGTGGAGCACCGGCAGCAGCGCTTCTACCGCGCCGTGGACCTGGGTCAAGTCAGCGGCGGGGGAGTCCGCTCGCTGCGGAGTGCCGACGCACACGAAGTGCACACGGGAGCCAGACGCATCGGCGGGATCGGTCGAGAAGCGCAGCCGCCCCGACGCCAGCCCACGCTGCAGCACCTCGTCCAGACCCGGCTCCCAGAAGGGCACCGTGCCTGACGCCAGCGCCGTGACCTTGGCCGGATCCGTGTCGATCCCCACCACGTCGTGCCCTAGCTCCGCCATGCACGCCGCATGGGTTGCCCCCAGGTAGCCGGTCCCCACCACGCTCATCCGCACGCGGTGAGCCTAGTCGCCGAGGTGGTGCCCCCGGACGTCGCCGATAGGCTCCTGGCAGCCCGACGGGACCGAGGAGGGAGGATCGCCGTGGCGCTCACGCCCAACCCTGACTTCGCTGTCTTTGACCTGCCGGAGGAGCATCGCGAGCTCCGCGAGGTGGTGCGTGGGCTCGCAGAGGACAAGATCGCCCCGCGTGCAGCGGAGATCGACGAGACCGGCGAGTTCCCGTACGACGTCTACGACGCCCTCGTGTCCTCCGGCTTCCACGCTCTCCACATCCCCGAGGAGTACGGCGGTCAGGGCGGCGATGCGCTCGCGGTCTGCATCATCATCGAGGAGATCGCACGCGTCTGCGCATCGAGCTCGCTTATCCCCGCGGGCAGCAAGCTCGGCACGATGCCGCTGATGGTCGCTGGTGACGATGATCTGCTCCGCCGCTACCTCCCGCCGGTGGCCAGCGGCGAGGCGATGTTCGCCTACTGCCTGTCCGAGCGCGAATCCGGCAGCGACTCCGCCGCCATGAAGACGCGCGCCGTCCGCGACGGAAGCGATTGGATCCTCAACGGGCAGAAGAGCTGGATCACGGGGGCTGGCGTCGCCCAGTACTACACCGTGCTGGCCAAGACCGATCCTGACGCGGGCGCCAAGGGCATCTCCGCCTTCGTCGTCCATCGCGATGACGAAGGCGTCTCCTTCGGAGCGCCCGAGCGCAAGCTCGGGATCCACGGCTCACCCACGCGGGAGGTGCTCTTCGACAACGTGCGCCTGCCCGGGGATCGCATCGTGGGGGAGCCGGGCACCGGCTTCCGCACCGCGATGACCACCCTCGACCACACGCGCATCACCATCGGGGCGCAGGCGCTGGGCATCGCCCAGGGGGCCCTGGATGCCGCGGTCGCCTACGCGAAGGAGCGGGAGCAGTTCGGCAAGGCGATCGGCTCCTTCCAGGGAATCCAGTTCATGCTCGCGGACATGGCGATGAAGTTGGAGGCGGCGCGCTCGCTCGTCTACCGCGCGGCAGGCAAGAGCGAGCGCGGTGATGCCGACCTGTCCTTCTTCGGCGCTGCAGCCAAGGCATTTGCCTCGGACGTCGCCATGGACGTGACGATCGATGCTGTGCAGGTCTTCGGGGGCAATGGATACACCCGCGACTACCCCGTGGAGCGCTACATGCGCGACGCCAAGATCACGCAAATCTATGAAGGCACCAACGAGATCCAGCGGCTCGTCATGGCCCGCTCCCTGCTGCGAGGCTGACATGGCCCTGGACCCCGTGCCGACTGAACCCAACGATCAGCCCGTACCCACGGAGGAATCGAAGGTCACCCTTGCCCGGGTGATGGGCGTGATGGACGCCAACAACTACGGCGACGTGCACGGTGGCGTGATCATGCGCGCGGTCGACGAGGCCGGTGCCGTGGCGGCGGTGCGCCACTCCAACGGGCCTGCGGTTACGGCGTTCATGGACCAGATGGCCTTCCTCGAGCCGGTGAAGCTCGGCGATCTCCTCACCACGCAGGCGCAGGTCAACTGGACCGGTCGCACGAGCATGGAAGTCGGCGTACGCGTCACGGTGCAGCGCATGGGAGTGGAAGGCGAGATCCATGTGTCCAGCGCGCACCTCGTCTTCGTCGCTATCGACGACCAGGGGCGTCCGCGCTCCGTGCCCCCGGTCCTGCCGCAGACCGAGCGAGACCGCATGCGCTTCCAGGAGGCGGAGATCCGGCGCGCGACGCGTTTGGAGCGACGCGAGGCGATCCGACGCCTGCGTGAGCAGGGCCTGGATCACTAGCGCGGTTGCGGCCCTAGCGCGTGCCGCGGATGAAGCCTGCTCCCCATGCGCCGTGCATCGTCGCGAAGACGACGGGCAGCCATCTCGACGAACTCGCGGGCATTCCCCGCGCGGCCCGCGCGCTCGCGATCAGGTCGGCCGCGACGTATCCAGCGGGGAGGGCGAAGCCGAGCAGAAGGCCACGCGAGCCGGTGAACAGTCCTGCGACGCCGAGCGCAGTGCCGCCCGCGACGGCGATGAGGGCGAGCGGCGGTGCGAGATAGCGCAGTGACACCGTCTCGGGGTGGCGTCGGGCCACTTCTCGCCGCCAGCGTCCGTATTCGTGGTACTGCCGCGCGAGTCGCTTGAGGCTTCCGCGCGGCCGGTAGCTCACGCGCAACTCGGGCGTGAACCAGATGAGACCGCCCGTCGCGCGGATGCGGTGATTGAGTTCCCAGTCCTGCGCGCGGACCATGGACTCATCGAAGCCCCCCACGCGCTCGAGCGCGGATCGGCGGAAGCAACCCAGGTAAACCGTGAGTGCCTCACCCGCGCCACCACCGATGTGGAACGCCGCTCCGCCGACGCCGAACCAGGACGTCATGGCAGCGGCTACGGCGCGCTCGAAGTCCGTCACGCCCTCCGCGCCCATGATGCCTCCGACGTTGTCCGCGCCGGTGTCCTCGAGGGTGCGCACGGCGATCGCGATGTAGTCGCGGGGAATGACGGCGTGGCCATCGACGCGCACGATGATGTCGTGATCGGCAGCGGCGATGGCTGCGTTGAGGGCGGTCGCGGTGCGGCCGGTGGGATTGGGGACGGTCCGCACCCGGGGATCGCTCTCGGTCAGCCCCGCTGCGATTTCGTCGGTGGCATCCAGCGAGGGGCCGAGGGCCAGGACCACCTGCAGGGGCCCCGAATAGTCCGAGTCGAGGATCGCCTGGACTGCCTCGACCAGGTGTGCCTCCTCGT
>CAZLMT010000011.1:13871-19046 GCA_964560615.1 uncultured Actinomyces sp.
CGGCCCATGAGGTCCCGGCTGCCCGTCGCTGCGCTCGGCGTGCTCCTGGCTTTTCTCTCGGGGCTCCTCGCGTGGGCACTCGGTGCCTCCGCGCTCGCGCTGGTGGTCGCGGCGGCGCTCGGCCTGGTCCTCGGCGTCGTCCTGGGTCAGGCGCTCATGTGGCTTCGCTCGAGTGCCGGCCGCGTCGCGCGCATCGAGCACCAGACGCAGCATCGGCTCGAGGGCATGCGCGCCATCGCGGAGAAGCGTCACGAGATCCTCTTCAAGGCGACCCGGGAGGCGCGCGAGCGCGGAGCCGCGGCGGAGCGCGAAGCAAAGAGAGCAGCCGATCAGTCATCGCGACTCCGCGAGGCTGTCACGCGACAGGAGCGCGAACTCCGGCTCTCGATCATGGACCAGATCGACAACCAGGTCGTGCTGCTCGAGGACTACATGCAGCTCATGCGCCTCGTCCCCATGTCCCTGCCTATGCCGCGGCCCGGCACGTGGGCAGCCTCAGAAGACCTGCTGCTGTGGCTCGCGGGTGATGTGCTTGAGCACCGCCCTCGCACCGTGGTCGACCTTGGCAGCGGTCAGTCGAGCGTGTGGATGGCGGCGGCGATGCGCACGGCCGGCTACGACGGCCGGGTTATTGGGGTGGACCACGACGAGTTCTTTGCGCAGGGCACGCGGGAACTGGCGCGACGCCATGGCGTGGAGGACTGGCTCACGGTGATCCACGCGCCGCTGCGCGAGCAGGTGATCGAGGGCCGGTCGGTCCGCTGGTACGACCTTGACGCCTTGGCCGGCATCGACGACATCGACCTGCTCTGCATCGACGGTCCGCCCGGGCAGGGCACCTCGCACGCGCGCTGGCCCGCGCTGCCCGCGCTCCATGCTCGCCTATCCGCAAAGGCGACCGTGGTCCTCGACGACATGATCCGTCACGACGAGCAGGAGATCCTCGACGACTGGACGGCCCGATTCCCCGGCTTCACGGTGGAGCGGCTGGACTTCGAGAAGGGTGCCGCGATCATGCGGCGCGGGCCCCATCGGGCTAGGCCGAGCAACTAGTCGCAGCGGACCTTATCGGCGGTGGTCGGGGCCGTGATCGTGTCCTGCTCGCGGTCACTCGAGGATTCAGGTGAAGGGCCGCTCACATCGGCCACCACGCTCTCGACACCCGTGTACGCCGTGCCGATCACGATGGTGATCGTCGACGCCGCAGTGTCGGCGACCGTGGTCGCTCCCGGCAGGGCGGCGAGCACGGTGCGGGCCGCCTCCGCCGATGCGGCGTCGTGGCGGATCTCGGTGCTCGCGTAGTCAGGCCGATCGGCGTCCCCGACCTCAATCACGGTGAAGCCCTGTCCCTCGAGTGCTGCGGCGACCTCGGCTGCACGCCCCGCCACGCCACTGCCATTGAGGACGCGGACGGTGATCTCTTCAGGCTGCACAGTGAAATCGGGTGCCTTCGTCGTCGAGGAGCTCGAACCCGACTTCTTGGGCTTGATCCACGGGACGTCCGAAGCAATGGACTGCCACAAGGGGGCTGCCGAGGCTTCATCGACGAGGACGTTCTCTCCGTCGCCGCGCTCGACCCAGGGCATGGTGAGGAAGGCGATGTCGCCCGGGGCCATGCCGCGCACACTCAAGGCGAGGTCGCGCAGTACATCGATGTCGGCGAGCCCCGGATCGGTTGTGAGCCCCGAGGTTGCGGCATCAAGGGTGGAGTAGAGCTTCACGGGATTCAGGAGGAGGCCCGTGGACGAGGCTTCGCGGATCATGGAGGAGAGGAACGCCTGCTGGCGCTTGATGCGGCTGAGGTCACTGCCGTCACTGAGCGTCTTGCGCGCGCGTACGAAGGAGAGCGCCTGCTCTCCACTCACGACGCTCGTGCCGGCGGGGAGCTCGAGGTCGCTCGCAGGGTCGCTCGCCGGCTCGGTGAGGCAAACTTCCACGCCGCCGAGGGCATCGACGACGTTCTTGAAGCCATCGAAGTCGATGACGGCGAAGTTGTCGATCGTGAGCCCGGTCATCTGCTCGACGAGCTTGACCGTGCAGCCGGGGCCGCCGATCTCGAAGGCGGTATTGAACTTCGCCTCGAAGGCTCCGACGGTCTCGCCGTCGACATCGCACTCGGGGAGCATGACCCACGTGTCTCGCGGGATGCTCACCGCCGTCGCGAACGACCGGTCAGCGGACAGATGGAGCAGGATGGTGGTGTCCGACCGCTCTCCCGTGTAGACGTCCGGATCGCCGTACCTCTTGCTCGTCTGGCCTTCGCGGCTGTCGCTGCCCATGAGCAGGACATTGACCGCCTGGTAGTTGCCCTGGTCGTCGATGATTTGGATCGGCGCGTGGTCGCGTCCGGTCACCTTGCTGATGTCGACGGCAGTGATGTTGCCTTCGAGGCGGCTCGTGGCCACCTCGATGCCGACTCCGGTGAGGCTGAGCGCGAGGACCAGTGCGGCCGCGATGCTCAGCAGGATGCGGGACCAGCGCTGACGCATGTCACCCGCTCCCTTCGCTGCCGTGCCCGTCGCCCCTATCGCCTCGCAGACCCAGGGTAGGGCCGGGCTCACGTAACGCGCCCCACAGGGACGCCCGGCGGCAGGTCAAGGTTCCCGGGGACGGGTCAGGAGCCGGTCAAGTCACCGGGCGGGGGAATCCCCTGGGAATGTGATCAGAGTGACCTGTGCGTTGAGTGAGTCGCCTTGCCTCCCCTCTCCGCCTCAGGCACCCTCAATGGGTGAGACTTCTCGCGGCGGTGACGGCTGCCCTCGTCATCCCGGCGACACTCGCTCTCCCGGTCGCAGGCAGCCTCGCCGGCCCCGCGGAACCGGTCCGGGCGGAGCTGGCGACGATCGCCTTGGACGGGGTATCCGCCGAGGCACTTGCCGCTACCCCCGCTGCGAGCACCCCGGTGCCCGTCGCCGGAGAAGACCATGCCCACGAGCGACCGGTGACCGGTCCCCGCGCAGCCCCGATGGTGCGGGCGGCGGCGGCCATCCCCCCGACTGATACCGAGGCGTTCGGTCTCGTGGGCATCACCGCTGCCGAGGCTTTCGACCCCGCGACGCGCATCGTCATGCGCGTGCGCCAGGACGGTCAGTGGCTTCCGTGGATGGAGGTGCCCGTCAGCGACCACATGCCCGATCCCGACACGGAGGAGGGTCAGCGTGCACGCTTTGCCACCGAGCCGGTCGTCACCGACGCCGCCGATGGCATCCAGGTGCGCGTAGACACCCCGACGGGCCAGGTCCCTGCCGACACCGAGATCACCCTCATCGACAATCCCGTCCGCGCTGAGGACGCTTCCCTGACCGGTGATCTGCCCTCGGCGTCCGCGCAAGCCGCCGTGCGCAAGCCCCCCATCATCACCCGCGCCCAGTGGGGTGCCGACGAGTCGCTGCGTCGAGGGAGTACGTCGTATTCCGACACGATCAAGGTTGCCTTCGTGCATCACGTCGTGTCCACGAACAACTACACCCCCGCACAGGCTGCGCAGCAGATGCGCAACATCTACTCGTGGTTCACCGAGGGGATCCAGGTCAACGACTTCGGCTACAACTTCATGGTCGATCGCTTCGGTCGCCTCTACGAGGGTCGTGCCGGTGGAGTCGACCGGCCCGTCGTGGGGGCGCACACCTCCGGCTTCAACGCCCAGTCCTTCGCGGTGTCGTTCCTCGGCAATGCCGACACGTTGAACCCTGACGCCCCGACCAAGGAGAAGATCCTCGACTCCGTCAGTGACCTCATCGCCTGGAAGTTTGAGATCCACGACGTCAACCCACTCGGATCATCCGTCCTCACGTCAGCAGGCCCGGGGCCAGGGCAGGGGACGACTTCGATGTACTGGCCGGGCGAGAAGGTGACCTCCAAGACGATCGCGGGTCACGGCGACATCGGCGCGACGTCATGCCCGGGCGAATTCCTGCGACCGACGCTCAATCACATTCGCCTTGCCGTCTCGGCCCGCCAGGGACGCAACTTCTTCCCGCCCTCGATCTCGGGCGATCGCGTGCCGTGGGGCACGGGAGGCGCCATCACGCTCAGTCCACGCTCGAACGGACCGATGCAGGCCACCCTCACGGTCTCCAACGCCTGTGGCGATCCTGTGCGCACCATGTCCGCGTCGACCGACGTCGCTGCCTCGGTGCCCTTCACCTGGGACCTGCGCGACGCCAAGGGCAAGGCCGTCCCGCCGGGCCTCTATACCTTCGAGATCACCGCCTCCAGCGAGGGCAAGTCGCTCTTCCCATGGACAGGCACCGCGCGGATCGCAGCCACCGCTGACTCGCCGCCGGACCCCTGCACTCCGCCCGAGCAATTCACCCTCGCGGGCACGGGCTACGGCCACGGCGTAGGCCTCTCGCAGTGGGGTGCCTTCGCCATGGCCTCCCAGGATCCCAAGCGGTGGACTGCCAAGCGCATCGTTGAGTACTACTACCAGGGTGAGACGCCGGCGCAGTCAGCGAAGGTGGAGTCGGTTGCCGATGCGGGGGACGTGCGCATCGGACTGCTCTACCAAGCGACGCAGGCGCACGCTCGAGTGGAGGACCTGGGCGGCTCAGGCGCGCAGATGCAGGTGTCCTTCGGGCAGAAGTCCCTCGTGCTCGGGACCGACGCCCATCTCACCTTCGCTCCCTCAGGTCGATTCGTGACGGTGCGCCGGACCGATAACGGCCAAACGCAGTCACTCGGCCGTGGACGCGTCGTGACGATCCAATGGTCAGGCACGCGCGATCCCGGTGAGGCGGGGACTGCGACGTCGCTGCTCAATATCGCGGGACCGGGGGAGTCCTTTGCCAGCCCCGGCCACCGGTACCGCTACGGCACGGTCGACATCACGCCCATCGACACCTCAAGCGGCCGGCGCCTCGCGGTCGTCAACACGCTGCGCCTCGGCGACGAGTACATGAAGGGCATCGCCGAGGTCAATCCCACGTGGCCGGATGCCGCTCTGGAGTCGCAGGTCATCGCCTCTCGCTCCTATGCTCTTTCCCAGGTGGCCCGCGGCCTCGACTCCGACTGTGGATGCCACATGGACGACGGCGATGGGCCCAAGTACGACCAGACCTTCCGCGGCTGGCTGTCGGAGAGCCAGTACGGCGATCCGAACCGCTGGGCCGAGGCGGTAGAGGCCACGCGCACCAGCGCCACGACGGTGCTTGCGGCCACCTTCAACGGCAATCC
>CAZLMT010000011.1:19056-36055 GCA_964560615.1 uncultured Actinomyces sp.
TCAACGCCTACTACACGGCGGCCACGGGCGGCTACACCCTTGCGGCGTCGGATGTGTGGGGCGGCGCCTCGATCCCGTGGGCACGTGGCGTGCCCGATAGGTGGAGCCTGGAAGCCACGGGCAACCCCTATCGCTCGTGGAACGTCGTCCTCACCCAGCAGCGCGTGAGTGAGATCTTCGGTCTCACCGACGTCATGGAGTTGATCCTGCGCACCGATCCTGCGACCGGTGCAGCGACCCAGGTCAGGGCCCGTGCGCTTGATGGCCGCACCAGCACCATCTCCACGCAGAAGCTGCGGCAGGGGGTGGGCTACACGTCCATGAAGTCCACGTTCGTCACCTCGATCACCGACCAGGACGTCGCGGGCCCGGCGCCGGTGCCGAAGGGCGGCGTCACGCTGGTCGCCAACCCTGCGGGCGACGTCAAGGACGGGACTCTGGTGACGCTGTCCGGCATCATCAAGAAGCCCAGGGCCGGTCTCGTCGTCCAGCGACAGACCCAGGTCAATGGCGGTGCCTGGCAAGACCGCGGCACCGCGGTGCCCACGGCGGATGGCAGATTCGCCTTCGGTGTGCCGGTGTCCGGCAAGGGCACCACCTTCGGCTGGCGCGTCGTGGTGCTAGACGGCGGTACGCCGGTCGCGAGCAGTCCCACGCGCGTCGCCAAGGTCCTCTAGCTACGAGCGCCCGCATCGCCGAGGCCTCGCCTGCTGCGATGCGACATCACGGACAGCAGCGACAGGCTTGACATGATCGATCCTGCGCTCGCGAAGGATCCGATGCTCAAGATGCTGGCGAAGGATCCGATGCACCCGATCGACAGGGTCGATCCGACGGAGCCGATGGAGAGCATTGAGTTGCGTGATCCGATGCTGAGGATCGAGTTCGTCGACCCGATGCTCCACCGCGATGTGGTGCCCGCCATGCCCTCATCCTTCACCGGGTGCCAGCCCTTCCTCACGCAGGGTCATCGCCAGGTCCCCTGAGCCCGAGTGGGACACCAGGACGACGGACCCCCCGTGTGCCAGTGGCCCCGCGAGTGCGAGCAGGTCGGCGAGGGGCTCGGGGTCGATGAGGGCGAAGCGCTCATCGCTGGCGATGCCTCGACGCGTCAGTTCCTCGCCGGCCCGGTCCATGACGTCGCCCTGTGTGAGAAGCCCCGAGGTGGCCCGGAGGAGAGGAGTCGACTCCGTGGGGTGCTGCCAGGGCACGAAGACATCCGGATGCCCGCGCATGGCCACGGCTGCCTCGATCACCCCCATGGGCACCTCGCCTCGATCGGGCAGCCCGAAGGGGGCGAGTGAGACCAGGACGTCGTCACGTGCCGTGCCCGCGAGATCCAGATGAGATCGGTCGACGATGAGCACATCACACTCGGCGGGAGTCGCCTCTGCAGCGAACACCGTGCTGGTCGCTGCACACGCGCCCAGCCACACGACACGCTGCCAGTGGAGAGGGAGGTGCACTCCGACCACAGTGCCGGGCTCGGCATCGAGCTCGTCCCTGAGCAGCCCGGCCGTCTTCGCGACGGCGTTCGCGAGGCTGGCCCCGGACAGCTCCATGCGTTCGCCTGTCGCGAGGTCGCGGTAGGTGAGCAGTGGGGAGGCAGGATCCCGGCGGGCGCGATCGAGCAGGGCGGCGTACGGCGTCATCGATCCCACGCTAGCCGTAGGCTCGTGAGGTGCTCACCATCACGGCCCCGGCGCAGGTGCCGGGCCTGCCGTGGTGGCCCCTGGCACTGCTCATTGCCGCCCTCATTGCCTTCAACGTCATCAACAACCGCGTCGCCCCGCAGTCGCACTATCTGCTGTGGGCCATTGGCGGTTCCTTCGGCGTCCTCGCGATCGGCCTGCTCGATGGCAACAGCTGGACCGACATGGGGCTCGGGTGGGGGTATCTCGTCCCAGGATTCCTCTGGGGAGTGGGGTGCGTGGTTGTCGTCACCGCCGGCTACCTGGTCGCGGCCGCCTTCCGCAAAGGTCGCAATGCGATGCACGATGAGCGCGTCGCGGAGATGAGCGGTCCTCGATTGATGTTCCAGGCGCTCGTGGAGGTGCCGTTCGGCACCGTGCTCTTCGAGGAGATCGCCTTCCGAGCGGTGCTCTTCTCCATGCTGGCACGCCGCTTCGGCATCGTGTGGGCCATCGTCATCTCGGCGATCCTCTTCGGGCTGTGGCACATCCTCCCCTCGATTGGCACGCACGAGCAGAGCGCCGCTCTTGGCTCCGTCGTGGGCGAGGGGAGGCGCGGCAACATCCTGGCGGTGCTTGTCTCCGTGCTCACCACGGCGATCGCGGGTGTGATCTTTGCCGGCCTGCGCCTGGTATCGGGGAGTGTGCTCGCGCCCATGGGTCTGCACTGGGCCACCAATGGGATGGGCTACTTCTTCTCGTGGACGATCATCCGGTGGCGGCGGCGAAGCGGCGGATGAGCGCGCCCGTCTGAGAGGCTTGGGCCATGTCCAGTCCTGCTCCCGCCTCGGACTCCCCACCGCCTTCCGCCGGGCGCCCGCCTTCCGCCAAGCGCCCGGGCTTCTGGGCGCGTTACTTCGCCGGGCCCGATCCCTCGACCTTGACACCCGCCCAGCGCTGGTACGACAACTTCTCTTCCATCCCGATGTTCATCGTCTCCATCAGCTGGCTGGTCTCGACCTTCTTCACCTGGGCACCTTCGCTGTCCCCGATCTACCGCACCGAGGGCGTCAGAATCAGCATCATCACGTGGGGAATCTTCGCTGTTGACCTCTCCATCCGATTCGTGCTGGATCCGAAGAAGAAGGATTTCGTCAAGCGGAGTTGGCCGCTCATGATCGCGCTGCTCTTCCCGCCCCTGCGCATCCTGCTCGTGATCACCGCCGTGTTGCGCGTGGCCAGGGACCGTAATGCCCTGACCAAGATCGTCGGCCTCTACGCCATATATGCCGTGACCTTCGTGGTCATCTTCGGCTCGCTCTTCACCCTCATGTTCGAGATCAATGCCGCCGGGGCCAACATCAAGAGTTTCGGCGACGCCACCTGGTGGGCCTTCGTCACCGTCACGACGGTGGGCTACGGCGATTTCACTCCGGTGACCGTGGGGGGCCGGGTCATTGCCGTTGTCATCATGTTCACCGGCGCTGCCGCAGTAGGCGCCGTCACGGCTGCCGTAGCGAGCCGCTTCATCACCTCCGGCAATGCCTCGAGTGCTGCAGCGTCACAGGAGTCACAGGCGTCACAGACGGCCGCCACGGATTCGAAGCTCGACGAATTGCTCGTGCATCTCAAGGCCGTCGAGCAGGACATCCGGGATGTCGCCGATCGCCTCGATGGCAAGTCCGCGACGCGCGGCACCCAGGGTGGATGACTTGACCCCGGCCACCTCCTACGATGACGGGACCACTCCGGGCGCCTCACGGCTCTCGACTTCCCCCGAAGGAGTCACTCGCATGGACTCGGGCGCTGCTCGCCTCGACCACGATCAGGCGGCAGCCGCACTCTCCGATCGTGATCGGCGCATCCTGGAGTTCGAGCGCCAGTGGTGGAAGTACGCCGGAGCCAAGGAGCAGGCGATCCGAGATCTCTTCGAGATGAGCTCGACGCGGTACTACCAAATTCTCAACGGCCTGATCGACACCCCTGAGTCCCTGGCCTTCGACCCGATGCTGGTCAAGCGCCTGCGCCGCATGCGCTCAGCGCGCCAGCGCGTCCGCTCTGCCCGACGCCTCGGCGTCGACCTCGACGCCCGCTAGGCGCGGGGGATCGACCTGTCCTGGACCCGCGCGAGCGGAGGCCTCACCAGGACCTCCACGACGTGGTCGGTCATGGTGACCCCGTCCGGTCCGTAGGTGAACTCCGCGATCGAGTCTCCGGGTCGTGACACGGCGTTGCCAGGATCCAGCCGGTCCAGGGCGACCTGCCAGATTTCGGCTGCCATGATCCCCAGGCTCTGGTCATCCTGGTGGCGATGGCGCCTCTCACCGAGATCCACCTGAGCCACGGCATCGAGCCCGGCACGCTGCGCCGTGTCGACGAGCAGGGCAAACTCCACGCCGTAGCCGCAAGGGATCGGCAGTGACTCGACGAGGTCACGGCGCATCGCGTACTCGCCGGCAAGGGGTTGGGCCACGCCCGCAAGTTCGGGCCAGTGGAGGTTGAGCAGGGGACGAGCGACGAGTTCAGTCACGCGCCCGCCGCCCATGACGCGTCGCCCCCCGTCAGCGATGAGCGGGCGGTCGTAGCAGGCCTTGACGAGGTGCACGCTCGAGTCGGACAGGATCGGTCCGAGCAGGGCGATGACGTAGTCGGAGGTGAAGGAGCGTAGGTCGGCGTCGAGGAACACCACGACGTCTCCCTGCGTCGCGGCGAGGCCCCGCCACATCGCCTCGCCCTTGCCGGGCACGGTGGGGATGCCGGGGAGCACCTCTGGTGTGGCCACGACTCGCGCTCCCGCTTCGCGTGCGCGCTGCCCGGTGGCGTCGGTGCTGTCAGAGTCCACGACGAGGAGGTCATCGACGAGCGGCTGGGGACCGGACATGAGGTCGCGGCGTATGGCGGCGACGATGTCGCCGACAGTGGCCTCCTCGTCCCGCGCAGGGATGATGATGCTGACCCGCTGGTCGCCCTTGTGAGACTGCACCAGGGCGCGCGGCCAGTCGCTGGCCACGGTCGTGCGGCGCGTGAACCACGACTGCGCTGCAGGGTGCATCGGCCCAGTGTGCCCCGACTAGGGGGCCCGGGTCTTCCCCCAGGTCAGCCAGGCCCCGGACACAAGTGCCAGCGCGGTCAGCAGGAATCCGATCGCCGGCATGCCGCCCACGGCGAGGATCCAGGCCGGGGCCGCACCCTTGACCGGCCCGCGCTGCTGGGTGAGCCCCACGAGGATGGAGCCGGCAGTCACGAGGCCTCAGCCACGGGGGCGAGCCTGGTCGGGGGGCAGGGCGACGTCGGATGTACCCCCAGGGCGCCCTACGGCGTGCGCCTCCCCGGTTTGCACTCGCAGGCCGAGAGTGCTAAAAATGACTTAGCACTCGACCAGTCCGAGTGACAGCACCAAGCACAATCAGGCCGGTGAGGCTCCGCCCGATGCGGGGTCGTCCGTCGCGGGCACCGGCCGTGAAGGAGGGGATTCCCCCTCACGTCGTTCCCGGGAGGAACCTCACCCCATGGCAAAGATCATTGCATTCGATGAGGAGGCCCGGCGGTCCCTCGAGCGTGGCATGAACGTGCTCGCTGACGCCGTCAAGGTCACCCTCGGCCCCAAGGGCCGCAACGTCGTTCTCGAGAAGAAGTGGGGCGCCCCCACGATCACCAACGATGGCGTGTCCATCGCCAAGGAGATCGAGCTCGAGGACCCCTACGAGAAGATCGGCGCTGAGCTGGTCAAGGAGGTCGCGAAGAAGACCGACGACGTCGCCGGTGACGGCACGACGACGGCCACCGTCCTCGCCCAGGCACTCGTCAAGGAGGGCCTGCGCAACGTCGCGGCCGGATCCAACCCGATGTCCCTCAAGAAGGGCATCGAGAAGGCGGTCGATGTCGTCAGCGCGCAGCTGCTCGAGATGGCCAAGGACGTCGAGACCAAGGAGCAGATCGCTTCCACCGCTGCGATTTCCGCAGGTGGTGACATGGAGGTCGGCGAGCTCATCGCCGAGGCCATGGACAAGGTCGGCAAGGAAGGCGTCATCACCGTCGAGGAGAGCAACACCTTCGGCCTTGAGCTCGAGCTCACCGAGGGCATGCGCTTCGACAAGGGCTACATCTCGCCCTACTTCGTCACTGACCCCGAGCGCATGGAGGCGGTCCTTGAGGATCCCTACCTGCTCATCGTCAACTCCAAGATCTCGTCGGTGAAGGACCTGCTCCCGATCCTCGAGAAGGTCATGCAGTCGGGCAAGCCGCTCGCGATCCTCGCTGAGGACGTCGAGGGCGAGGCTCTGGCCACGCTCGTCGTCAACAAGATCCGCGGCACCTTCCGCTCGGTGGCCGTCAAGGCCCCCGGCTTCGGCGATCGCCGCAAGGCGATGCTGCAGGACATCGCGATCCTCACCGGCGGCCAGGTCATCTCCGAGGAGGTCGGCCTCAAGCTGGAGAACACCGGCGTCGAGCTCCTCGGCCGCGCGCGCAAGGTCGTCGTCACCAAGGACGAGACCACCATCGTCGAAGGCGCGGGCGACTCCGAGCAGATCGCTGGCCGGGTCAACCAGATCCGTGCCGAGATCGACAAGTCGGACTCCGACTACGACCGCGAGAAGCTCCAGGAGCGCCTCGCCAAGCTGGCCGGCGGCGTGGCCGTCATCAAGGTCGGCGCGGCCACCGAGGTCGAGCTCAAGGAGCGCAAGCACCGCATCGAGGACGCCGTGCGCAACGCCAAGGCGGCCGTCGAGGAGGGCATCGTGCCCGGCGGCGGCGTGGCCCTCATCCAGGCGATGGTGGCTGCGACGCCGAAGATCGATGCTCTCGGTCTGACCGACGAGCAGGCTGTGGGCGCCGACATCGTCAAGGCGGCCATCAGCGCTCCGCTGCGCCAGATCGCTTTCAACGCCGGCCTCGAGGGCGGCGTCGTCGTGGAGAAGGTCAAGGAGCTGCCCGCAGGTCACGGCCTCGACGCTGCTACGGGCGAGTACGTCGACATGATCAAGGCTGGCATCATCGATCCGGCCAAGGTCACGCGCTCCGCGCTGCAGAATGCCGCTTCCATCGCGGGCCTCTTCCTCACGACCGAGGCGGTCGTGGCGGACAAGCCCGAGAAGTCGGCTCCGGCGATGCCGGGCGGCGACATGGGCGGCATGGACTTCTAGTCCCCAGCAATCCCGCTTCACGTGAGGGGCGGCTCCCGAGAGGGAGCCGCCCCTCACGCATTACTGTCACTCGTATGCGCTTTGTCGGATTCCCCGCACAGGGATTCGCCTTCTACGAGCAACTTGCCGCGCACAACACCAAGGCGTGGTGGGCCGAGCACAGGTCGACGTATGACGAGTGCATCAAGGCGCCCATGACCGCGCTGCTCGCAGAGCTTGAGGGGGAGTTCGGCGAGGGCAAGGTCTACCGCCCCTATCGCGACACGCGCTTCAGCAAGGACAAGGCGCCGCTCAAGGATCACCAGGGCGCGGTCGTGATGATCGAGGATGCGATCGGCTACTACGTGCAGGTGTCGGCGGTCGGCCTCATGGTCGGCGGCGGGCTTTATGCCCCCGCTCCCGCTCAACTCGCGCGCCTGCGCGCTGCCATAGCCTCCCCAGCAGGCGTGACACTAGAGACCGCACTCGCCCGCCTGCGCCGTGGCCGCTGGGAGGTCGACGGGTCGCCGCTGAAGACCAGACCTAAGGGCTACGCCGCGGATTCGCCGCGCCTCGACCTGCTGCGCATGACGCGCGTCGTCGCGGTCAAGACCTACGACGACCCCAAGACGATGGAGTCCCGCAAGGCCCTGGAAGCCGTGCGCAAGGACTGGCGCGCGATCACGCCGATGATGGAGTGGCTGGCCGATCATGCGGGCCCCGAAGGGGACCCGGGGCAGGACCTATAGCGAAGGATCAGGCCGCGCCAAGCTTGCCCCGCGAACCGAGCGGTAGCTGCCTCGGATCCGCTGCGGGGGCACTCGCACCGTTCCACGCATCCCAGGCGCGCTCGGCTGCGGTGCCGACGATGTCGACAATGCGATCGAGCATGGCGGCATCACTCACGAGCGGGGGAGAGAGCTGGATGACGGGCTCGCCGCGGTCATCGAGGCGGCACAGCAGTCCGAGATCGTCCATGTGCCGTGACAGCTCCTTGCGCAGCAGCCAGTCAGCCTCCTCGGAGGAGAGCAACTCCTTCGTCTCGCGGTCCTTGACCAGCTCGAGTGCCCAGAAGAAGCCCATGCCGCGGACGTCGCCGACGAGGGGGATTCGGCGCAGCTCCTGCAGGCGGGCTTCGAAGTGCGGTGCGAGCTCGCGGACGTTCTCCAGGACGCGCTCGCGCTGGTAGATGCCGATGACGCTGCTCGCGATCGCGGTGGTGAGCGGATGCGCAGAGTAGGTGAGGCCGTGCATGTAGGTCTCGCCGCCGGTGACGAAGGGTGCCGCCATTGCCTCGGTCATGAGGAATCCGCCGAGGGGGGCGTGGCCCGCGGTGACGCCCTTGGCGAAGGTGATGATGTCGGGGCGGCCGTCGAAGAGGCTCGATGCGAACCACTCTCCGACGCGGCCGAAGGCGGTGATCGTCTCGTCGGCCACCAGCACGATGCCGTAGCGATCGCAGAGTGCCCGCAGGCCGGCCCAGTAGCCGGGCGGCGGGACGAAGGCGCCGCCGGAATTCTGCACCGGCTCGGCGATGAGCATGGCGACCTGCTCGGGGCCGGCGAAGAGGATCGCCTCCTCGGCCTCCTCGAGGAGCGCCCGGGTGAAGGTCTCGGGATCGGCGCCCGCCGGATGGCGGTAGGCATTGGTGTTGGACAAGAAGGTGACGGGGACGGCCATCGGCTCGAAGGGAGCCCGGCAGTCGGGCAGGCCGGTGAAGCTCAGCGCACCCATCGAGGTGCCGTGGTAGGCGAGCTTGCGTGCGATTGCCTTGGTGCGCTGCGGCTCGCCGTTGGCCGCGTGCCACTGGCGCACGAGCTTCCACGCCGACTCGACCGCCTCGCCGCCGCTGTTGGTGAAGTACGCCCGCTGCATGCCGAGCGGTGCGGCCAGGGTGACGAGCGTTTCGGCGAGCTGGGCCGCCGCAGGATGCGCGAGGTACCACGCCGGGGTGAAGGGGAGCGTCTCGAGTTGTCGCGCTGCGGCTGCTCCGACCTCGGCTCCGTAGGAGTGGCCGAGGTTGGTGCAGAAGAGTCCGGAAAGGCCGTCGATGAAGCGGCGCCCCTGGTCGCTAATGACCTCGCAGCCCTCGCCTCGGACGATCACCTTGGACCCGGCCTCGGCGTACTCGCCCATGTCCGTGAAGTTGAGCAGGAGATGATCGCGAGCCTGCTCGCGGACAGAGCGTCCGCCGGTCGTCTGACGCTCGGAAGCGTCCATGGATCTCACATCCCTTGATCCTGAGCGGTCGTTCAGGATTCCGGTGAGGGTAGCACCCTGAACGGTCATTCAGCAAGGGTGAACGGCCGGTGTCGCAGTGCGGGTACGCCCCCTAGAGGGACATGCGGAGCTCGAGCGCCGCAGCGTCCCACCACAGGTCGGCAAGCCGCTGGGTTGTCATGTCGGGGTCCTCTAGGGCGAGCTGGATCGCCAGGCCGTCCATGAGCGATGCCAGGCGGATGGCCGCGGCGTCGGCGTCAACGGGGGCGAACTCCCCGGCGGCGACGCCCTCCTCGATGACCTCCCGCAGGGCCGCCCGCCATCGGCGGTCGAGGGATTCGCGCGTCTCGCGCGCGTCGGGGTCGTGGAGAGCGCGCACCCAGAGCTCGAGCCACAGTCGCCAGTCGCCCACGGCTGGTCCGAGGCCTGCACCGAGGTCGGCCATGTGCCGCAGTCGCTCGACCGGGCCGACCTGCTCCTGCAGGTCGCGTGCCAGGTCGTCGTAGAACTCGTCCTCAAGCAGGGTGAGCGCGGCATCGAGCGCGCCCGCGAGGGAGCGGAAGTGGTAGAGGACCAGGCCCTGGGAGGTGCCCGCGGCTTCAGCGATATCGGAGACGCGCGCCCCGGCGAAGCCCCGGGTGCGCACGACATCGACCGTGGCCCGGAGGATGCGCTCGCGGCGCTCCTCGGGCGCCTTCGCGGACAGTGAATCCGACGACGGCAGCGTCCCCTTCGCCAACGAACCTCCCGAAGCGCATGTACTGAACGCTCATTCAGATAGCCTGATGCGCGTCACCATCCTGACAGCCCCCTGGAGAGACATGAGCACCGATACCCCCGGACGCGCCGACGACTTCGCTGACCTGCAGGCTCGCGCGGCAGCCTTCGTCGATGAGGTGCTCATCCCGCTCGAGGTGACGGCCGAGCTGGCGGGCGGTCCGCTGCCCCCTGAGGCCCAGCAGTTCATCCGCGCCAAGTCCATGGAATACGGCGTACACGGTGGTCCGCATGCGCCTGAGCACGGCGGACATGGCTGGAGCGTCACCGAGTGGTTCCTTGTCGAGGAGCAGCTGGGTCGGGCGACCAACGGCGTCTCGTGGTACATCCCCAACGCCTACAACGTTTGGAAGCACGCGAGCCCCGCGCAGCAGGAGCGCTGGCTCGTCCCCGCGCTGCGCGGGGAGCTGCACGATGCCTACGCCGTAACGGAGGCGGACGCGGGCAGTGACCCCTCCGGCATGACCACGACCGCGGTGCCGACAGGCGATGGCCGCTGGGTCATCAACGGTGAGAAATGGTTCGTCACCTTCGGCTCCATCGCTGCGGTCATCGTCGTCATGGCCTACGCCGAGGTGGACGGCAAGCAACTGCCCACTCTTTTTGCCATCCCCGCAGACGCAGCCGGGATCGAGTCGATTGCCGATGTGCCCTTCACGCACAACTACCCGCACGGGCACCCCACTCTGCTCTTCACCGATGTCGTGGTCCACGACGACGACATCATCGGGGGCGTCGGGCAGGGAGATGACCTCCAGCGGATGTGGTTCATGGAGGAGCGCCTGGGCATCGCGGCGCGGTGCGTGGGCGCGATGCAGCGCCTCATCGAAGAGTCGCTGGAGTGGGCGGTGCACCGCGAGCAGGGTGGGTCCCGACTCATCGATCACCAGGGCGTGAGCTTCCCCCTCGCCGATAGCGCGGCCGATGCCGCGGCCGGGCGCCTGCTTGGACTCGAGGTCGCCGGGCTCGCCGACGCGGGCGGTGACCCCAAGCTCATCCACGGCAAGGCCTCGATGGCCAAGCTCTTCTGCTCCGAAGCAGCGAATCGTTGCGCTGACCGTGCCGTGCAGATCTTCGGCGGGCGCGGCTATATGCGCACCACCGCGGCCGAGCGCTTCTGGCGCGAGCTGCGCGTGGATCGGATCTGGGAGGGCACCTCGGAGATCCAGCGGATCATCGTGGCGCGCTCGCTGGAGCGGCGCGGCGTACGCGCCATGCTCACGTGATCGAGGAGCGATGGCAGATCTGAGTCGCCTGCTTGCACCGCGGAGCGTGGCCGTCGTCGGCGCTACCGACCGCGAGGGCACCTACGCGCACACGACGCTGCTCAACCTCGCGCGCGCAGGCTTCGTCGGCCGCGTGGTCGGAGTGCACCCCACACGCACGAGTGCCGCGGGCGTGCCGTGCGTGCCGACACTCGCCGAAGCCGGTCCCGTGGACGCGGTCGTCATCGCCACTCCGGCTGACACGGTCGCACGCTATGTCGGTGAGGCCGCCGCCCTCGGCTGCGGTGGAGCCGTCGTCTACGCCGCGGGTTTCGCCGAGGCGGGACGCGCGGACCTGCAGGCCGGGCTCGCGAGCGCCGCCCAGGGGATGGCCGTGGTCGGGCCCAATGGCAACGGGTTGGTGAGTGTGATGGCGCGTGCGCCGCTGTGGGGCGATGCCGTGACACTTCCCGAGGTCGCCGGGGGAGTTGCACTCATCTCTGACAGCGGCAATATAGGTGTGGTCGGCATGGCGCACCGCTCCGGCGAAGGCCTGCACACCGTCGTCTCCACGGGCAACGCTGCCGTGATCGACACTCCAACGCTGCTCGGCGAGGTCGCGCTGCTCGACGGCGTGCGCGCGGTCGCGCTCTACGTCGAGGGAGACGGTGATGGCGCGGCGTGGTGCGAAGCGCTCGCCCGATGCGCCGAGCGTGACGTGCGTGTCGTCGTGCTCAAGGCCGGGCGCAGCGTGCGTGGTGCGGCGGTGGGCGCGGCTCACACGGCTGCAATGGTCGGAGATCAGGCGGTCTTCGCGGCGATGATCGCCGAGGCCGGCGGTGTCGTGGTGAAGCAACCGCTGGAGTTGCTCGAGACCGCACGGGCGCTGGCGCTGGGCAGGCGCGATGCGCGCGGCGCGGCGTTGCTCACGTGCTCCGGCGGTGACGCGGCCGTTGCCGCCGACCTGGCCGACGACCTCGGCGTGGCACTTGCGGATCTGGATGCCGCGACGCAGGCGCGGCTGCGCGCGTTGCTCCCGCCCGCCGCCACTGTGGCCAATCCCCTCGACCACACCGCACTGGTCTGGGCGGACACCGAGGCCATCGCTGCACTTGCGGAGACGGTGGGCCGCGACCCTGGGGTCGGGCACCTCGTCTACGTCCAGGATGAGCCGCCCGGGCTTCCGCCAGGCCCGCTTGCCGAGTGGCGATCCACTCGGGCCGGTGGGGTTCTCGGCGGGGAGCGGGCTGGATTGGACACCCTCGTCGTGGCCACGACACCGGGACAGGCTGCGCCGGGAGCGGTCGCGGGTCTCGACAATGCGCTGCGCGCGCTTCACGTGCTGCAATCGCCACACCCCGACGCTGCCCGACTGCGCGAGATGGCCTCGGCACTCGCGTCAGATCATCGACCCCGTTCACTCGATGAAGCGGGTGCCAAGGCACTGCTCGCGACGCACGGCATCACGGTGCCCGAGGGGCGTGTGGTGGGCACCGCTGATGCAGCGGTGGCTGCGGCGCGCGCTATCGGCTATCCGGTGGCGCTCAAGGTCATCGCCGAGGGGGTCATCCACAAGAGCGACATCGGCGGCGTTGTCCTCGGCTTGGATTCCGACGGCGATGTCGCCGCCGAGGCTGGGCGCATCCTCGGCGTCGCCCCCGGTGCGCGTCTGCTCGTGGAGGCCATGGCCGAACCGGGTGTCGAGGTGATCGTCGCGGCACGGCGCGAAGGCGTGGTGCCCACCTTGACGATCGGCCTGGGTGGCCTGTGGACCGAGGCGCTCTCTGACGTTGCCTGCATCCCGCTGCCGGCGTCGCCCGATCGAGTGCGCCGCGCCCTCGAGGGGTTGCGTGCCCGAGCGGTGCTCGCCGGTGCACGCGGGGGAGCGACGTATGACATGGAAAGCCTTTGCCTGACGGCGAGTCGCGTCGGTCAGCTCCTACTCGACGAAGGGCTCATGTTGATCGAGATCAATCCGGTGATCGTGGGCCGAGCCGGCGCGGTCGTGGCTGACGCGGTGATGGGCTAGCCCGAACTGGGTCACACGATCGTGCAATCGATTGCGCAATCGATTGCACGGTGAGGGTGCCGTCGGGCGCGCCGCAAGGACGCCGAGCGGCTTGGAGCCGCGGCAGGATGGCCTCTAGGATGCGGCGCATGGCCCCCACCTTTTCGCCCGCTCCCCTGCCTGCCGATCAGCTCGCGCGCACGCTCGCTCCCTTTGGCGAGAGTCGCATGCTGCCCGTCGCGGCGTACACCTCCGATGAGGTCTTCGCCTGGGAGCAGCAGCAGTTCTTCCGCGGCTGGCAGTGCGTCGGGCGCAGCGACGAGATTGCCGAGCCCGGCATGCAGCGCGCCGACAAGGTGGGTGACACCTCCGTCCTGCTGGTCCGTGGACAGGACGGCACGCTGAGCGCCTTCGCCAATGTCTGCCGCCACCGCGGCCACGAGATCCTTCCGTGCGGATCCTCGACCAAGGCCCGCGCGATCACCTGTCCCTATCACTCGTGGTCCTACAAGCTCGACGGCGAGCTCTTCAGCGCGGCCGGCTACGGCGGCTTCGGCAACTTCGACATGGCCGACTTCCCCCTGCGCCCGATCACGGTGGAGGAGTGGCACGGCTGGATCTTCCTCGACATCTCCGGACTCGCCGGCCCGCTGTCGCAGCACGTGGCCGGCCTGGAGGAGCGGATCGCCCAGTACGCCCCCGAGCGGCTTGTTGTGCAGGGTCGCCATGAATACGTCATCCAGGCCAACTGGAAGATCCTCATCGAGAACTACCAGGAGTGCTACCACTGCTCGTCGATCCACCCGGAGCTCTGCCAGGTGAGCCCGCCGGAGAGCGGGGAGAACTGGGCGCCCAGCGCGGGAGTGTGGGTCGGTGGGTGGCAGGACCTGCGTCCCCATGCCGTGACCATGTCACTCGATGGCCACAGCGATGGTGTCTTCATCCCGGGCCTCAATGACATCGAGAAGCGTCGCATCGACTACATCGGCATCTTCCCGAACCTCCTCGTGAGCCTTCATCCCGATTACGTCATGACGCACCGCATGGTGCCGCTGTCCGCACGCGAGACATGGGTCGAGTGCCAGTGGTACTTCCCGCCCGAGGCCTTGGAGAAGCCTGACTTCAGCCCGGCGTACGCCATGGACTTCTGGGACATCACCAATCGTGAGGACTGGGGCGCCTGCGAGTCGGTCCAGCGGGGCATGGACAGCGGCTTCGCGGAGCCCGGCCCGCTCTCTCCGGACGAGGACGCGATCTACCAGTTCGTGACCATGGTCGCGCGCGGCTACCTCGGGCAGCCGCTTGCCGCTGTGCAGGAGCCGGCCAGCGCTTAAGGTGCCCGATCTCTTCGCCTGCGCGTGAATTGTTGCCCCTTGTCATCGGTCGACGTGATTGCGATGGTCGAAATCCCGTCGGGGGATGACGAGGCGGCGCACCTCTTCACAGTCAGGGATTGTCCACAGCGCACTTGACACAGGTGGTGGTGCGCCGCTCCAGGCGTGACAGTCGAGCATGGACACCTCACACCCGTACGTCCCTGCCGCGGTCACTGCTCGGGTGCGCGCCACGGCCGACGCGCTGGCATCCATTTTTGGGAGCCGCCCCTTTCACGTGGACGAGGCGACGTCGATCGGCGTGGCTCATGACCGTGTGGTGCGGGCCTGCGGAGCGGGGGTGCTCCACAGACTAGGTGGAGGCTGGTACGCCAGTGCGGCTGTGGCCGGTGACCAGTTGGCGCGGGCCGAGGCCCGACTTTGGGTCCTGCATCGGCACAACCCCGGGGTAGTGGCCTGCGGCCGCTCGGCGGCGGCCATCTGGGGACTGCCCATGCCGCCCGTGGCGGAGCCGACCGCACGGACGTCGGCTGACATTGGTGGCGCTGCCCTGGAAGTTGCATTTCTGTCAGGAAGCGGCGGACTTCGCGGGCAGCGAGGCGACGTCCTTGCACGCCGCTGGTCGGTGCCCGAACACCACGTGACCCGGGGGCCCCGCGGAGAGCCGGTTACCGATCCACTGCGGACGGCCATCGACGTCACGCGTGGGTGCTCGCTCGCGCTCGCTCTCGGTCCACTCGACGCGGCCCTTCGGCTCATGCTGTCCCGTGGCAGTTCTGTCGAGGAGGGGATTCGTTCACTGCGGACTCGGTGCGCGGATCTTGCCGGCGCTCACGGAGTCTCAATCGTCGCTCGCGCCATTCCCCATGCTGATGCTCGAGCCGAGAGCCCGCTCGAGAGCCTGGTTCGCGGACGCATCATCGAAGCCGGCATTCCTGCTCCTTCCTTGCAGGTCCCGCTCGCGGGAGCGAGCGGGCGGCGATACCGCGCTGACATGGCGATGGACTTGCCTGGTGCGCCTGAAGGTTCGTACCGGCTTCTCATCGAAGCGGACGGGTTGAGCAAGTACGCAAGGGTTGAGGATCTTGCCGAGGAGAAGCGACGTCAGCATGACCTGGAGCGCCAGGGTCACATCTTCGTGAGAGCCCTCTTCCGTGAAGCGCTGTGGTACCCGGCCGCGTTCACCGACGAGATCAGCCGTCTTTTGGATGCATCGCACGAATGACAAGTCGGACTTCGTCATGCGTCGACGCCACTCCGAGGGCGGCATACGCGTCGTCGGGTGACAAAGTCGCTCCGGTCAGCTCCTCGCGGCCGTCAAGGAGCGGCCATTGCCTAGTCGGCGAGGGCTCCGACGGGGAGCAGTCGCATGGCGTCAGCCCGACAGTGCACCGTCACCTGATCACCGGCCGCGTGCTGACCGGCGCGCTCGCTGGGTCGGCGCACGACGAGCTCGGATCCGTCGCCGAGCGCGACGATGATGTCGGTGGTCGCTCCCTGGTAGACGGCGCGCACGACGGAGCCACTCAACGTGCCCGCCTCCTCGTCCGTCGACTCGAGCAGCAACCTCTCGGGTCGGATCACGAGCCGTACGTCGCTGTCCGCGGGCGCGCTGCCGCGGCAGGTGAGCGTCTCGCCACCGACACGGATGGTGGTCCGGTCCTCGCCCGCGGGCCCGGCGACCTCGACATCGAGGACGTTGGCACTGCCGAGGAAGTCCGCGACGTAGGCGGTCGCGGGCGAGTCGTAGACGTCCGCAGGGGTGCCTATCTGCTCGATCAGCCCACCCGCCATGACCGCCATGCGGTCGGACATGGTGAGGGCTTCCTCCTGATCATGCGTGACGTAGATGAAGGTGATCCCGAGCGACTCCTGCAGCGACTTGAGCTCGATCTGCAGCGTCTTGCGCAGCTTCGCGTCAAGGGCGCCGAGGGGCTCATCGAGGAGGAGGACGCGCGGGCCGAGCACGATGGCGCGGGCGAGCGCCACGCGCTGCTGCTGCCCGCCCGACAGCTGCCCGGGACGGCGCTTGGCGTACTGCCCCATGCGGACCATCTCGAGCGCCTCGCCCACCTTGCGCTTGGCGTCGGCCTTGCCGACCTTCTGGTACCTCAGGCCGAAGGCGACGTTGTCCTCCACGGACATGAAGGGGAAGAGCGCGTAGTTCTGGAAGACGGTGTTGATCGGTCTGTCGTTCGCCGGGATCCGGGATACGTCAGAGCCGTCCATGCGAATCTCGCCTGATGTGGGGGTCTCGAAGCCCGCGCTCATGCGCAAGGTGGTGGTCTTGCCACAACCTGATGGCCCCAGCAGGCTAAAGAACTCTCCCGCCGCGATATCGAGATCGATTCCGCGCACGGCGGGCACCTCGCCGTAGGACTTGAAGAGCGCAACGACCGAGACGCTGCCGCCGTTCACCTTCGTGAGCCCTCGTCTGCGTGGGACACGTGATCCTCCTGCGAGTTTGGCGAAGTGCTTGCGAAATACTGACCGGTGATTCAGTCTAGGCACTGTCCGACGCCGCCGAGGGAAGTCGAGGAATTGCCATGTCTGGGTCCCCCCGCCGCCCTGTCTCGCGCCGGCGCCTCCTGCAGACGTCGGCCCTGGCACTGCCCGGTGCCTGGGCGCTTGCGGCCTGCGCGCGCGATCAACCCCTGAGCGGCCCGACGGGGGCGGCAAGTTCGGCGGGTGGCTCGGCGTC
>CAZLMT010000012.1:0-29109 GCA_964560615.1 uncultured Actinomyces sp.
CACAGCAGAATGCGCTCGACGTGCGCGGGATCCACGGTGAGGCCCGGCGAGTCGGCAGAGCCGACTCTGACGGGCTGATCCCCGATCGCAGGCCGGAAGTGGCCATCGAGGAAATCGGAGAGCGGCGAGGTAGCCGCCTTGGCGCGCAGGAGTGACTTCGGCGTGAAAACGACCAGCGGGCGGACGAGAGGCGAGTGCACCTGCCAGCGCAGGAGGTGGAAGAAGGATGCGGGCGTGGAGGGCATGGCCACCGTCATGTTGTCCTGCGCGCAGAGCTGGAGGAAGCGCTCGACCCTCGCGGAGGAGTGATCGGGGCCCTGGCCTTCGTAGCCGTGCGGGAGCAGCATGACCAGCGATGAGCGCTGGTTCCACTTCTGCTCGCCGGAGGAGATGAACTCGTCGATGATGGTCTGGGCGCCATCGACGAAGTCGCCGAACTGGGCTTCCCACATGACGAGTGCGTCGGGACGGGCGACGGAGTAGCCGTACTCGAAGCCGAGAGCCGCGAACTCGCTCAGGAGTGAGTCGTAGACCCAGAGCTTGGCGCCATCGCGGTAGCAGCGCTTGAGCGGCTTGTACTGCCAGCCGGTCGACTTGTCGACGATGACGGCGTGGCGGTGGCCGAAGGTGCCGCGGCGGGAGTCCTGCCCGGCGAGTCGCACCGATCGACCCTCCTGGAGCAGCGATCCGATGGCGAGCGCCTCGCCCATACCCCAGTCGATGGCGTCGTCGGCGACCATCTGCGCGCGGCGCTGGAGCTGGGGGGCAAGGCGGGGATGGAGTGTGAAGCCCTCGGGCATGGTGAGCTGTGAGTCGACGACGCAGTCCACGGCTTCCCTGCTGATTGCCGTGAGGATGTCGCCTGCAGGGCCCATGGGCGCGAGCTGGAGTTGGCCGGTGCGGACGACCTCATCCGAACCTTCGCTGAAGTCGCCACCGGTGAGAGCGGCCCGGCTGCCCTGGAAGATCGTCTCGAGCTCCTCCTGGAAGTGCCGCAGCGCACCCTCGGCCTCCTCGACGGAGATGTCGCCGCGGCCGATGAGCGACTCGGTGTAGTGCTTGCGCACGGAGCGCTTGGCATCGATCAGCTCGTACATCAGGGGCTGGGTCAGCGAGGGATCGTCGGCTTCGTTGTGGCCCCGACGGCGGTAGGTGACGAGGTCGATGACGACGTCCTTGTGGAATGCCTGGCGGAATTCGAAGGCAAGCCGGGCGACGCGCACGACGGCCTCGGGATCGTCGCCGTTGACGTGGAAGATAGGTGCCTGCACCATGCGTGCGACGTCGGTGGAGTAGACGCTCGAGCGGCTGTAGCGCGGCGACGTCGTGAACCCGACCTGGTTGTTGACGACGACATGGACCGTGCCACCGGTGCGGTAGCCCTGCAGTTGCGAGAGGTTGAGGGTCTCGGCGACCACGCCCTGCCCGGCGAAGGCAGCGTCACCGTGGAGCAGGAGCGGGAGGATGTCGAAGGCCTGCTCGCGGGGGAGCTGATCCTGCTTCGCGCGCACAATGCCCTCGAGCACGGGATCAACCGCCTCGAGATGCGACGGATTAGCCGCGAGGTACACGAGCGTCTCGTGGCCGTCCGCACTGCGGTAGGTGCCGCTCGTGCCGAGGTGGTATTTGACGTCTCCGGATCCCTGCACGGATTCCTCGCCGTAGTTGCCCTCGAATTCAGCGAAGATCTGCGCGTAGGACTTGCCGGCGATGTTGGTGAGGACGTTGAGTCGGCCGCGGTGCGGCATGCCGATGGCGACCTCGATGATGCCGTCGCGCGCGGAGGACGACAGCACCTCGTCGAGCAGCGGGATGAGCGACTCCGACCCCTCAAGGGAGAAGCGCTTCTGGCCGACGTACTTCGTCTGCAGGAAGGTCTCGAAGGCCTCCGACTGATTGAGCTTGTGGAGGATGCGGAGCTGCTCCTCGCGGCTCGGCTTATGGTGCGGGATCTCGACGCGCTCCTGGATCCAGCGCCGCTGGTCGGGGTCCTGGATGTGCATGTACTCGATGCCGATGCTGCGGGTGTAGGAGTCGCGGAGTACGCCGAGGATCTCGCGCAGTTTCATGAGCGGGCGCCCCGCGAAGCCACCCGTGGCGAACTCGCGGTCGAGATCCCACAGGGTCAGCCCGTGGGACAGCACGTCGAGGTCGGGATGCATGCGCTGCTCGTACTCGAGCGGATTGGTGTCGGCCATGAGATGGCCGCGCACGCGGTAGGCGTGGATGACCTCCTGGACCCGCACGGTCTTGTCGAGGTCCGTCTCGTGGGATGCGGAGATATCGCGGGCCCACCGGATCGGCTCGTAGGGGATGCGCAGGCTGCGGAAGATGTCGCCGTAGAAGTCATCCTCGCCCAGCAGCAACTGGTGGATGCGACGCAGGAACTCCCCCGACTGCGCACCCTGGATCACGCGATGGTCATAGGTCGACGTCAAGGTGAGTGTCTTGGAGACGGCATTGCGGACGAGGGACTCCTCGGAGGCGCCCTGCCACTCCGCCGGGTATTCCATGGCGCCGACACCGACGATGCAGCCCTGTCCCTGCATGAGCCGAGGCACCGAGTGCTCGGTGCCTAGCGTGCCAGGATTGGTGAGGCTGATCGTGGTCCCGGCGAAATCGTCGACCGTGAGCGATCCACCGCGCGCGCGGCGTACGACGTCCTCGTAGGCAGCCCAGAAGCCGGCGAAGTCCAGGGACTGGGCTGCCTTGATGTTGGGCACGAGCAACTGGCGTGAGCCGTCATCCTTGACGAGGTCGATGGCGATGCCGAGGTTGACGTCCGCGCGCTTGGCCACGGCAGGCTTGCCCTCGACCTCGGTGAAGGAGTCGTTCATGGCGGGCACGCCCGCGACCGCACGCACGAGGGCGTAGCCGATGAGGTGAGTGAACGACACCTTGCCACCACGCCCGCGAGCGAGGTGGTTGTTGATGACGACGCGGTTGTCCATGAGCAGCTTGGCGGGCACTCCGCGCACGCTCGTCGCCGTCGGCACCGTGAGGGACGACTCCATATTGCCCACGACGCGCGCAGCCGGCCCGCGCAGCGGCACGACTTCACTCAGGGTGGGGGCTGGCGGTGCGGCCGGTACCGGCAGCGGGGGTGTTGGTGAGGGTGCCGGTGTCGCACTCGGCGCAGGCGAGGGTGCGGCTGTTTCGGGAGCTTGGCCGTTCGTGTGGGCGTGGTCCAACTGGGCCTTGAGGGCGGAGCCATCCGCGGGGGTGTAATCGGCGAAGAAGTCCCACCAGGCCGGATCGACGCTCTCCCGGTCGGCGAGGTATTGCTGGTAGATCTCGTCGACGAGCCACTCATTGGGTCCGAACCTGCCCTGCGCCACTCCTCCAGGGTAGTGGCGTGGAGCCGGCCTAGCCTCCGCTGGGCATGCCCGACAGGGGCGGCTCTGCCGACCCGCCGGGCCGCGGGTGATCTCCGCCCGCGATCTGGTCCAGGGCGTGGTCGATCAGGGGCTCGAGGACCGCGAGGCCGTCCTTGGCGCCCCCGGGTGATCCCGGGAGATTGACGATGAGGGTGCGCCCGGCCAGACCCGCGATTCCGCGGCTAAGCATCGCGGTGGGGATTCCGTGGGTCGCGCCGTAGGTGCGGATGGCCTCGCCGAGGCCGGGGATGGGTCGATCGATGACACGCGCCGTCATCTCTGGCGTGAGGTCGGCCGGGGTGAGGCCGGTCCCTCCGGTCGTGATGACGAGGTCGAAGCCAGCGCCGACGGCCTCGCGCAGCGCGGCCTCCACGGGATCTCCGTCGCTCACGACCACGGGACCCGACACGTCCATGCCCATGCGCAGCAGGCCCTCGACGAGCACGGGTCCGGACCGGTCCTCCCACACGCCCGCGGACGCGCGCGTGGACACCGTGATCACGCATGCCTTGCGCTGGTCAGCCATGTCGCCGCCCACCTGCCTCTCGGATAGCCACGAGCAGCTCCTCGAGTGCTCGCACGGAATGCCCGCTGAGGAAGGTATCGACATGGGGAAGCGCGGCGGCCATGCCACCGGCGAGCGGCTGGAATTCCGCCGCCGCGCTGCGCGGGTTGACCCAGATCACGTGATGGGCCAGGCGCCCGAGCCGTCGCATCGCCTCGCCCACCTCATCCGGGTCACCGATCTCCCAGCCGTCGGAGACGATCACGACGATGGCGCCCCGCGCGACACCCCGGCGACCATGCTCGTCGAGGAATCGCGTGAGAGCCGTGCCAATGCGCGTGCCCCCGGCCCAGTCGGGTGTCGTCTCGGCGACCTTCGCATAGGCGTAGTCGGGTCCTCCGGTCGCGAGCTGGCGCGTGAGGCGCGTGAGTCGAGTCGCGAAGACGAAGGCCTCTGAACCAAGGGCTCGCACAGCCCCGCGCATGAGATGGAGGTAGACCCGCGCATACGGCTCCATGGATCCGGACACGTCGGCGATGAGTACGACGCGTCTGGGTCGCTCGGCGTGACGCCGATACGCGCGCCGGACAGGGTCGCCGCCTGTGCGGTACGCCCTGCGCAGAGTCGTGCGCACATCGAGCCGAGTGCCGCGCGCATCGCGCCTCAGCCGCCGTCCCTGCCGGGAGGGTGGGGTCAGTGGCAGTTGCTCGACCAACCGTCGCAGCAGTGCAAGCTCCTCGGGTGAGCAGTCGGAGAAGTCGCGGGACGCGAGGCGCTCGCTCGGGCTCGCAGCCGCGAGCATGGACATCTCCTCGGCCTCGCTGTCTCCGCGCGCGTCGAGCCCGGGCGTCGCGCTCGTGATGGGGGAGGTAGATGCGCCGGACTGCGGTGCGCGCGTGTCACGGGGCGCGCTTTCGCCAGCGTCGAGGGGGCTCGCTGGCTGGTCCTGGGTCGGGATCCCGCCCTCGACGAGGTCGACGTATCCGCGGAAGTACTCGTCGAAGATGCGGTCGTAGACCGGGATCTGGAACTGGCCCGTGAGCAGGGTCACGCGCCCGAGCCAGTAGGCCTCACGCGTGGTGTGAGGGGAGGCGAGGAGCACCGCCTCGGCGAAGCGCGCCATGCGCTCCGGCGTGACGGGCACGCCCGCGGCGTGCAGGCGCTCGCCGAATGCGGCGACAAGGGCAGCCAGATCGGCCTGGGCGGGGGGCGCAGCCGCGTGGTCAGGCACCGCTGACCCAGGCCAGCCCCGCCTCGACTGCAACGTCGTGGTCTTCGCGGTACTTGAGCACGGAGCCCAGGGTGCGCTGGACGGCCTCGGTGTCGAGCTCCTGGACCCCGAGCAGGACCGCGGCGTGCACCCAGTCGATGGCCTCGGCGATGCCCGGAGGCTTCTGCACGTCGAGGGTGCGAAGCCGAGACACGGCTCCGGCGATCTGCGACACCAGGCGCTCGTCGGCCTCCGGCACGCGCATGCGCACGATCGCGGTGGCGAGCTCAAGCGAGGGGTAGTCGATCCAGTGGTAGAGGCAGCGACGCTTCAGCGCATCATGCAGGTCGCGCGTGCGATTGGAGGTGAGGATGACGATCGGCTTGTGGCGCGCGTGCAGCGTGCCGATTTCGGGGATGGTGACCGCGGACTCAGCCAGCAGTTCGAAGAGGAAGGCCTCGAACTCCTCGTCGGCGCGGTCCACCTCGTCGATGAGCAGCACGACAGGGCGTGGGCCGGGATGCTCCACCGCTTGGAGCAGTGGCCGTTCGACCAGGTAGTCGCGGGAAAAGAGGCTCGACTCCTCGAGTCCGTCCCCGCGGGCTTCGGCGAGTCGGATCCCCAGCAGCTGCCGGGCGTAGTTCCACTCGTAGAGCGCCTCGGCAGCGTCGATGCCCTCGAAGCACTGGAGGCGGATGAGTGGTGTGTCGAGGATCTCTGCGAGTGCCTTGGCCGCCTGGGTCTTGCCGACTCCGGCTTCACCTTCCAGGAGGAGGGGCTGAGGCAGTCTCACCGCACAGAAGAGCGCGGTCGCCAAGCCTGGATCTGCGAGATATCCCGTCTGCTCCAGGCTGCGCGCGAGAGCGTCAACGTCGGGCAGCAGATCCGCGAGCACACCTTCGACTTGGGGCACGCTCAGGTCCTGGCGAAGGCCGCTGGGTCGGCGACGAACCGGTCGAGGCAGCCCTGGCAGCAGAACCACCGGGTCTCTCCATCGACCTCGGCGTGCAGCGATGTCGAGACCATGACGACATCCATGTGGCACACCGGATCGACGGATGTCTGCGCAGGCGAGGTAGTGCTCATCGCACGCGGCTCGCCCTGACGCTGGGCGATCACCTCGGCGAGGATCGACAGTGCGACCTCCTCCGCGGTCCGGGCCCCGATATCCATGCCGGCCGGCGTGCGGATGCGGGACTTCTCCTCGTCGGTGAGATCTAGGGAGGCGAGGACGGCCGCACCGCGCTTGCGGCTCGCAACAAGGCCGACGTAGGGCACGCCTGATCGGACGGCAGTCTCGAGGACTGACTCCTCGCCATTGCCATGCGAGGCGATCACCACGGCATCGGTGGTCGTGAGGCTGGGGACGCCGTCGCAGCAACCCGAGTCCCACGACTCCATCTGGTAGCCGAGGGCATCGCCGACACGACCGAGCGCGATGCCGATGGGGGTGGTGCCGAGCACGCGGATGAGCGGTGCGGGCAAGACAGGCTCCATGAAGATCTCCAGGGTGCCACCGGACTGGCAGGGGTTGTGGACGACAGTGCGTCCGGGCTGGTCAGGCTCGGGCGTGGGTGCGATGCGCAGGAGCGTGCTCTCGCGGCGCTCGAGGACGGCGAGTCCCTGGGCCCTCAGGGTCGCGAGCGCGCACTGCCCCCCGACGAATCCCTCGACGGTGCCGTCGGCGAGCACGATGGCCTCGTCGCCGGGCTTGGCCGAGGTGGGTCGCTCCGCGAGCACGACGCGGGCGTGGACGAAGGGCACTCCCTCAGCCTGAAGCCTCTCGGCTCGCTGCCGCAACTCGCGCGCGTTCATGGCCACAGTGTGCTCCTCGATCCCCTTTTGGCCTAGCCGCGCCGTCGGGCGATGAGCCAGATGATGCCCACCAGGGCCGCGATGATCGCCACGGCAGGGATCACGCGCTTGAGGACCGGCGCACCCGCCGTGCCCAGGAGATCGATGCTGTCAGCCGCCTGCGGCAAAGGCGTGGGCGCAGACGCCGGGGCGGGCTCGCCGCTCGCCTCCGCGGCCGCTCGAGCGCCACTGGCCGCGATCACCGAGGCGAGGTTGGCGGAGAACTGATCGATGATGCGACCGGCGACGTCCTGCATCACGCCGCGGCCGAACTGCGCGGGCTTGCCGGTGACGGTGAGATCGGTGGCCACCTCGACACGTGTGCGGTCCGGCGACTCGGCGATCAGCTGGCAGGTGACATGAGCCGAGGCCGTTCCCGAGCCGCGGGTCTCCTTGCCCGTGCCCTCGATCACCGCGCGGTGGTTGGCTTCGTCCTTCTCGACGAAGCGCGCCTTGCCGCCGTACGTCATGTTGACCGGGCCGAGCTTGACCTTGACCGATCCGGTGAAGGCATCGCCGTCGACCGTCTCCAATGTCGCTCCCGGCATGCAGGGCGCGATGGCTTCCACATCCAGCAGGGTCCGCCACGCGGTGTCGATGTCCGCGGGGACGACGAAGGAGTTCTGGAGGTCCATGCACGACTCCCGAGGTCGAGGCCACGAATGGTCCAGGGCCTGGGAGGCCCTCGCGGCTGTGATGGACGACACTAGCCGCATGCCTGACGCCCCGCGACCCGTTGAGGTGCACCTCTTCGCCGCCGCCCGCGCCGCCGCTCAGGGGGTTGCGGTCATGCATGTTGCTCCCGGCACCCTCGCGGATGTGCTCGCCACTGCGGTCGGGCAGGCCCCCGGGCTCGCGGCCGTGCTGCCGCGCTGCTCGGTCCTCGTCGATGGCGTCGTCGGCCACGACGAGGTTGCCGAGGTGCCCGCGGGAGCGCGCGTGGACGTCCTGCCTCCCTTTGCCGGGGGCTAGTTAGCCGCCGATCGCGCTCATCGGCCGAGGCGGCTGGATGAACGATGGGTCGTTGATGCCGTGACCCGGCAGCTTGGCGAGGACGCTTGAGTGGAGTCGGCGACGTACCTCTGCCTCGCGCTCATCGGCGGTCAGGCTGTCGTCGCGGAGCACGGCGCGCAGGTCGGTCTCGTCGCGCGCGAAGAGGCAATTGCGCAACTGACCGTCGGCGGTGAGCCTGAGCCGATCGCATGTGCCGCAGAAGGGGCGCGTCACGCTGGCGATCACTCCGACCGTGGCGGGTCCGCCGTCGACGTAGAACTCCTCGGCGGGGGCGGTGCCGCGCTGGGGGAGCGGTGTGATGTCGAAGGCCTGCGAGAGGCTCTCGAGGATCTCCTCGGCGGTCACCATGTTGGCGCGGTTCCACAGTCCGCCGGCATCGAGCGGCATCTGCTCGATGAAGCGAAGCTGCCACCCTTCCTCGAGTGCGCGCTGCAGCATGGGGACAGCCTCGTCATCGTTGACCCCGCGCATGAGCACTGCATTGACCTTGACCGGGGCAAGGCCGGCGGCGCGAGCGGCAGCGAGGCCGGCGAGCACGTCGTCGAGCCGGTCGCGGTGCGTCATCTTCTTGAAGCGCTCCCGATCGAGGGTGTCCAGGCTGACGTTGACCCGCTCGAGCCCCGCGTCACGCAGGGACCCGGCGAGGCCGGACAACCGCAGGGCGTTGGTCGTCACCGAGATCCGGGGTGGCCTCGGCAGGGAGTTGATGCGGCGCACGACGTCGACGACGTCGGGGCGCAGGAGGGGCTCGCCACCCGTCAGTCGGACCTCGTCGATGCCCTCGTCGACCGCGATGTCGAGGACCAGCATGAGCTCGTCGGTGGTGAGGAGCTCGGCGCTGGGGATCCAGTCAGCGAAGTCGGCGGGCATGCAATAGGTGCAGCGCAGCGAGCAGCGATCGGTCAGTGAGATGCGCATGTCGCGATGACCGCGGCCGTAGGAATCAACCAGTCTAGTCTCGTGCACGTCATCGGCGTGGCTCATGCGCAGTTCACCCACTCATCGGTGCCATCGGCGAAGTACTGGTGCTTCCACACGGGGATGCGCGCCTTGGTCTCCTCGACGATAGCGGTGCATGCGGCGAAGGCCTCGCCCCGGTGCGCGGCACTCACGGCTGCCGCGAGAGCGCAGTCGCCGATGGCCAAGGGGCCGGTGCGATGTGCCACCGCGACCGCGATCACGTCGAAGCGCTCCGCGACCTCCGCGGCCAACGCCGCCAGCAGATCCCCGGCCGTGGGGTGGGCCTCGTAGTCCAGCCGCAAGACAGTGCGCCCGTGGTCGTGGTCGCGCACGTCGCCGGAGAAGGTCACCACAGCACCGGCCCGTGGATCGTCCACGAGCCGGGCTACCTCGCCTGCCGAGATGGTCTCGGGCGTCACGGCGGCATAACGCACTCGCGTGGAGTGGTGCGTGCCCGACTGGCCCGTTGCCTGCATTGCGCCATTATTGGGGTCTGCGCACCCGGACGCCATCGGATGCGTCATCCTGCCGGTATCCGCGAGGCACTGAAGGGAGTCCCATGAGGGAGATCCTCAGCGACCTGCTGGCTGCCTATGACCGGGGTGAGCCCTGTGCCATGGCAACCGTGGTGCGCACCTGGCGCTCCGCCCCGCGCCCGGCGGGAGCGTCGATGATCGTCACGGCCGGTGGTGAGGCGATCGGCTCGGTGAGCGGTGGCTGTGTCGAGGGCGCGCTCTACGACCTCGGCCAGGAGGTGCTCGCAGACGGCCAGCCACAATTCGAGACCTACGGCGTGAGCGATGATGACGCCTTTTCGGTAGGACTCACCTGCGGCGGAATTCTCGATGTCTTCGTGGAGAAGGTCGACCGCGACACCTGGCCCGAACTCCCCGGCGTGATCCGCAGTGTGGAAGCCGAGGAGCCGGTGGCCGTCGCGACCGTGGTCGCGGCCCCGGAGGGTGGGCCGCTCGGGCGCCACGTCGTGGTGCGCGCGACTTCTGTCGAGGGGACCCTCGGCACCGAGCGACTCGATGAGACCGTCGCCGCCGATGTGCGGGGCCTTCTGGCGTCCGGCACCACGGGTTTCCTCCGCTACGGCCCCGAGGGCGAACGCCTCGGCGACGGGCTCGACATCTTCGTCGCCAGCATGGCTCCGCCGCCGCGCATGTACATCTTCGGCGCCATCGACTTCTCCGCTGCGCTCTGCCGTGTGGGCAAGGTCTTGGGCTTCCGCGTCACCGTGTGCGATGCACGGGAGGTCTTCGCGACTCCTCGCCGCTTCCCGGACGCGGATGAAGTGGTCGTCGACTGGCCCCATCGCTGGCTCGCGAGCCAGCCCGTGGACCGTCGCACGGCCATCTGCGTGCTCACCCACGATCCGAAGTTCGACGTACCCGCCCTGGAGGTCGCCCTGCGCACGGAGGCGGGCTACGTCGGGGCCATGGGCTCACGCCGCACACACGAGGACCGACTGCGGCGGCTCAAGGAGGCCGGCATGACCGACGAGGAGATCGCGCGGCTGCGGTCGCCCATCGGTCTCGACCTGGGAGCGCGCACGCCCGAGGAGACGGCGATCTCGATCGCTGCCGAGATCATCCAGGAGCGCTGGGGTGGCAGTGGCGCGCACCTCGCGGCGACGAGTGGGCCCATCCACCCCGGCGCCCCCCGCTAGCGCGCGATCGTGGGCAGCGTCGCGGGGCTCGTCCTCGCAGCGGGTGAGGGACGCCGCTTCGGAGGCCCCAAGGCTCCGGCCGTGATCGATGGTGAGCGGCTTGTCGACCGTGCGGTGCGCGTGCTGAGGGCCGGTGGATGCGACCCGATCTACGTCGTCCTCGGTGCCTGGATGGGCGATGTGCCAGGCGCGGTGACGGTGTCCAACCCCGACTGGGCCGAAGGCATGGGGTCTTCTCTGCGCGTGGGCCTTGAGGCGGCCGAAGGCGCGCCGGTCGAGGCGGTCGTCGTGACGTTGGTCGATCTGCCCGGGCTCACTCCGGCCGCCGTGCGCAGGCTCGTGGATGCCGATAGCGACCTGGCTGCAGCGACGTACGACGGTGAGCGGGGGCACCCCGTGCGCTTCGGTCGCCGACACTGGCTCGAGGTCGCGAGCAGCGCCCGCGGGGATGCCGGCGCGCGCACCTACCTCAGTGAGCGCGCGGATGAGATCGCACTCGTCGAGGTCGGCGATGTGGCCACGGGCGAGGACCTCGACGAACCCCCGTGATCGCGAGTGGTCAGTTGTTGAGTGGTGCCATGAGGAGCAGGCACTCAACAACTGACCACTCGCGGTAGAGGCAGGCCTAGAGCCCCAGGGTGCGGGCGATGACGAGGAGTTGCACCTCGCTTGCGCCCTCGACGACCCGGAGCATGCGCAGGTGGCGGAGCACATGCTCGATCGGGCCCTCGCGCATGAGGCCCATGCCGCCGAAGACCTGCAGGCAGCGATCGGCGACGGCGTAGGCCTGCTCGGTCGTGTAGTACTTGGTGATGGAGGCGTCGCCCATGATGGCGAGCGGGTCTCCTTCGGTGTCGACCCTCCACGCGAGGTGGTAGACGAGCCAGCGCATCGCTTCGATGTCGGCCTTGCTACGGGCGAGCGGGAAGGAGACTCCCTGATTGCGCGAGAGCGGCTTCCCAAACGCCGTGCGTGTCTTGGCATGGTCGACGGCCGCATCGAGGGCCCACTCGGCGAGGCCCAGCGCATGTGCACCGATGTAGGCGCGGCCCGCGTTGAGGAAGGCCATGGCCTCGAAGAATCCCATGCCGACCTCACCGATGACATGGTCGGCCGGCACACGCGCCCCGTCGAAGAACAGCTCCGTGGGGTGCCAGTCGGAGAGATTCCACTGGAGCTTGCCGCGGCGGAACTGATCCGAGGGGACGACGAACGCCGTGATGCCACCCGCGGCCCGCTTCTCGCTGTCGGTGACGGCGAAGACGATCGCGAAGTCGGCGTGCTCGCCGTTGGTGATGTAGTGCTTGTGCCCGTCGATGACCCACTCATCGCCATCGCGCACCGCCCGGGTGCGGATCGCCTGGGCATCGCTGCCGGCCTCGGGCTCGGTGAGCGCGAAGCACATGGTCTTCTCTCCGGCCACCACCGGGAGGAGGTACTCGTCCCACAGGTGCGGGGGCAGCTTGAGCAGGAGTGTCGACGGTCCCGCGGGATTGGGCGGAGCGATGGCCGCCATCGCCAGGCGCATGCCGGAGTGGGCCGCGTCTTCGACGAGGAGTGTCGTGCCGAGGACCGATAGTCCCTGGCCGCCGGCATCCTCGGGCATGTAGGCGGCGTAGAAGCCCTCCTGCGCGCTCCGCAGCCGGACATCGCGGATCACCGGGGCGAGCGCTTCGCGGTTGGGTGTCTCGCCCCAGAACTCGGGGGCGTATTGCTCCTCGAGCGGCCGGACCTCACGGTCGAGGAAGGCGGCAAAGGACTGGCGAAGCGCCGTGAGCTCGTCGGGGATGCGGAAGTCCATGAGGGGATCCTGCCCCACCTCGGGTCAGGCTGCTCGCGATAGCGTCCGGGCATGTCTTCGCCACTGATTCCCGGCATCGACCCCGGGACCGTGACCCCCGTTCCCTTCCTCGGCGGTTGGACCCAGGGGTCTCAGTCCGCAGAGGTGCGCGCGCCCTACGACGACGCCCTGCTCGGCAGCGTGCCGGTGATGACGCCGGCCGACGTCGATGCTGCTGTCGCCTACGCCAAGGCGGCCCTGCACGCGGAGCCGCTGCCCCAGTGGAAGCGCGCGGAGATCCTCGATCGCGCCGCCGAGTTGCTGCTCGAGCGTCGTGACCAGTTCGGCCGCTGCATCGCGCTGGAGGCCGCGAAGCCCATCAGGACGGCGCGTGTCGAGGCGGAGCGCGCGGCAAGCACGATGCAGTTCTCAGCCGCGGTGGCGCGCACGCTCACCGGCGAGACCGTGCCGCTCGAGGCCTCGTCCGCGGGCGAGGGCAAGCTCGGCTTCGTCCTGCGGGTGCCGATCGGCGTGGTCGGTGCGATCTCGCCCTTCAACTTCCCCCTCAACCTTGTCGCGCACAAGCTCGGCCCGGCGATCGCAGCAGGCTGCCCTGTGGTGCTCAAGCCCGCGATGCAGACCCCCTACTCAGGATCGAGGAGTGCGGCCTGCCCCCGGCATACCTGCAGATCGTCACGGGCGGAGGAACCACCGTGGGTGGCGCGCTCGTCGACAATCCCGATGTCGCGCTCATCACCTTCACGGGATCGCCCGAGGTTGGCTGGAGCATCCGGGCCAAGGCACCGCGCAAGCGCGTCGGTCTCGAGCTCGGCAACAACGCACCGGTGATCATCGATGCCGATGGCGACTGGCAGACCGCCGTGGCCAAGATCAAGATCGCCGGCTTCTCGCATGCGGGTCAGTCGTGCATCTCCACGCAGCGCCTCTTCGTGCACGAGTCGCTGGTGGAGCCGGTGTCCGCTGCGCTCGCCGACGCGGTGAAGACCCTCGTCGTGGGCGATCCCATGGACGAGGCCACGGACGTCTCGGCACTCATCTCCACGGGTGAGCGCGATCGCGTGAAGGCATGGATCGACGAAGCCGTCGCCGATGGCGGCCGGGTGGCCTGCGGCGGTGAGATCGGTGCCGACGGCGTACTCCAGCCGACCGTGATCGTCGACGCCAAGCCGGAGATGAACGTCTGCGCACTCGAGGTCTTCGGTCCCGTGGTGGCCGTCCAGTCCTTCGCGGACTTCGACGAGGCACTGCGGATGGCCAATGACACGCGCTATGGCCTGCAGGCAGGTGTCTTCACGGCCGATGTCTCCAAGGCGATCAAGGCGGCGCGCACGCTGGACTTCGGCGGCGTCCTCATCAACGAGGTGCCCACCTGGCGCGCCGATCAGATGCCCTACGGCGGCCTGCGTGACTCCGGCAACACCCGTGAGGGCCCCGCCTACTCGGTGCGAGAGATGACCGAGGAGCGCCTGATCATCCTCAACGGCTAGGCGGCTCGGGCTCCTTCGAGTTCGCCCATGTCCTCGAGCGTGACTCCCTTGGTCTCGCGGATGTACTTCATCACGAAGGGGATCGAGAGCACGGCGAAGACGGTGAAGATGCCGTATGCCAGGCCGAGAGAGATGCCGGCCAGCTCCGGGAAGCTCGTGGAGACGAGGAAGTTCGCCATCCACTGCGCCGATGCGGCGACGGCGAGTGCGGTCGCGCGGATGCGGTTGGGGAACATCTCGCCGAGCAGCACCCACACGATCGGGCCCCAGGTCGCGGCGAAGAACGCGACGTAGGCATTGAACGCGATGAGTGCGATGACATCCGGCCCATCTGCGAGGACGGGTTGGCCCTCTGCGTTGGTAGCGGCGGTGCCGAAGACCCAGGTGAGCGTGGCGAGGGTGATGACCATGCCCGTGGAGCCGACCAGGAGCAGTGGCTTGCGGCCGACACGATCGACGAGGGCGATCGCGACGACGGTGAAGAGGACGTTGATGCCCGTCGTGATGAGCGACGTCTGGAATGCCTGGGACTCCGAGAAGCCGACCGACTCCCAGATGGTGTTGGAGTAGTAGAAGACGGCGTTGATGCCGACGAACTGCTGGAAGGCACTGAGCATGATGCCGATCCAGACGATCGGCATGAGGCCCAGGGTGCGCCCCCGGATATCGGAGAATCGAGGCTTGTGATCGCCCTGGAGCGACTCCTGGATATCGGTCACGATGGGGGTGACGTCAACGGTGTAAATCGAGCTGAGCACCTGTGCCGCCTTGGCCGGCTCGCCGATCGCCACGAGATAGCGGGGCGACTCGGGGATCCGCAGCACGAGCAGGGCGTAGACGACGGCGGGGATGATCATGCTGAGGAACATCCACTGCCACGCCTCGAGCCCGAGGAGCCACTCGTTGCGCGCATTGCCGCCGGCCGCCTGCAGGACGAGGAAGTTGACCAGGCCGGTAGCGAAGATGCCGATGACGATGGCGAACTGCTGCAGTGCTCCCATGCGGCCGCGGATCGGGGCCGGAGCGATCTCGGCGATGTACATCGGGGCCATGACGCTCGCGACGCCGATCCCGGCACCTCCGATGAAGCGCCACAGCATGAGGTCGAAGACACCGACGGGGAAGGCCTGACCCACCGCCGCGACAAGGAAGAGCCCGGCGGCGACGAGCATCACCTTGCGCCGACCGAAGCGGTCGGCGAGGCCACCGGCAAACCAGGCGCCAATGGCCGAGCCGATAAGCGCGATCGATACGACGAAGCCGATGGCGATATCGCTGAGACCGAAGAGGGACTTGATGGCGGAGGCCGCGCCGTTGATGACCGCGGAGTCATAGCCGAAGAGGAAGCCGCCGAGTGCCGCGGTCGCGGCAAGGCCGACGACCCTGCCGGTGCGGTAGTCCTTGACCTGTGTCGTGGTGCTCACTGCGCCTCCCTGATCGGCCCGCGTGGGAGGAACGTTAGGCCCCCGGAGGGTCGACGCGCCGGGGTTTGGCTGCGGAGCCTCAGGCTTGCTGGAGGATGCGGCTCCCGGCCCCCGGGGCACCGGGGGACACGACGATTCGGTCGTGCACCCACTCCTTCATCTCGGCCACGTGGCTGATCACGCCGACCACCCGGCCGCGCGAGCGTAGGGCGTCGAGCTGGTCGAGGACCACGCTGAGTGTGTCGGCGTCGAGGGAGCCGAAGCCCTCGTCGACGAAGAGGGTGTCGAGGGACACGCCGCCTGCCTCCTCGCGCACGATGTCGGCGAGCCCGAGCGCGAGCGAGAGGGAGGCGTAAAAGGTCTCGCCCCCGGAGAGCGACTCAGGATCGCGAGACTGCCCGGTCCATGCATCGTGGATGTCGATGCCGAGGCCGGCCTGCGCACGACCGGAGGCCTTGTCGTCGATGACGAAGGAGAACTGGCCACCGCTCATGCGCTCCAGGTGGATCGACGACGCTTCCAGCACCGCCTGGAAGCGTCTCTGGACGGAGTAGGACTGGAGTGTGAGGTTACGTCGATTCGCGGGGCTGCGTGCGGTCACGAGAGTGCCGAGTTGGATCGCAGACTCCGTGCTGGAGCCGATGGCATCGAGTTGATCACGAGCTGAGGCCAGCTCCTGGGATTGCGTGACCAGCGCCGCATGCGCATGTGCAAGGCGCGCGCGCTGCTCGTCGGCGGCCGCGTGCTCCGCCTCCGCCTGGCTGCGCGCTGTCACCGCATGAGCGAGCGTGGCATCGGCGGCCGCGGGATCCACCGTCACGGGGTGGCCCGCTGCCGCGGAGCGCGCCCGCTGGACGTCTTCGATGACAGCGAGTCGACCGCGAAGGTCGGTCAATGCCTCGGCGGCCGAGGCCGATGCGCCCACCTGCTCGCGGTGTCGGTCAGCCTCCTCGGCGACGGTGGCGTCGTACGCGCGAGCATCGGCACGGGCCGCGGCCTCGTCAGCCAGCAGCCCCTCGATCACTGTGGCCGACGTCGAGATCTGGGCGGCCAGGGCCTCGACCTCCTGCGCGAGCGTGGCCATCGTGGCGGCAGCGGACTGCGCCTCCCCGAGAGCGGCCTGCGCCGTAGCAAGCGACGCGGCCACGCCTTCGACGGTGGATCCGTCGAGTTGAGCGATGACGACAGCGAGACGCTGATCGAGGGCTCCCAGAGAGGCGCGTGCCTCCTCGAGGACTGTCGCGGCGATGGCCTCATCTTTCTCTGCGGCGGCCGCGAGGCGCTCAGCAGCGGAGACATCGGCATCCGACACGAGCTCCCCGCGCGGGTCGTGGGCGGGACGGGGGTGATCGCAGGAGCCGCAGACGGGGCAGGCCTCACCGTCTGCGAGAAGCGATGCCAGGTGCGCGGCCCGCTGCTCGAGTTGGGTGCGCACGAGCACATGGTGGGCGGTGCGTGCGGCGTGCATGGCATCACGGGCCCCCTGGAGCGCCTCGCCCTCGGCGGTGGCGCGCGTGCGTGCGACCTCCGCGGCGGCGGCCGCTCGATCCCGCTCGCCGATAAGCAGCTGGAGGGCCTCGAGACGCTCGACTTCCGCCTGCAGGGAAGCGGCACGGTCGGCGAGAAGCCGGGCCTGGCTGAGTGCGGCCTCGGCCTGTGCGAGGCGGCCGGGCAGGAGTGCTGCATCAGCACGTGCCTGCTCGATGCGCAAGGCCAGGTCGTCGGCGAGTGCGTGACGCCGCGCGCTCTCTGCAGCGCGCGACTCGGCGGCGGACTCCCACTCGGCGAGGGGCTCCAGGCGCGTCCGCTGCGAGACGACGTCATGGGCGAGTGCCTGGAGAGCCGCGTCATCGAATCCGGAGACCTCGGGCCCGGCGGCCACCTGCGCGCGGTCGAGAGCTGCGCGAGCCTCGCTCGCGGCATGGGCCGCGGCGGCGTGAGTGCGGGCGTCGTGCTCGCGTGCGCGGCAGGTGTCGAGGGCTGCGGAGGTGAGCGCGGCGGCTGCCGCTGCTGCAGCAGCGCGGTCACCGACGTCGGTGACGACGGCCTCCGGGTCAAACTCCTCGAGCACCTCGATGACCTCAGCCGCGCGCTCGCGCATGACCCCGAGGATGCGCTCAACCTCGGCCACAGCATCGCGGCGCACGCGCAGTGCGTCATCCGCCCTGTCCTTGAGATCCTCCTGGACGCGCTCGAGGAATCCGTCGTCGATGAGCCCCGCCACGGTGTCGTAGCGCTCGCGGGGCTTGGCGCGCAGGAGGGTGTCGAACTCGCCCTGGGGAAGCACGACGAGTCGGCGGAATTGATCGACCGTCAGGCCGATGCGCTGGATGAGGTAGGCACCGATCTCGCGCGCCTCGCGCATGTCGGGGGTGTCGTCGTCATCGACCATCAGTGTCTGCGTGGCGCGCTGAGGAGTCGTGCCTTCGCCGCGGGCCTTTCGACGTTCGTACGCCGGACTGCGTGTGATCGTGTGGCGGATGCCACCGATGCTGAACTCAAGGGTGACCTCGGTGGGCTCGGCGGCGTCGCAGAATTGACTGCGCATGCGCGAGCTATCCGACTCCGCACCCGAGAGTGAGCCGTAGAGAGCGAAGACGATGCCGTCGATGATCGTTGTCTTGCCTGCGCCGGTGGGACCCTCGATGAGGAAGAGCCCTGACGCCGACACGGCATCGAAGTCGACCCTCTCGCGTCCGCGGAAGGGACCGACGCCCGTCAGCGTGAGGGAGTGCAGCCTCATCGAGGCACCTCGCCGACCCGGATCCGCTCGACCGCATCACGCAGGAGATCGCGCTCGACAGGCTCCGCCGGAGTCGCCGTGACGTGCTCGACGAAGGCCTCGGCGATGGCCAGGGGATCCCGTGTGCGCGCGCCGGAGGCGTCGGCAGCCTCGACCGATGTCAGCGCTCGCTGCTCGAAGGACAGATCGATGGCGAAGGGAAGCACCTCGCGCAGGCGCGTCATGGGATCCGCTGGCCGGCGCTCATCCGTGAGCACGATGCGGACCCAGTGGTCCGCATACGCGGCGGTGTCGGGATCAGCGATGAGCTCATCGAGCGCGCCCCGGAGAGTGACGAGTGCGCGCGGCACGGGCGCGGGGATGCGTCGCACCTCGACGGGGCCGGTCGCCGCGAAGTCGAGCACCGTGACCGACTTGACGTGTGACTCCTCCGAGAAGGAGAAGGCGAGCGGGGAACCGCTGTAGGCCACAGAGATCGCGCCACCTGCACCGCGCACCTCTTGTGCGCCGTGCAGGTGACCGAGGGCGACGTGGTCGACCCCGGCGAAGACGGATGCGGGGGCATCCCCGATGCCACCGACGCGCAGATCGCGCTCGGATTCGCTCACGATCGCCGTGTCGGTGCCCCCGGTGATGAAGGCGTGAGCCGCGACGATGGAGCGCACGTCGCCTCGCTGAGCGAGGTCGACCCGCACGCGGTCCATGGCAGCGTTGAGCACGGAGGCGTGCGAGCGCTCGGCGCCGAGCTCCTCACGGTGGAAGTCAGGCTCGAGGTAGGGCAGGCCGTACGTCGCGACGGATACGCCGTCGGTGCCTTCGACGATGAGGGGGTTGCCGATGTCCTCGAGTGAGGTGCGCAGATGGAGGCCGGACTGTGCGAGCAGGGGTCCGGCGAAGCCCAGCCGAGTGGGGGAGTCGTGGTTGCCCGACGTCACGAGCATCGGGCAGATGCGCGTGATGCCGATCACCGCCTCCTCCCACAGAGATACGGCGGCGAGTGACGGCACGGCACGGTCGTAGACATCGCCCGCGACGACGACGAGCTCGATGCGCTCGGCCTCGACAAGCTCGATGAGCCATGTCACGAAGGCACGCTGATGCTCGAGGATGTCGGCCCCGTGGAAGGACCGGCCCAGGTGCCAGTCGGAGGTGTGGAGCACGCGCATCCAGGCAGGTTAGTCGCCCGCACTGACGGCGGGGCTACCCTCGGCACGTGCCGACGTATCGCGACATCACCACCGTCGTCGACGGGTCATGGGATGTGCCCCCCGGATGGGCTCAGGGTCGCGGGGCCTGGGGCGGCCTGGGAGTCGGCATGGCCGTGCGGACGGCGGAGCACGCCGATCGCCTCCTGGACCAGGACGGTGCTGCGCGGGTCGTCCGCCAGGTGAGCGTCGACATGCTGGGGCCGGTGCCTGCGGGTGCGTCCCTCGTCCGTGAGACGCCACTGCGCCTGGGGTCGGGCACCTCGGCGTGGCGCATCGTCGTGGGCAGCGAGCCCGATGTCCTGGTGTCGGCGAGCGTCGTGCTGGGTCGTGTGCGCGGTGGCGATCAGCCGGCCATGGTGGACGCGCGGATGGAGCCCCCCGCCTCTCCTCCCTGGGCCGATGTCGCCCCTGTGCCGCTGGCTCCGCCTCTGGCTCCTGAGTTCACCGAGCGCCTGGAGTTTCGCCCTGTCTCGGGGCTGCCCTACCAGGGGCGCGTGGAGGATGTCGTGTGCTGGGTGCGCCTGCCGGACGAGGAGCCGGTGGATGCCGCTCTCGCACTCGGCCTCGTCGATGCGCTATGGCCAGCCACCCTTGTCACGTTCAGCGAGCTGCGCCCGATTGCCACGCTGACCTTTGCGGCCAGCCTTCTCGTCGACCCCGCCACGATCGATCCGAGCCAGCCGCTCCTGCACCGGGGACGACTCGTCTCGCGCCGAGAGGGCTACGCGACGGAGACCCGCGAGTTGTGGACTCCCGACGGCAGGCTCGCGGTCTTCAACACGCAGGTGATGGTGGTGATCAAGTGAGCGGACCGCTCGCGGGCATGCGCTTCGTCGAGATGGCAGGGATCGGCCCGGCACCCTTCGCAGCGATGGTGCTCGCCGATCTCGGTGCCGAGGGCATCCGGATCGAGTCGCCTCGGCCCGGCTTGACGCTCGGCGATCCGATGCGCGACATCACGCGCCGCGGTCGCACGGGTGTCGTCGTCGACGTCCGACAGGAAGCAGGCCGCGATCTCGTCCTCGACCTCGTCGCGGAGTCGCACCTGCTCGTCGAAGGATTCCGGCCCGGAGTGATGGAGCGGCTCGGACTCTCGCCTGAGGCTTGCCTCGCGCGCAGGCCGTCGCTGGTCTACGGACGGATGACGGGGTGGGGCCAGGACGGGCCATGGGCACGCACGGCTGGGCACGACCTCGACTACATCGCCGTGGCCGGCGTGCTTGCGCACATCGGGCGACGTGACCAGGCGCCGACGCCACCTCTCAACCTTGTGGGCGACTACGGCGGCGGCGCCATGCTGCTACTCGTCGGCGTACTCGCCGCGCTGTGGCATGCCGAGCGCACGGGCGAGGGCCAGGCTGTCGATGCCGCGATGGTCGATGGTGCGGCACTGCTCATGTCCCTCTTCCACTCGATGTCCGCGATCGGCATGTGGCGCGAGGAGGCCGGCGTCAACCTCCTCGACTCCGGCACGCCGTTCTACGACGCCTACCGCACGTCCGACGGCAAGTGGATTGCTATCGGATGCCTTGAGCCGCAGTTCTACGCCGAGTGGCTACGCATTGCCGGGCTCGATGGAGAGGACCTGCCGGCGCAGTTCGACATCGCGGGATGGCCGGTCCTGCGCGAGCGCTTCGCGCAAGCAGTCTCGACACGCACCCGAGACGAGTGGGCGGCGCTGGCGGATGGCACCGATGCGTGCGTCGCACCCGTCCTCACGATGGCCGAAGCTCCGGAGCATCCGCACCTGGCGGCCCGCGGGACCTTCACCGAGGTCGACGGCATCGTGCAGGCCGCGCCCGCTCCGCGCTTCTCGCGCACTCCCGCCGATGCGCCCGGCTCGGTGCTGGCGTCCGATCGTCGCGCGCTGCTCGCCTGGGGAGTCGACGAAGCACGCATCAGCGCACTCGCCGCCGCCGGCGTACTCCCTGACTGAACCCCTCTGGCCCGACTAACCCCCTCTGGCTACGCCGTGAACGTGTCCAGGCGTGCGACCAGCTGCGCTACCTGGGCATCGATGTCCCGGGCGCAACGGATGAAGTCCTCCACGTCACCACCGGCGGGGTCGTCGACCTCGACCCAGGTGCGTGGATCCTCGGTGGAGAGATCGACACCGGGCCAGTTGGGCAGCAGGAACCGCGGCAGGGTCGCGGTGCGGTCCGCAGCCTCGGGAGCGAGCCGGCGCACGTGCCTCACGTGCTCGGCCTCGAAGGCCACCACGAGATCGACGTCGTCGAGGTGCTCCCGGGTGAGCGTGGTGCTCCGGTGTCCGGGAGCACTCACGCCGACGGACTCCAGTGCGGCCAGGGTGCGGCGGCTCGAGGGCAGGCCCGGGATGGCCCACGTGCCGGCTGACGTCACCACCCAGTCGGGACGGTCGCGTCGCACCAGGGCGGCGGCGATCACCGAGCGCGTGGCGTTGCCCGTGCAGACGAAGAGGACGCGGGGTGAGGACACACCCTCGTCCTATCACGAGACCGCGCATCGCTAGCCTCGCCGTCGAGGAAGAGGAGGACCCATGTCGGGCATCTGCGAGGGCCGTGTCGTCATCATCACCGGGGCCGGTCGGGGGATCGGGCGCGAGCACGCCCTTGCCTTCGCGCGTGAGGGTGCGCGGGTCGTGGTCAATGACCTCGGCGGATCGGTCGACGGCGCGGGAGCCGACGCGAGCCCGGCTCAGCAGGTCGTCGACGAGATCCGCGCCATGGGCGGTGAGGCCATCGCCAACACCGACAGCGTCACCGACTACGCCGGAGCGGGTCGCATCGTCCAGGCGGCCATCGAGACCTTCGGCGGACTCGATGTCGTGGTCAACAACGCGGGCATTCTGCGCGACCGGATGTTCGTCAATATGACCGAGGAGGAGTTCGACTCGGTGATCGCAGTGCACCTGCGCGGCACCTTCGCTGTCACGCGCCATGCGGTCGACTACTGGCGAGCGCGGGCCAAGGCGGGGGAGACCAATGACGCGCGCATCATCTCGACATCGTCACCCTCCGGGATCTTCGGCAATGTCGGCCAGGCAAACTACGGTGCCGCGAAGGCGGGCATCGCCGCGATGACGATCATCCTGGCCGACGAGCTCGGACGCCTCGGTGTCACCGCCAACGCCATCGCCCCGGTCGCTCTCACCCGCATGACGGAGGGTCTCGGACTGGTGGCCGAGTCCGAGGACGCTGCGGGCGGCTTCTCGGCGATGGACCCGGCCAACATCTCCCCGCTCGTCGTGTGGCTCGGCAGTCCACTGTCAGCCGGCGTCACGGGTCGCGTGTTCACCGTCGTGGGGGGCGAGATCGGCGTAGCCGAGCCGTGGGTCAAGGGGCCGGTGGCCACCAAGGACGGTCGCTGGGATCCGTCCGAGCTCACCGACGTCGTGCCCGGCCTGGTGGCGCGGGCGCGCGGCAACTCCGACATGGGCGGCAACACGCGCGCCTGAGGGCGTCAGTCCAGCTGGATCCGCTCGGCGCGGGAGAGCACCCGCTCGACGTATTGCTCGGTCTCGGGGAAGGGCGGCACGCCCTCGTAGCGCACGACCTGGTTGAAGCCGGCGTTGTACGCCGCGAGGATGTTGCGCAGGCGGTCCCCGGGCACGTCGGCGACGAGCTCGGCGTTGACGCAGTTGAGTTCGGCAGCCGAGTGGATCGCGTCCACCGGGTCGTAGATGTCGGTGTCACCGTCACCGTCGCCGTCCACGGCGTACTGCTCCCACACCTCGGGCATGAACTGCGCGATCCCGGTGGCTCCCGCGGGACTCACCGCGCGGGGATCCCAACTGCTCTCGGAGGCGAGTTGAGCAGCGAGGACGCGGGCGGGGACGACCGGGCAGCGCTCGGCCGCCTCGACGATGACGGGGCGGAGCTCCGCGGGCACCACGACGACGCGGTCGCGCAGGAGGTCGGTGCCGCCCAGCGCGACGAAGGCCCCCGCAGCCGCAACTCCGAGGAGCACGAGTGCGGCAGCCGCGATCGCCAGACCCTTGAGCACCCGACCACGGTAACCCGGACGGGGCGGCGACGACGGGGTCAGACCGCGGCGATGACAGCGTGGAGCGCGGCTGACAGGCTGTCGACGAGCAGATCCGGATCGGTCACGGCGGCGGGATCGATGGTGATCCCGAGGTACGCCGTCCCGTCGTAGGTCATCAGGGCGACATTGACGGCCGCGCCGCCCTTGGGTGCAAACGGCACGATACGCGTGACGCGCGCACCGGCGACGTAGACCGGGAACGGCGGACCAGGCACATTGGTCGCCGCCACATCCGTGCCCTTCATGAGGCCGCCCGCGATCGATGTCGCGACCGGGTTGGGAAGCGTGCACAGGAGTCGGTACACGACCGTGGAGACGGGGAGCGCCGGTTCGGTGCGTGCCGCGAGCAAGACCGGATGCAGGATGCGCATGGTGTCCTGCGGTGTCGCGCCGGCGAGGGGAAGTGCGAACCTCGCCGGCACCCAGGCATTGCCCCCGGAGGAGTCGCTGTCGCCGCGCATGTTGACCGGCATGTTGACGCGCAGCGCGTCGACCTCTGCTCCCATGCCCGCGTGGTATGCGCGCAGGCTTCGCGCGACGACCGCCATGAAGGCGTCATTGAGCGTGCCTCCGACGGACTTGCCCGCTGCCTTGAGATCGGCCAGTGGCGCGTGGAGCACGGCGCAGCGAATGTCCAGGGAGCGACCGGTCATGAGGGGGCTGAGCGGCGTGCTCGCGGGGGCCAGCAGCCTTGCTGCAGAAGCGGCGAAGGAGCTCGCGTCCTGAAGTGAGCCCACCGGGTCGGCGATGGCGCGGCGCGCCAGGCCCAGGCCTTGGCCGGCGATGCCCTGGATCAGTCCGCGCGACTCGTGCACTTCGTAGTCGATGCCGTGGGCGAGGCGCTGCACTGGATCTAAGCGGGCACCTGGCTCGGGAGCACCCGGCAGCGGGCCGAGATCGGGCGCCTCGGGGGATATGTCGAAGATCGTCGCGGCGAGCATCATGCCGCCGACGCCGTCGGTGATGGCGTGGTGCAGCTTGAGGATGATCGCCGCCCCGTCGCCGTCGAGGCCGGTGACCACCGTGAGCTCCCAGAGCGGACGGTCGCGATCGAAGTCCTGCTCGGCCGCGCGCTCGGCGATCCGCATCGCGCCGGAGAGATCACGCTCGCCGGGAGGCAGGGTGATCCATCGCAGGTGGTAGTCGAGGTCGAAGTCGGGATCGGTGACCCATCGGGGCGGGATCAGCGACACGGGATTGCCGATGACGCACTGACGCAGTTTGGGCACGACGCGCGTCAGCCGATCGATGCGCTCGGTCAGCGCACGGCGATCCGGGACCGTCTCGGTGGTCACCATGACGACAATCACCGAGCGCAGCAGGGGGTCGTCCTCGATTCCCCACATCACGGCGTCGAAGGCGCCCATGCGGTCGTCCTGGCTCACCTCGACCCCTCTCTCGTAGGTCTGGCCGGTCCGGCCCGGCGGTACGGCAGAGCCGCCCCTGTCGGGCTCTCCCGACCGTAGTCCGCGCATGACCGGGGCACGGGGGCTTACCGTGAATACATGACTGTCGAGCAGCCCGGCTCCACCCCCACGCCCGCCAAGGGAGTCGATCTCGCCCAGGGCGAGGTGGAGTCCCTCTTCGCTCAGCGCCTCGCCGAGGCCTTCGCCGCGCTCGGCTGCTTCAACCTCGCCGTCTTCGGCAAGACGGGTGTGGGCAAGTCGACGCTGGTCAACGCGGTCTTCGGCAGTCAGGTTGCCGAGACGGGGCTCGGCAAGCCGGTGACCCGCGGCCTCGTCTACTACCGCCATCCCGGCGGCCTCCTCGGGCTCTACGACTCCGAGGGATTCGAGACGGGTACGTCGGGCGACGAGATCCTGGCCGCACTGCGGTCGCGCGTGGCCGATTCACGGTCCCTTCCGGTCGACCAGCAGATCCACGCGGCCTGGTATCTCGTGCGCTGGTCGGATCGCCGCTTCGAGGATCGCCAGGGTGACTTCGTGCGCGCGCTCGCGGATCTTGGGCTCCCCGTAATCCTGGTGATCACCCAGGTGCCGAGTCGCGACGGTGTCCCGCACCCGGAGGCCATCGAACTCGCGCAGTACATAGAGTCGCTCGGGCTCCCGCTGCGCCCCGCGGGTCGCGCGCTGCTCACGAACGCTCTCGAGGATCCCTTCACGGCGTCGCCGGTCTTTGGGCTGCAGGACTTGCTCGACGCGACGTACCTCGTCGTGCCCGAGGTGGCGACCGCCGCGCTCACGGCGGTGCAGATCCTCGACTGGGAGCGTAAAAGACAGGCCGTCAAGACGATCATCAATCAGTCGGTTGCGGTCGCTGCCGGGGTCGGTGCGGCTCCCATCCCCTTCGCTGACGCTGCCATCCTGGTTCCGACGCAGGTGACGATGATCGCGAGGATCACGGCGGCCTACGGCCTGCCCGCTGATCGCTCGCGTGCTCTGGCCGCCGCCGGAGCTGTCGTCCTCACCGGGGGCGCGACCATGGCCGGCCGCTACATCGCGACCAGTCTGCTGAAGTTCGTCCCTGGCGGCCAGCTAGCGACATCGGCCATCTCCGCCACTGTCGCGGGCACGCTCACACGGGCTGTCGGCGGGGCGTGGGCCCGCGTATGCGAGTACGCACTCGGCCTGCCGCCCGACGAGCGCGATCGTTTCCTCGCCGGAAGCGGACCGAAGGAACTCTTCATGGCGTACTTCTCGGGCAAGCAGCGCTGATCCCGGGCGGCCTTTCCCGGCCGCTGCTACGGTCAGGGAGGCCCGTCGGACGCGGCTCTGCCGATTCGCCGGGCTCCGCCAAGAAGGGGAGGCTTCCATGCGACGCGTATTTCTCATCGCCGCAGCCATCGCGGGTGCTGCCGCGGGCGTCGCGGCATGGCGGCGCTACCACGACACCGAGCCCGTAGCCGAGCGTGCCGACGCGTGGGCCGACAGCGTGACGACCTTCGCCGGTCGCACTGCGACGGGCGTCTCAGGTGCGGCGTCGACAGCGGCCGATCTCGCCGACAAGGCTGCCCGAACCGCGTCGGAGGCTGCCCACTCCACTCCGATCGTGCCCCCTGCCGTAGCGGACGCCGTGAGCGCCGCGGCGGCGAGCGCCGGTGCAGCCGTGAGCGACGCTGCCGAGGCGACGACGGCAGCCGCTGCCAGTGCAGCGACGGCGACCCAGGCAGCCGCGGCGGATACCGCAGAGGTCGTGAAGGGCGCTGCCGCTGCCGCCGCTGAGGAACTGGCCGAGGCCGATTCAGCCGGCGATGCTGAGCCGACGGGCGATGCTGAGCCGACGGGCGATGCTGAGCCCACCGCGACCACGCCGCCCAAGAAGGCCGCCAAGAAGTCCGCACCGAAGAAGGCAGCGGCGAAGAAGACCCCTAAGAAGTCTGCCGACCAGGAATCCTCGCCTACGTCGGCGCCGAAGCCCGCACCGAAGCCCGCTGCCCCTGGCAGCGCGGCCCCCGGCCAGGAGTGATTCGTCGTTCGCTACCGGGTCGATCCCACGCGGGAAGGTTTTTCGGGGTCTGAGCGTTAGCGCCTTCTGATAGTTCTGTCTAGCAGGAGGAAGCATGACTGATCGACCCCTCGTCACCTGGCATGGCGACCCCACTCCGGTGGAAGGCCGTCATGTCCTCGTGCATGCCTTCACGGGCTTCCTCGATGCTGGCGGAGCCACGGCGATGGCTGCCCGCCTCCTGCAGTCACGGGATCACCGCCTCCTGGCGACCTTTGATGTCGACCAGGTCCTCGACTATCGCGCCCGCCGTCCGGTGCTCACCTTCGTCACTGATCACTTCGCCGCCGTCGACATGCCTCAGATCTCGCTCCACGAGGTGACCGACGATGCGGGTACGCCGTTCCTGTTGCTCTCAGGGCCCGAGCCGGACTACCAGTGGCAGCGTTTCGCCGACACGGTGCTCGAGGTCGTCCGCGCCACGGGGACGCGACTCACCGTCGGCCTGTCGGCCATCCCGTGGCCGGCCCCCCACACGCGCCCGCTCGGTGTCACGGTCCATGGCAATGTGCCATCGCTCGTGTCGAGCCCGCATTCACTTGTCGGCAATATTCAGGTGCCCGGCCACATCGGTGGGCTGCTGGAGTTGCGCCTGGGCGAGGCAGGGGAGCAGGCGATCGGGATCGCCACGCATGTGCCCCATTACCTCGGACAGTTCGAGTACCCCGCCGCTGCTATTGCCTCTCTCGAGGCGCTGAGTGCGACGACCGGACTCGTCGTCCCCGTCGATGACCTGCGCGCCCCCGCGTCTCGCGCTGAGGGGGAGATTGCGCAGCAGCTGCAAAACAGCGAGGAGTTCGTCACCATCGTCCGCGCCCTCGAGCAGCAGTACGACCAGTTGGCTGCTCTCCGCGGCACCGCCGCTCCCGCCTCGAGCGTTTCCGATCTCGCGCCGGGCGGGCAGGTGCCCACGGGCGACGAGATCGCCGCCCAGGTGGAGCAGTTCCTCGCTGACATGCGCGATCGCGAGTCCGGCGACCCGCGGGAGAGCTAGCCCGCTCCCGAGGAGACGGCCTCCGGGCCACGTGTGAGACTGGTACCCCAGGGCGTCCAACGGGGCGCGGGAGGGATCCGATGAGCGAGCGCACGGGTGGGGGCAACTCCACATTCCGTTTCACGGACACGGCCGTGCTGTCCGTGAGCATTGCCGAGGCCCCTGTCGTGATGACCTCAGCGGAAATCGACGTTGCCCTGGCAGATACCTATGCGCGACTCGATGTGCGTCCCGGCCTCCTCGAGAGCCTCGCGGGCATCGTCGAGCGCCGCTGGTGGCCCGAGGACGTCACCTTTGCCGACGCGGCTGCGATGGCCGGCGCCAAGGCCCTCGCCGATGCCGGTATCGCTCCTGAGCGCGTGGGTCTGCTTGTCGACACGTCCGTCTCGCGTGCGCACCTAGAGCCGTCAGCCGCGGTCGATGTCCACTATCAACTCGGCATGCCGTCCCACTGCCTGAATTTTGACCTGTCCAATGCCTGCCTGGGCTTCGTCAACGGCATGCACCTCGCGGGCACCATGATCGACGCCGGTCAGATCGACTACGCCGTCATCGTCGACGGCGAGGGTTCGCGACAGCTCCATGAGCGCACCATCGAGCGCTTGCAGCGCCCTGACGCCACGGTGGCTGACATCTTCGAGAACTTCGCGTCCCTCACGCTGGGGTCCGGTGGTGCCGCCATGGTGCTGGGACGTGCATCAGAGCACCCCGAGGGTCACCGTTTCGTCGGCGGAGTCTCGCGTGCAGCCACCCAGCATCACCGCATCTGCGTGGGCGACATGACGCAGATGCGCACCGACTCCCGCGCTCTGCTCGAAGCTGGCCTCGAGTTGTCGACCGAGCTGTGGCAGGAGGCCGCCGAGACCTTCGACTGGTCCGACCTGGACTGCTACATCATCCACCAGGTGTCGAGCGTCCATACCCAGGCGATCACGGCGGCACTCGGAATCGATCCTGAGCGCGTGCCCATGACCTTCCCCCACTACGGCAACATCGGTCCGGCTTCCATCCCGTTCACGCTCGCGAAGCAGACCGATGACCTTCGCGCCGGCGATCGGGTTGGCTGCCTCGGCATCGGCTCCGGCTTGAATGCCAGTGTCATCGAGATCGCCTGGTAGTCCGCGCGTCACGATGAGCGCCCGCCTACCCGAGCTCCCGGGTCTCGATCCGTCTTGGTCACGCACTGTCGACATCGATGGCGTCGCCATGCATGTGTTGGACCGACCGGCACAGGGGGAGCCCCGGGTCACTCTGCTCGCCGTCCACGGCAATCCCACCTGGTCCTATCTGTGGCGCCGTCTGCTCGCTGAGGCAACCCGGGACTGGCGCGTCATCGCGGTCGATCAGATCGGGATGGGCTACTCCGATC
>CAZLMT010000012.1:29119-35742 GCA_964560615.1 uncultured Actinomyces sp.
ACGGACATCCTCGGCGTCACCGGCCCCGTCGTCACGGTCGCCCACGACTGGGGTGGCCCGGTCTCGCTGGGCTGGGCACTGGCCCATCAGGACATGCTCGCCGGTGTCGTGCTTGCAAACACCGCCGTGCATCAGCCCGAGAGATCTCCCGCACCCACGCTCATCCGGCTGGCGCGGTCCCGGCCCTTCCTTGATCCGGTAACTCGGCGGACCAGCACCTTCCTGCGCGGCACCACGCTCATGTCGCGGGACATGCCGCGCGAAGTCACCCGAGCCTTCCGGGCGCCGTACCCCGATAGGGCGAGCCGACGTGCGGTAGGCGACTTCGTCGCCGACATCCCGCTCTCCCCTGAGCATCCGAGCGCACCGACTCTCGATGCCATCGCCGAGGGAATCCGGTCGCTCGACGTGCCCGTGCTCCTCGCATGGGGGTCGGACGATCCCGTCTTCTCCGACCGCTACCTGCGTGATCTGCGCGCGCGGATGCCTCACGCCGATGTGCATCGCTATGAGAAGGCCCGTCACCTCGTCACCGAGGATGCCGCGGGCTGGTTCCCCGATGTCCTCGCCTGGATCGACACCCGGGTGCTCGCGCAGGGAGAGTCGGCCCTGCCCGTGGCCTCGAGTGCCGAGGTTGTCCCCATGGGTCAAGCGCTCGAGGAGCGCGCGCACGATCTCGGCATCGCGCTGGCCGACCTGCGCTCGGATCGCCGGGTGAGCTGGACGATGCTCGCCACCCGGACTCGCGAGATCGCCGCGGGGCTGGTGGACATGGGCGTGCGACCGGGGGACCGCGTCGCCATGCTGGTGCCACCGTCGGCGGACCTCATCGCCTCGGTCTACGCTGCCTGGCGCATTGGCGCCGTGGTCGTCGTGGCGGATTCCGGCCTGGGGGTCCGGGGCATGCGTCGTGCCCTGCGCTCCGCTGAGGCCACGCACGTCATCGGCATCCCCGCGGGTCTTGGACTGGCACGCACGTTGGACCTGCCGGGAGTGCGCGTCCTCGTGGGTCGCACCGGTCCCGCGACCCGGGTCCTCGGCGCGGACGCATCGCTGTCCGAGGTCGCCCGTCGAGGACGTGCGTATCTCGCGGTGGCTGACCTGCCTCTCGTGCCTCCCGCCGACGCCGATGCGCTTGTCGCCTTCACCTCCGGCGCGACGGGTCCCTCGAAGGGGGTCGTCTACACCCAGGCCCGACTGGCCCATCTGCGCGATGCCCTGCGCGCGGCGTATGCGATCGGAGCGGACGACGCGCTCGTGGCAGCGTTCGCTCCCTGGTCCGTGTTCGGGCCCGCACTGGGGATCCCCTCCGCGATCCCCGATATGGACCTCACCGATGCGAGCACCCTGAGCGCACGAGCCCTCGCGGATGCGTCAGCTGCCGTAGGTGGGACTTTGGCGTGGGCTTCGCCCACAGCCCTGCGCGCGGTCGTGGATTCCGGTGGTGCGCTCGAGGAGACCCAGCGCGCAGCTCTCGACCGACTGCGCTTCCTCCTCGTGGCCGGTGCGCCCGTGCCCGTCGAGCTCCTCGCGCGCGCGTCCTCGATTCTGCCCTCGGCCACACTCGCCACTCCTTACGGCATGACCGAGGCTCTGCCCCTGACGGAGGTCACCCTCGATGAGCTCCGTGCGGCAAGTGGCCGCGGAGTGCTGGTCGGTCGGCCACTGGACGGGGTGGACATTGCCATCGCGCCGCTCGACGCCGCGGGAGTTCCTGCCAGCGACATCCTCCAACGCGCCGAGCGGTCAGTTGTCGAGTCAGGCTCCCCTAGGGAACCTTCGACAACTGACCGCTCGGCGCCCGCGGTGGACGTCACCGGGGAGATCGTCGTGCGTTGCGCATGGATGCGCGACCGCTACGACCGCCGATGGGCGACGCAGCATCGCGCCGACTCCCCGCGTGGCTGGCATCGCACCGGCGACGTCGGTCATATCGATGCGCTCGGTCGCCTCTGGGTCGAGGGGCGCCTCGCCCACGTGTTCACCACCACCGAGGGACCGGTGACACCCGTGGCCGGGGAACTGGCCGCGCAGCGCGCGGTCGGCGTTCCGCTTGCCGCGCTCGTCGGCGTAGGTCCCCCGGGAGTGCAGGTCCCGGTGATCGTGCTCCTCATGCCCGGCCCGGCCCTCGGACTTGCCGATGTCGACATCACCGCACGCGTCCGCGAGGCGGTGCGCGCAGACACAGGCCTCGAGGTCGCCGCGGTGCTCACCATGCGATCGCTGCCGGTGGATGTCCGGCACCGCTCCAAGGTGGACCGCACGCGGATCGCTCGCGAGGCTGCCGAATTCCTGGCGGGGGAGCGCGGAGATGGCTGACCGCGTCGCGGTGACCGGAGCGTCCGGGGTCGTCGGGGGAGCGGCTGCGCGGGCGCTCATCGCGCGTGGTGACAGCGTCGTCGCCGTGCAGCGCGGCTGCGTCCCAAATGCGCTCGCGGCCCTGGGTGCACAGGAATTCCGTGCCGACATCGCCGGTCTGACGGACGCCCTGGTCGAGGCCTTCGCGGGCTGCCAGGTCGTCGTGCATGCGGCGGCGCGCGTCGACATCACAGGACCCTGGGAGGAGTACGAGCGCGTCAACATCCTCGGCACACGTCGGGTGATCGAGGCTGCTCGCCTCGCCGGGGTGGCACGCCTCGTGATCGTGTCCTCCCCGTCGGTGGCCCACTCGGGTCACGCGCTCGTCGGCGCTGCTGCCGGACCGGCGGATCCGAAGCGTGTGCGCGGCCACTACTCGCGCAGCAAGGCGATCGCCGAGCTCGAGGCGCTTGCGGCAGATGATGAGCGGATGGCCGTCACCGTGGTGCGACCCCACCTCGTCTGGGGCCCCGGAGACTCTCAATTGACCGAGCGCATCATCGAGCGCGCGCGCAGCGGCCGGTTGGTCATCATCGGCAGCGGATCAGCGCTCATCGACACGACCTACATCGACAATGCCGGGGGCGCGATCGCGGCGGCCGCCGACCGAGCTGCGCTGCCGGAGGTCCGCGGGCGTGCCTTCGTGGTCTCCAACGGCGAGCCCCGGACCGTGAGCGAGATGCTCACGCGGATCGCCATGGCCGCAGGTGCCCCGCCTCCGACTCGCAGCGTGCCCTTTGCCGCAGCGCGCATGGGCGGACACGTGCTCGAGCGACTGTGGGAGCGGACCGGCCGGGAGGGTGAGCCGCCGGTGACGGCATTCCTCGCTGAGCAACTCGCCACGGCCCACTGGTTTGACCAGCGCCAGACGCGCGAGGCCCTGTCATGGGTGCCCGAGGTGAGCATCGACGAGGGACTGGCGCGATTGGCGACGGCCCTGGGCGGCGTGGCTCCCGCCCCGCGGCCTCACTGAGGGCTATAAAGAGCGAGACCCCTGGAAGCATGAGTTCCAGGGGTCTCGCCATGGATCGTGCCTGCCGGTCCCGCGAGGGGAAGTCGGGGGCGTCGCCCCTCCTCCGTCGCACCCGTTGCCGGGGCGCCTCCGGTGCGGCTTGCGCCGCTTCAGCCGATCCCGAAGCCTTGATCCTCCCCCGCGACACCGGGGTGGGGAGTTTCCTCCGATCTCACCTTGCGGCTCGATCACCTTGTGCTCCGATCGCTCAGTTTCCCTTGCGATAGGTCATTTCTATTCCTCCTGCGCAAGCTGCGCAAGGGAGTGTCGCGACATTTTCGAAAAACTTGACCACCTTGAGTCACACTCGTCTCGATCAGTCACTCCGGGCACGGAAGTGCAGCTGTTCCGGCGGGGGTCGTACCCTCGAGAGGTGATCGCACCCACCGCTTCCGGCCGCCGGGCGCACGGGAGCGTGGTCTATCTGCACGGGGTGGGGGGCACGCGCCCGGCGTGGTGGCGTCCGATCTCCCGGGCCCTGGGCGGTCTCTCGGTCGATCTCATCGCCCCGGCGTACGACGACCTGCTCACGACGTCCGGTCATGTCTATGCGCGTCGGGAGCGGGCAGCCGAAGCGATGCCGCATGACGATGCTCGACGCGCATATGTCCAACGTCAGAGGCGTCTCGCAGATCTTGTGGACGCGGTCGGTGAGTCTACGCGACTCGCGTGGCCAGCGGCACTGCCGCATCCGGCTGACGTGGCCGGTCGACTTCCGCTGGGCTCCATGCTGCGCGCACCGGTCTTCGGGCTCGATCAGGTCGGCCGCTACCTCGACGACGAAGCACGGCGCGCGGCTGTGCTGCATCGAGCCGGGTCGATGATCTTGCGTGCGCCGCGGCCGCGTGTCGTCATCGCCCATTCCTTGGGATCGGTCGTGGCGTGGGACCTCCTCGCGGATCCCCGCATCTGCGTGGACCTGCTCATCACGCTGGGCAGCCCCCTGGGTCATGCGGCTCTCGAGGTCCAGTCGGCCTACTTCCCCTACCACCGCGTCGGCGCATGGCTCAACGTCGTGCACCTGCTCGACCCGGTGCCGGCTGGGCGAGGGCTGCACGACTCCTTCCCTGCCGCGATCGATGCCTTCCTCGCACCCGGGTCCGGAGGGTCGGCCAAGCCGGCCAGCGCCGCCTCGCGCTTCGCCGCTGCCGTCGCGGGCGTGGCGACGTCGCACCTGGACTCGACATATCTCGTCTCGCCCACGGTGCTGGCGGCGGTGAGGGAGGCTGTGCACATGAGTGGGGGCATGCCAGTGCACGGTCCCCAGGCGGCCGCGTCATGACGTCCTGGCGGACCTACGCCGACCCGCCCGCGTCGGATCCCACCCTCAGTCGAGCCGAGCGCAAGGGCCGGGCACGTGCATTGCGCGACGAGTTGCCCTTCGCTGAGGCCCTCAGCACCGCGGGCACCGGCTACGTCGTATGGATGTGTGCGGATGCGCTCGATGCGGTGGCCGGTCCGACGGGGACCGCGCTCGACGCCGTGCATGTCGATGATGCGCTCCCGGGTCCGTGGGAGACCGACCTCATCGATCTCGCCCTGCACCAGGGCATGGGAGGCCGCGCTGCGGAATCCATGGCCGAGGGCTATCAACAAGGGCTTGCCGCCGTGGCCGCGGAGCCACTGCATGCCGCGCAGGCCGAGGCCCTGCGCCGCTCCCGGCGACTGGCCGCTGGTGTCACGGCGGAGGCTGCCCAGTCGACGACGACTGCGGTCCGACGGTTGGTGTCGTCGGGCGCGCGCCTGCGTCGGGACCGTGCCGAAGCGCACTGGGGATGTGCTGCAGAGGCCATCGGCGACCTCGGATCCGAGATGGCCCAGTACCGCGAGAGCCTGCCTGAGCATGACGCACGTCTGCTGGCCCAGTACCGCGTGGCCGATGCCGTCGCCGGTGAGGGCGGCCGCCTTCTCGTGCTCCTGGCCCGCGGCACCGACGGTGACGACGTGCTCCTCCTCGAGGCGGCGGCTACCCACCCCTCGACGCGCGAGAACTCCTTCGGTGCGTGGCGCGATGGCTCCGACGTGCAGCGAGTGCTTCTTGCGCGCGAAGCCGTGCCCCTGGTGCCCGCGGAGTTCGCCGGTTGGTCCACGAGCGCGGATGGCGCAGTCGCCCGGGTGTGGTCGCGCGCGCGGCTCGCCGTGGAGGTGCCGGACCTGGGCGGCCGACGTGCTCGCGCTCGCCGCCTGGGGACCGTCCTCGGCCTGCTGCACGCCGCCACAGGAGACGCGGCTTCACTCTCCGGCTATGTCGGCCACTCGCGCAAGTTCCCCCTGGCCGTGCGCGATGCGGTGCGGCTCGGCTAACGGCGCGAGAGCACGAAGGCGTCCATCCCCCAGGCCATCGTCAGATGCGCCACGACTCCGGCGAGAATCGAGCGGAGCCGGAGCGCAAGATAGCCCAGGATCAGGCCGCCGATGAGGCTCGAAATGGCCTCGGGCATGGGCTTGCCCAGATGCAGGAGGCAGTAGGCGAAGGCCATGACCGGCACGGCGTGGATGCCGAGCACCGGCTGTCCCGCGAAGACGAGGAAGCCGCGGAAGAAGAACTCGAGTGCCACGAAGGTGGCGCCGTAGGCAGCCTCGAACGCGATCAGGGACCAACCGTCGCCCCCATAGAAGGGGTACGTGTCTATGAACCGCTGGTCGGTTGAGGCGAGCCACACGATCACGAGCGCGACCGGCGCGATGAGGGCGATGAGGATCGTCTCATTGCGGATGAACCGCAGGGACAGTCCGTACCCGCGGACGGACTGGCCTGCTACCCGGGCGTAGGCGACGGGCACCAGCGTGTAGATCGCGATGCTCGTCCCGGCCCACCACAGGAGGTCGGCGAGTTCATCGCCGAAGGGGCGGCGCTGCGAGACGTAGAGCAGCACCGCGGGCGTGATCCACAGCAGGGCGAGGTAGAGGGCGTCGCTCCCGCGCAGGCGCACGGCCTCCGACCGTGCCCGCGCCACCGCGAGCGCTGTGCCCGCGAGCGCCGGAAGCGCGAAAATGGCCAAGCCCACCGGCAGGCTCTCCTTGCGCCATTGCTCGACGGGGACGACTTCGTAGGCCACCCACAGGCAGGCAAGGGCTGCGGCGGATATCCCGAGCATGACCGCGGCGGCCCGACCGCCGTGCTCGCGGCGCACCCAAAGCGCGATGAGGATGAGGACAGTGCCGGCGAGGAGGGTGATCTGCCACGCTGCGAGCACCTGCACACCCTAGGCGTCTGAAGTGCTGGGTGTGCTCGGAGGACCGTGCGGCGCTG
>CAZLMT010000013.1:0-1778 GCA_964560615.1 uncultured Actinomyces sp.
GGGCGCGCGCGCCGAGGGCAAGTCCCACCACGATGCCCGCCGCGCCGCCCATGAGGACGGGCAGGCCGGCGCCGATAAAGGGTGACAGCGCGACCGCGGAGACCAGAGAAACGATGGCCACGGCCCGCATCGGCCAACTCGTGAGGCGCGGCCAGACGAGTGCGAGGAAGGCGGCGGGGGCTGCGGCATCGAGCCCGAGGACATCGGGGTCCTCGAGCATGCCGGCTCCGAGAGCCCCGATGAGCGTGCCGAGATTCCACAGGACATAGATGGCGGCGGCGGTCGACCAGAAGGCCAGTCGTGCGGAGTCGCGGTCCTTCTCGTAGCGCGCCGCCATACCGGTGGACTCGTCGATCGTCGCCTGCGCTGCAAGGAGGCGGCGAAGCCCGCGCGCCTCGAGCACCGGAGCCATCGCCACGGCGTAGAAGGCGTTGCGCGTGCCGACGAGCGTGGACGTCGCGATGGCAACCAGGGCGCTCCCGCCGGAGGCGACCACGGCGATCAGTGCGAATTGAGATGCGCCAGTGAACATGAGCAGGGAGAGAGCTTGGGCCTGCCATGCACTCAGTCCCGCCGCGACGGCAAGTGCGCCGAAGGAGATCGCGTAGAACCCGGTGCCCAGCCCCAGCGCGAGGGCATCCCCGACGATCGCGCGGCGTTGTTCCTTTGTCACCGGGCAGCCTCGATGATCTCCGTGACGCGATCACGCACTCGATCGGCATCGCCCGCGATGAGCGAGATGCGCGTGCGGCGTTCCACCACGTCGTCTGTGTCGAGAGCGCCCTCGCATGCGACCGCGTGCACCACTTCCACACCGAGGACGGGCACGCCCGGGGCGAGTGGGTCCAGAAGGCTGGGTGCGCGCTCCGCATAGGCCGCGACCCGGCTCGCTTCCGATCCGTATCGCTGGACCAATCGCCGGGGCACAGATGGAGACGTCGCATCACGCGATGTCGACGAAGGCGCTCCGACAAGGGGCAGTGTCGTGGTGCGGCACGCGGCCTGCGGGATCGGGAGTGCGTCGACGGCGTCCTGCGCCATCCGCCGGTAGGTGGTGAGCTTGCCGCCCGTGATCACCACGTGGCCCTCGGGGCGACGCTCGACAAGGTGGCGCCGGGAGATGTCGGCTGTGCTGTGGGAGCCGGGGGTGCCGACGAGCGGGCGGAGGCCGGCGTAGGTCCCCAGCACATCGCTGGCGTCCAGGGGTCGCTCGAGTGCCGTGGAGAGGTGGTCGAGGATCCAGGCGACATCGCCCTGCGGCGCGTGCGGCACGTCGGCGATGGGGCCGGGCACGGGCTCATCGGTGATCCCGGCGATGACAGGACCGTCGAGGGTGGGCAGGGCGAAGACGTAGCGACCTCGTTCGCCGCTCACGGGGACGGTGAGCGCAGCGCGGGGAAACCCGAGGGCCTCGGGCCGCAGGAGCACGTGAGAGCCGCGCGAGGTGGTGAGCGGCGTCCGCGGATCGAGGTCCTGCGTCCACACGCCCGCGGCCACGATGACGTGCTTCGCACTCAGGTCCCACTCCGCGCCCTCACGGGTGCGGATGCGCGCGCCCGCGCCCGTCACCTGCGAGGCGGATGCCCGCGTGATGATGCGCGCGCCGTAGCGGGCCGCGGTACGCGCGACAGCGACGGTGAGGCGCGCATCATCGACCAGCTGGCCGTCCCAGTGCACCGTGGCGCCGGTGAGCCCGGTGGCGCCGAGTGCTGGCACCAGTCGTCTCGCCTCGGCGGCGGTGATGGTCCGCGGCCGTGGCAGGACGCTGCGCGGCGTAC
>CAZLMT010000013.1:1788-14777 GCA_964560615.1 uncultured Actinomyces sp.
GCCAGGGCGTCGATCCCGTCGCAGGCGAACAGGGCGGCGGAGCGCAGCAGGTCCGCGGCGCGCAGGCCTGCGCGCACGAGTGTCCGCTGCTTGGGGTCGCTGTCGAGGGGCATCACATGCGGCAGCGCACGCGTGAGATGCGGTGCGATTGTCGTCATGAGTCGTGACCGCTCCACGGCGCTCTCCCAAGCGACCGCGACGTCCCCATGGGCGAGGTAGCGCAGGCCGCCGTGCACGAGCTTGCTCGACCACCGCGAGGTGCCGAACGCCAGGTCGTGAGCCTCGACGAGGACGACGTCGAGGCCCCGGCTCGCTGCGTCCAGGGCCACGCCGCACCCGGTGATGCCACCCCCGATGACAAGGAGGTCCGGGACGTGGCCGCCGAGCAGAAGGTCGATCTCCTGGAGCCGCCGCTGGGCGTCGAGATCAGCGGAGGGGACGGGCACGGGCACAGTCTGCCCGGTCGTCGATGCCAGACTGAGGCCGTGCCTGCCGCAGAGGAAAGGATCGCCCGCTGGGGCGGACCCTCGGATGCCCCCGAGCTCTCGCCTCGGATCCGCGACTACCTCGCCCGCCAGGTGGGTGTCGCCCAGCCGTGGCCGGCGGCCGACCCGGACTCGTGGCAGGTGCCACCGTCACGGATCGGCTCCGGTGCGGTCCAGGCGCTGCGCGCAGTGGTCGGCGATGGCCATGTGAGCGACGCGCGCGCCGAGCGGCTCGCGGCCACGGGCGGTGCGGCGTTCATCGACTATGCGCGGCGCCGATCCGGGGTCGTCGACGACGTCCCCGACGTCGTGGTCCGCCCGGCAAGTCATGACGAGGTCATGGGCGTCCTCGCGGTCGCACGTGACCATGGTGTGGCCGTTGTGCCTGTGGGAGGCGGCACGTCGGTCGTCGGAGGCCTGCGCAGCGAGACGCCCCGCATCGCGATCGAGTTGGTCCGGCTCGGCCGCCTGCTGCACCTCGACGAAGTCTCCGGACTGGCGAGCGTGGGACCGGGCGTGACCGGGCCCGTCCTCGAGGCTCTTCTCCAGGCGCGGGGATTCACGCTGGGGCATCTCCCGCAGTCGTTCGAGCGCGCGACGATCGGCGGGTACGCCGCGACGCGGTCGGCGGGCCAGGCATCGACCGGCTACGGCCGCAGTGACGACATGGTCGAGTCCCTGCTCGTCGCGACCCCTGAGGGCACGCTGGAGCTCGGCAGAGCACCTTCCACCGCGGCGGGGCCGGACCTGCTCGGGCTCCTGCTGGGCAGCGAGGGCGCCTTCGGCGTCATCACCCGGGTCGGACTGCGTGTGCGTCGCCTCCCGGAGCACCGGGTCTACGACGCGCTTGTCCTCCCCGGGTTCGCGGCCGGGGTCGAGGCATTCCGCGATGCGGCGCAGTCGCGCGCGACCGCCGACGTCATGCGCCTGTCCGATGAAGCCGAGACGACCACGACACTGCTCATGTCGGGCCCCCAGGGACTCGCGCGCGCCGCTCTCGAGCGGTACCTCCGCGCGCGCGGGGTGGACCTCTCCACCGCATCGCTGGCGATCCTGGGCTGGGAGGGCACCGACCGCGATCTGGTGCGCGCTCGTCGCGCAGCCACGTGGCGGGCGCTCCGCCGCCACGGAGCCGTGTCGCTGGGCCATGGCCCCGGGGAATCATGGCGGCGCCACCGCTTCGACGGACCCCACCTGCGTGACGCGCTGATGGATGCGGGCTACCTCGTCGAGACCCTCGAGACGGCGACGCACTGGTCGGGCTACCTCGAGTTGCACGCCGACGTCACCGCCGCGCTGCGGGAGGCGCTGCGGCCGAGGCCCGGACCCTACGTCATGTCGCACCTGTCCCACTCCTACGAGACGGGTGCATCGCTCTACACCACCGTGATCGCCGTGGCGGACCGCCAGGATCCCGTGGCGCAGTGGCAGCGCGCGAAGTCGGCGACGTCCGATGCGCTCATGGCGGCGGGCGCCACCATCACCCACCACCACGCCGTGGGCCGCGACCACGCCCCCTGGCTATCGCAGGAGGTCGGCCCCGTCGGGATGTCGATGCTGAGTGCCGCGAAGCGTGCCGTCGATCCGGAGGGGCTGCTCAATCCCGGTGTTCTCTTCGGCGAGACGTCGTGACCGGAGGCGACGAGGATTCGCCACGGCCATGTCCTTGCCAGGGTGGGTCAGAGTCCGGTCCAATGTAGTGCTTGGCAGCTTCGGGGGGGCTGCCAAGCCATAGGGCCCGACCTGCCGATGACGGCCCTCGCTGCCGGTCATGGCTTGCTGCCGATCCAGGCTTTAGGAGCCGTCGGACCCGTCCTCGTCGGCAATGATCGTGACGAGGCGCACCTCTCGGAGCAGGCTGTCGCCGATCTCGCGATCGCGATACGCCGTGTCCGGCCCCCATCCGGCGGACTGCAGGAATCCACGTCGCGCCTCATCCGCCAGGGGCACCCAGGTGACGGCCTCGCGGTGTCCGCCCGCGATGAGGTGATCGACGCTCGCCTGGAGGAGTCGTGAGCCATGTCCCTGCCCCCAGTGCGCCGGGTCCACGACGAGGAGGCTGATCTCACCGGATCCTGCGGCATCGGGGTCGCCAGCGGGCCCGACCGCGGCGGCACCCACGACGCCGGAGTCGGCGTCGAGCGCGACCAGCAGGCGGTGAGGGCCTGGCTGCAGGAGTGCTCGACCCCACTCCCACGCGATTTCGTCGGCGTCGAGTCCCTGGAGCACCTCCTCGGGAAGCACCCCGGCGTACGCCGAGCGCCAGGCGGCCACCTGCGCGCGCGCCACGTCGTCGACATCGGAGGTGCGGGCGAGGCGCACGGAGTCAGGGGGTGACTGCGACATGCCTCCTGCCTACCACCGACGCGGGGACTCGGCATGGGTAGGGTCCGATGCGGGAGGTCAGGTGTCCGAGTCAGAAGCGATCGAGTTCCGCAGCGATGTGACCGTGGAGCTCGTCAAGGCCACCGCACGCGACTCGGACGTCATCTGGGCCGCTCGGGTGTCGACCAAGGGCGAGCAGTCGCTCGATGACGTCGATGGGGATGCCGCGGCAGCGCGGGGTCTCATCAACTACCTCATGCGCGATCGCCACGGCACGCCCTTCGAGCACACCTCGCTCACCTACTTCATCTCTGCTCCGATCTTCGTCTTCCGCGAGTTCATGCGTCACCGCATTGCGTCGTACAACGAAGAGAGCGGTCGCTACCGCGAGCTGCGCCCTGTCTTCTACGTCCCCGGTCCCGAGCGTCGACTGGTGCAGCAGGGCAAGCCCGGAGCGTATGAGTTCGTCGAGGGGACGGCCGAGCAGCACGCCCTGGTCGTCGAGCAGACGGAGGCCTCATGCCGCGCCGCCTATGCGGCGTACCAGGAGATGCTCGCCGCCGGGGTGGCTCGGGAGGTGGCTCGGATCGTCCTGCCCGTGGGCACCTACTCCTCGATGTACGTGACCATGAATGCCCGGGCGCTGATGAATTTCCTCTCGCTGCGCACCAAGCACCCCGAGAGCCACTTCCCGTCGTTCCCGCAGCGCGAGATCGAGATGGTCGCCGACCTCATGGAGTCGCAGTGGGCCGCGCTCATGCCCATCACGCACGAGGCCTTCGTGGCCAGCGGCCGCGTGGCGCCGTAGCGGTAGCCTGTCGCCATGCCCGTGCCCGCCACCGGACCCATCGGGGTCGTGCTCACGGCGATGGCGACCCCCTTTGCCGGCGATGGCTCACTGGATGTCGCCGGCACGCAGCGACTTGCGGAGCACCTCGTCGATGACCTCGGCAACGACGGCCTCGTGGTCAACGGCACGACGGGCGAGTCTCCGACGACCACTGATGACGAAAAGGCCACGATCATCCGCGCAGTCAAGGAGGCTGTCGGTGACCGCGCCCGTGTCATCGCGGGCGTCGGCACGTACGACACGGCGCATTCGGTGCACCTGGCGCGCGAGGCTGCCGCTGCTGGCGCTGATGGCCTCCTCGTCGTGACGCCGTACTACAGCCGCCCCCCGCAAGAGGGCCTGCTCCACCATTTCCGCACCGTGGCGGATGCCACGGAGCTGCCCGTCGTGACCTATGACATCCCCAAGCGCACCGGCGTGGCGATCGAGGTCGACACCCTCGTGCGCCTCGCTGAGCATCCGCGGATCGTGGCCAATAAGGACGCCAGGGGGGACCTCGAGGCAGCCCAGTGGGCCATGGCGCGCTGCGATCTGGGCTGGTACTCCGGTGACGACATCCTCAACCTCCCGCTGCTCTCGGTCGGCGCCAACGGCTTCATCTCGGTGGTGGGCCATCTCGTCGCGGATCGCATTCGTGCGATGGGTGAGGCCTTCCACTCCGGTGATGTGTGCGGCGCGATCGCCATCAACCGTGCGCTGCTGCCCGTCTACGCCGGCATCTTCCGCACGCAGGGCGTCATCCTCACCAAGGCCGCATTGCGACTGCAGGGCTTGCCGGCCGGCCCCGTGCGCTCGCCCCTTGTCGACGCGACCGCGGACCAGATCGGGCAACTCGAGCGTGACCTGCGCGAAGGCGGAGTGGACCTGTCATGAGCCACGCTCACCCTGAGTTGCCCACCCCGCCGCCCCTTCCCGAGGGGGCGATGCGCGTCGTCGCGCTCGGCGGCCTGGGCGAGATCGGTCGCAACATGACCGTCTTCGAGTACGCCGGTCGCCTGCTCATCGTCGACTGCGGCGTGCTCTTCCCCGAGGAGTCCCAGCCCGGCATCGACCTGATCCTCCCGGACTTCTCCTACATCGAGGACCGGCTCGACGACGTCGATGCCATCGTCCTCACGCATGGTCACGAGGACCACATCGGAGCGCTTCCCTTCCTCCTGCGCCAGCGGGCGGATATCCCGCTCTACGGCTCGAGGCTCACGCTCGCGTTCGTTGAGGCGAAGTTGCGGGAGGCGCGCATCAAGCCCGTGGTGCACGTCGTCACGGAGGGGGAGCGGCTCGACATCGGCCCGTTCGACCTGGAGTTCCTCGCTGTCAACCACTCGATCCCCGACGCCCTGGCGGTGGCCATCCGCACCCCGGCTGGCCTCGTTCTTCACACGGGCGACTTCAAGATGGATCAGTTGCCACTCGACGGCAGGCTGACAGATCTCAATGGCTTCGCTCGGCTCGGCGATGAGGGAGTGGACCTCTTCCTCGTGGACTCCACCAATGCGGAGGTGCCGGGCTTCATCCCGAGTGAGCGTGACATCGCTCCCGTGCTCGACAAGGTCTTCGACCGTGCGCGAGGTCGTGTGATCGTCGCGTCCTTCGCCTCCCACGTGCATCGGATCCAGCAGATCATCGACGCCGCCGCAGAGCACGGTCGCAAGGTCGCTTTCGTCGGGCGCTCCATGGTGCGCAACATGGGGGTCGCGCGCGATCTGGGCTATCTCACGGTCCCCGGGGGAGTGCTCGTGTCGGTCGACCAGCTCGCCGAGCTGCCCGATGACCAGGTCGTCCTGGTGTGCACGGGTTCCCAGGGCGAGCCCATGGCGGTCCTGTCACGCATCGCCAACAACGATCACCAGATCAAGGCGGGTCCCGATGACACCATCGTGCTGGCCTCCTCGCTGATCCCGGGCAACGAAAATGCCGTCAATCGAGTCATCAATGGCCTCACGCGCAGCGGTGCTGCGGTCGTGCACAAGGGCAATGCGCTCGTGCATGTCTCCGGCCACTGCTCGGCCGGCGAACTTCTCTACACGTACAACATCGTCAAGCCGCGCAATGTCATGCCGGTGCATGGCGAGTGGCGTCACCTTCGTGCCAATGCGGCGCTGGCGGAGAAGACGGGCGTGCCTCGCGAGCGCATCGTGCTCGCCGAGGACGGCGTGGTGGTCGATCTGCAGGACGGCGTAGCCAGGATTGTCGGTGCGGTGCCCGTGGGCTACGTCTTTGTCGATGGTGCAAGCGTGGGCGACATCACCGAGGCGGCGCTCACCGATCGGCGCGTGCTCGGCAACGAGGGCTTCATCTCGATCTTCGCGGCGGTTGACATCACGGGCGGCAAGGTCGTCGCCGGTCCCGAGATCGAGGCCCGCGGCTTCCACGAGGATCCCGAGGTGCTCAAGCCCGTGCGTGACGAGGTCCGGGTCGAGCTCGAGCGTGCGCTGGCCGACGGTGTGGTCGATGCCCATCAGCTCCAGCAACGGGTCCGGCGCGTGGTCGGCAGGTGGGTCGCCCAGACCCATCGGCGCCGTCCGATGATCATCCCCGTCGTGGTGGAGGCCTAGACCCGCCCGCGTCCACGACACGCGTGACGCCTGTGACGCCAGGGATTCCTGCTACTCACGGGTACTCTCGGGGAATGGCGAGTCGATCTAGCGCGCCCACGCGCAGCCGCACCTCAGGCACCTCTTCCACGAGGAAGCCAGCCAAGGGCAGCGCCTCGACCCGCACCCCGTCGCGATCGACTGCGTCCAAGTCTTCACGGCCGGCATCGAGCAAGCCGGCATCGCGCAAGCCCGCCCCGCGGCGCGCCCCCACTCGGCGCCCGTCGACCCGAAGCGGCCCGGGGCCGGTGGCCAAGGCCGTGGCCGGATTCGGTCGCGCCCTGAAGGCACTGTGGCTCGGGATTGCCCACGCGATCGGGGGAGCGGCCCGACGTGTAGGCCACGGTGCCCGCGACCTCGACGACGTCCATCGTCGAGATGGCCTCTTCATTGCGCTCGCGGTGATCGTGGCTGCGGCGGTGTGGTTCGGAGTCGACGGCTGGTTCACGGCAGGTCTGGGCACCGTCTCGGCGTACCTGTTGGGTGCCTTCGACATTGCCGTGCCCGTGCTCCTGCTCGCTATCGGATGGCGGACCCTGCGTCATCCTGAGGATCACGTCACCAATGGCCGACTGCTCGTCGGCGGACTCGCTTTGTTGCTTGCCGCGGCGGGCTTGTGGCACATCGTCCAGGGGCTGCCGACGCCCAGCGATGGGTTCGAGGCACTCGCGTCTGGCACGGGCATCACCGGGTGGGTCACCACGGCTCCGGTGGCGGCGGCCCTGGGTCCCGTGGTCGCAGGCGTACTCCTCGCGCTGCTGGCCCTCTTCGGCATCCTCGTGCTCACCGCGACACCGCTCATGGCTGTCCCGCAGACGCTGGGGAAGGCCTTGTCCCATGTGCTGCGCCCGGGATCGGGAGGTCGCGGCGTTGAGGTGGAGCTCGACTCCTACGCCGCCGACGAGGTGGATGGCTTCATCGTCGACGTGGACGGCGGTGTCCCGGAAGCGATCGAGTTCGGCGGTGCAGCGATCGATCGTGAGGCCGAGGCGGAGTTCCTCGTGTCCGCGGCCGAGCCCGCGGGTCCCGCGCTCGGCCTGGCGAGTGCCGCGCGCGACATCGCAGATGCGGCCCGATTCGACACGGCGGCCCCGGTCGTCACCCCCCGCGATGAGACCAGCGAGATTCCGATCGTCTCGGCCGACACACCCCCCACGCCAGCGCCGAAGCCTGCGCCGCCCGCTGGCCCCTCCGAGCAACTGCCCCTGGATCGCGCGATCGACTACCGTCTGCCCAACGCCAGCACTCTCAAGGGTGGGCCTGCGCCGCGTGCGCGCACCAAGGCCAATGATGCCGTGGTCGCCTCCCTCACCCAGGTGCTCGAGGAATTCGCCATCGATGCGCGCGTGACGGGTTTCACGCGCGGACCGACCGTCACGCGCTACGAGATCGAGCTCGGGCCGAGTGTCAAGGTCGAGCGAGTGACCGCCCTCAGTCGCAATATCGCCTACGCCGTGGCGAGTCCCGAGGTGCGCATCCTGAGCCCCATCCCGGGCAAGAGTGCCATCGGCATCGAGATCCCCAACACCGACCGAGAGCTCGTGAGCCTCGGCGACGTGCTGCGCTCGAGCACCGCGGTGGATGAGCACCATCCGATGACGGTTGCGCTCGGCAAGGACGTGGAGGGGGGCTTCGTCGTCGCCAACCTCGCCAAGATGCCCCATCTGCTCGTCGCAGGTGCCACGGGTGCCGGCAAGTCGAGCTGCATCAACTCGCTCATCACCTCGATTCTCATGCGCGCCACTCCCGACGAAGTCCGCATGATCCTCGTGGATCCCAAGCGCGTCGAGCTCACCGCCTACGAAGGAATCCCGCACCTCATCACGCCGATCATCACCAATCCCAAGAAGGCAGCGGATGCTCTCCAGTGGGTCGTCAAGGAGATGGACGCGCGCTACGACGACCTCGCTCACTTCGGCTTCCGCCACATTGACGACTTCAACAAGGCCGTGCGCACGGGCAAGCTCACGCCGCCACTCGGCAGTGAGCGCGTCCTGAGGCCCTACCCGTACCTCCTCGTCATCGTCGATGAGCTTGCCGACCTCATGATGGTCGCGCCGCGCGATGTCGAGGACTCGGTCGTGCGCATCACGCAGCTGGCACGCGCCGCGGGAATCCACCTCGTCCTGGCCACGCAGCGGCCCAGTGTCGACGTGGTCACGGGTCTCATCAAGGCCAATGTGCCCAGCCGACTTGCCTTCGCCACCTCGTCACTCGCCGACAGCCGCGTCATCCTCGACCAGCCCGGTGCGGAGAAGCTCGTCGGCCAGGGCGACGGGCTCTTCCTGCCCATGGGGGCAAGCAAGGCTCAGCGCATCCAGGGTGCCTTCGTCTCCGAGAGTGAGATCCGCTCGGTGGTGCGCTTCGTGCGCGAGCAGATGGACCCTGATTATCGCGAGGACGTCACGAGTCCGGCTGCGGCTGCGCGTCAGATCGACGAGGAGATCGGCGACGACCTCGACCTGCTGTGCCAGGCCGCCGAACTCGTCATCACGACGCAGTTCGGGTCGACATCGATGCTTCAGCGCAAGCTGCGGGTGGGCTTCGCGAAGGCCGGACGCCTCATGGACTTGCTCGAGTCCCGCGGCGTGGTGGGTCCGAGCGAGGGCTCGAAGGCGCGCGAGGTACTGCTCAAGCCCGATGATCTTCCCGGCTTCCTCATGGATGTGCGCGGCGGGGCTTAGTCGCCTGCACGAGCCGCTGTCCACACTCATCTCCCGAAGTCGTCCACTAAAGCGGGGACACGGGCCTGCACATTCGCACAGCGCACTTCACTGAATATGCCTCTAGCCTGGGCGCGTGTCCGAGCCCATTCAGCCCACGCCAGGGGCAATGATCATCGATGCTCTGCGTCGGGGTGGACTCACCTTGGACGACCTCGCGCGGTCCACACGGCTGCGCGCCAGCCTGCTGGAGCAGATGCAGGCAGACGACTTCTCCGACACCGGTGGGGATGTCTACGCCCGAGGTCATCTGCGCGTCATCGCGGGAGTCCTCGATATCGATCCGGCTTGCCTGCTTGCTGCTTACGACGAGGTGCCCACCCTCCTCCGACCTCCCGCGCCCTGAGGCTCCGTTCGGAGTCTCTACCCTGAGGGGGTGAATCCCCGCGTCGGCATCCTGCGCCTCGGCTGTGCGCGCAATGACGTCGACGCCGACGAGTTGGAGGCCCGGCTCGCGGCAGACGGCCTCACCGTGTCCGCGGAGCCCGACGAGGTCGATGTCCTCCTCGTCAATACGTGCGGTTTCGTCGCCTCCGCCAAGAAGGATTCCATCGATGCCATCCTGGCAGCCACCGACACGGGTGCTCGGGTCGTCGTCACCGGCTGCCTCGCCGAGAGGTACGGGCACGAGCTCGCGGAGTCGCTGCCCGAGGCCGCGGCCGTGCTCAGCTTCGACGACTACCCCGACATCGCCGACCGGGTACGCCGCGTGGCCGCTGGCGAGAGCCTCGAGGCACACGTGCCCGCCGACCGTCGACGCCTACTCCCGCTGGCTCCGGCTGAGCGGGCCGGCTCGGAGTCGGCACCCGGTCATGCGGGGCTGCAGCGCGCGGTGAGCGGCCCGGTGATGTCGGTGAAGCTCGCGTCCGGCTGCGACCGGCGCTGCACCTTCTGCGCCATCCCGTCCTTCCGCGGCTCGTTCGTGAGCCGACGTCCGGAGCAGGTCATGGGAGAGGTCGCCGACCTCGCCGACGCAGGCGTGCGCGAGATCGTCCTCGTGAGCGAGAACTCCACGTCCTACGGCAAGGATCTGGGCGACATCCGCATGCTCGAGGGCCTCCTGCCCGCCCTGGCCCGAGTGCCGGGGATCCTGCGGCTGCGCGTCAACTACCTGCAGCCCGCTGAGATGCGGCCGGGCCTGGTCGATGTCATCGCGGGCACCGCCGGTGTCGCTCCCTACTTCGACCTGTCCTTCCAGCATGCGAGCCCGCGCGTGCTGCGCCGCATGCGTCGCTTCGGTGGCTCCGAGGACTTCCTGGGACTGCTCGAAGCCATCCGCGCACGTGATCCGCGGGCCGGCGTACGCACCAATGTCATCGTCGGCTTCCCCGGCGAGACCGAGGAGGACTTCGACGAGCTCGCTGCCTTTCTCGAGGCGGGCCGCCTCGACGCGGTTGGCGTCTTCGGCTACTCCGATGAGGAGGGCACCGAGGCCGCGGGCATGGATGGCCACCTGCCCGTGGAGGAAGTAGACCGCAGGGTGGCGCGCATGGCGCAACTCGTCGACGAGCTGATGCTCGAGCGTGCGCAGGAGCGGGTGGGCGAGGAGGTCGAGCTACTCGTCGAGGAGCCCGGTCTGGCGCGGGCCGCTCATCAGGGGCCCGACGATGCCGCCACGCTCATCGATGCGTCGTATGCCGTGGGCGAGGTTGTCCGCGCCACCGTGGTTGATGTGGAGGGGTTCGACCTCGTGGCAGAGCCCCGATGAGACAGGGAGGGGCAGAGGAACCGCTGCTCGGAGTCCCCGACCACGCCGGAGACCCCGTGGGCACCTCCCGATGGGCCACGCTGCCCAACTTCCTCACGCTCATCCGACTGCTGCTCGTGCCGGTCCTCGCCGTGCTCCTGCTGGCCGACGATGGCGCGGATTCTGCGCTTCGCTGGGCAGCGACCGCTGTCTTCGTTATTGCCGCTCTCACGGATCTCGCCGATGGCGAGATCGCCCGGCGGAGCGGCACGGTCACGACGCTGGGCAAGATCGCTGACCCAGTGGCGGACAAGGCCCTTACTGGCGTCGCCCTCATCGGTCTATCGATCCTGGGTGCGCTGCCCTGGTGGGTCACCATCATCATCCTGGGGCGCGAGATCGCGGTGACCGTCCTTCGCTTCGTAGTCATCCGGCACGGAGTCATCCCGGCTTCGCGCGGTGGCAAGGCCAAGACCGTCGCCCAGGTGATCGCGATCGCGCTATATCTTGCACCGCTCGGCGAGTGGGCCGATCCGGTGCGCTTCATCACCATGGGCATCGCGGTCGTCCTCACCATCGTGACGGGTATCGACTACGCCATGCGGGCGTGGCGCATGTCGAGGGCGCAGCGATGAGCTCCGAGGCGGCCTCCCTCATCTCCGCACTCGTCGCGCGTGGCGCGACCGTGGCGACGGCGGAGAGCCTCACCGGAGGCCTGGTCTGCGCAGCGCTCACGTCGGTGCCGGGAGCGTCCGCGGTCGTACGCGGTGGCGTGGTGTCCTACGCCGTGTCGGTCAAGGCGGAGGTGCTCGGGGTGGACCCGAGTCTGCTCGAGCGTCAGGGGGCGGTGGACCCGGCGGTGGCCGCTCAGATGGCAGTCGGTGTGCGCCGCCTGCTCGGCAGCGACTTCGCCATCTCGACCACGGGTTCGGCCGGCCCCGACCCCGATCCCGGCGGAGCGATGACGGGCCCGGTGCCCCCGGGGCGCGGCTTCGTCGCGGTGGCGGGACCTGAGGGCGAGGTGGTCGTGGGCTTTGCCTGCGAGGGGTCCAATCGTGAGGGGGTCCGCCGTGGCGCGGTCGAGGCCGCTCTCGGTCTGCTGGGCCGTGTCCTCGCCGGGACCGCCTGACGACGGGCGATCGTCGGCCAGTGCGAGTAGCGTGGAGTTGTGATCATGCTTCGTGAGGTCCTCGGTGCTGAGTTGCGCCGCGTCCGGCTGCTCCAGGGTCGAACCTTGAGAGACGTCTCCGCGTCCGCGTCCGTGTCCCTGGGTTACCTCTCCGAGGTGGAGCGCGGCGAGAAGGAGGCCTCGTCAGAGATGCTGCTCGCAATCTCCGGCGCTCTCGGAGTGCCGCTTTCGAGGGTGCTCGCGAGCGTCGCACACGACATCGCCGTCCACGAGGACGCGCCCGTCATCCGCGCCGCCTGAAGTTCGTTGAGTGGCGGGTTGTCGCACCCGCCTACGGCGTGTCGCCTGACGCAAGTCGCCAGTCAATCAGGTGCGGGCTGGCAATGCGGGCACCAGTAGGCGTCCCGCTCATATGACCCGCTGCGCTGCTTCGCGTAGGTGATGCGCGTTCCGCAGCGCAGGCACGCCCTCCCCGCCCGGCCGTAGACGTAGTGCTGATCGCGCAGGCTGCCGGTGGAGGCCTGTGCGCCGCGGGCCCGATTCGCCCGCATGAGGGTGCGACCCGTCTCAACCAGGGCGCGCAGGTCGGTGATCGAGGCGATGGGAGCCTGTGGCGGTATCCCCCTGAGGAAGAGCGTCTCGCTCACATAGATGAGGCCGAAGCCAGCGACGACCGATTGGTCGAGCAGCGAGTCGCCGATGGCTCGATCCCCCTGCTCCCGCAGACGGTCGACGACGTAGTCGAGATCGACGTCGTCGTCGAGGATGTCGGGGCCGAGGCGTCCGAGCAGGGCCTCGACGCCGCGTGCGTCGAGGAGCTCCACGACGGGCAGTCGGTAGCCCACGGCCTGCCAGTCGGATGTCTCAAGTACCGCGCGCACCTGCCACTCGGGACCGCCGTGCCAGGTGCGGCCCTGGCGGTAGAGGTGCCATGAGCCGTCCATGCGGAAGTGCGTGTGCAAGCAGATGCCGTCGTCCAGGCGGAAGAGCAGGTGCTTACCGTAGGGGCGCACCGAGGTGACGGTGCGCCCACTCAGGTCGACGGTGGCAAGGGCGGGCACACGCAGGTCCGCTGCGGTGAGCTCCTGGCCCGCGAGGCAGTCATCAAGCCGGCGCGCAGCCAGCCAGACGGTGTCTCCTCAGGCATGCACCGATTCTGGACCCTGCTCCGAGGTCTCGGGTGAGGGCGTCCCCTC
>CAZLMT010000013.1:14787-20356 GCA_964560615.1 uncultured Actinomyces sp.
GTACGAGGCGCACGACGTAGGTGATGGCGATGGCGCTCACGGTGAAGAGCACGGCGTAGGCCGTCCACCACGCCGCTGGTGGTGCCTCAAGGGCGCCGAGGATGAGTCGGGCATTGAGCAGCAGGATGAAGCAGCCCACCACGACACCGAGGATGCGCGCGTTGAGGAAGCGCACCAGCCAGGCCGCGAAAGGCGCGGCGATGACGCCGCCGATGAGCAGCGCCAGGACGATCCCGAGGTCGATGCCGGCGGTGCCCAGGCCGACGAGGAAGCCCAGGCTGGCGGCCAGCGCGACGATGAACTCGGCAGTGTTGACCGTGCCCACGACGCGTGCCGGGGTCAGGCGCCCATCAGCAAGGAGCGTGGGCGTGGTCACCGGCCCCCAGCCGCCGCCACCTGTCGCGTCGACAAATCCACCGACGAGACCGAGCGGGATCATCAGGCGGTTGCCCGGAGTCCCCGGCTTGCGGCGAGGTGCACGGCCCATGACGAAGCGGATGACGATGTAGACGCCGAGGACGAAGAGCAGGGTCCCGGTGAAGGGCAGCGCCGCCTTGGTGGAGAGGTTCGACAGCACGGTGGCGCCGACAAACGCGCCAACGGCGCCAGGCAGTCCGATGCGCCGCACGCCGGCCCAGTCGACGTTGCCGAAGCGGGCGTGGGACGCCCCTGAGGCGGCAGCGGTGCCGAGCTTGGCGAGGTGGACAGATGCCGACGCAAGCGCGGGGGTGAGGCCCACGGCCAGGAGCAGGGTGGTCGAGGTGACCCCGAAGCCCATGCCGAGTGCACCGTCGATGAAGGATGCGCCGAAGCCGGCGAGCGCGATGAAGATCAGGCCGGTCATGGGTCTCCGTCACTCCGGGGCCCGGGGATGGACCCTATTGTCACCTGTGATACGTGACAATAGCACGGTGAGGCGGCCCGGGGCTGTCAGGGCGAGGGCCGTGTCGTGGCGTCAGTGCCAGGCGGCTGGGTTGTCGGTCAGCTTGCGCACGCGTGCGGGCAGGTGCTCCTCCACGACGTCGGCGAGGCTCACGGCCTCAAGGATCTGGCGTTCGGCTGCGCGCAGGGCGACCAGCACCTGGGGGAGGCCGGCCGCCGCGCCGGAGTAGTGGAGGTCCTCGGGCCGGGCGCCGGCGACATTGGTGAGCGCGCCGTCGATTGCCCGGATGACGTCGGCGAGGGAGATCTCGGCCGCCGGGCGGGCGAGGGTCCAGCCGCCCTCGGGCCCGCGCCGTGCGCGCACGATGCCGGCCTTGCGCAGCTCGGCGAGGATCGCACCGAGATAGGACGTCGGGATGCTCTGGCGATGCGACAACTCGTCCGTGGTCACGGGGCCTTCGGGCGAGGCCGCAAGCTCGAGGGCAGCGCGCAGGGCGTAGTCGGTCCGCCCCGGTAGTCGCATGACCTGAGCATAGGTGTGAGCGTCAGGTCCGCAGGCGCAGGCCGCTCGGTGTGCGGGCGAAACCTGCGGCGGAGAGCGCGGCAAGGCGCACGTCATCGGCGGGGATTTCCGCGACCTCGACACCGTTGATGCGCTGCACGGTGACCGACTGGCCCCGAAGGGCGTGTGCCAGCGACCGAGCCGCATCGGTGAGCGCGTCGGCCTCGGTGTCCCAGGTGATGAGCGAGCGACGCCCGCGGGCGAGGTAGAGCACGGGCGCGCGATCGCGCAGGGTCATCCACGACCCTGCGGTGCGACTGGGGCGAGTCGCCGCATCGGGCCAGGGCAGCAGCGCGCCGTACGGCTGCGCGGGGTCGGCTGCCGCGAGCGTGCGCGCCTGTCCATCGGCGTGAAGGGCGCGCAGCATGTCGAGGGCGCCCGGGAGAGCGAATTGCGCGGCCCCCTGGCCTTCAAGGGCATAGACGCGTCGGCAGCGACCGGCCTCTTCCATGGCGCTGAGGATGCGGTACGCCGCGGCGAATCCTCCGGGCAAGCCTGCGGAGCTCACGGCCTCGCGCGTGACGATGCCATTGCGGTGAAGGAGGCCTTCGACGGCAGCGAGGTGGCGAGCGGTCTCGGAAGGGTCACGCGCGACGACCAGCGACCAGCGGCCGCCGAGTGGCTCACGCGCGGGGCGTCGGCCTCGTGAGCGAAGTCTCGGCGGGCGCGTGGGCTTGCGGGGCGTGCCCCGGCGCATGGGCTCCCACGTGTCATTGGTGACATGACCCGTCCAGGCGAGCCGGCGGAGCGCGCGTGCCACCTCGATCTCGGGCACGAGCGCCTCGCGCGACAGCTCGTCGGCGATCTCGCGGAGGAATCGCGCGCCGCGCTGCGCGAGCAGTTCGAGGATGCGTCGCTCGAGCTCGTCCGCGACCTCTTCGGGTGCGGGCGCGAGGAGCGGTGCGAGGTCGGCGGGGGCGAAGCACACCCAGCCGTCGTCGCCGGGCAACTCGCCCGCACCCCACCAGGCGATCTCGCCGCGGGTGATGAGCTCGTCGAGCATTGCGGGCGCGTAGTCGCGCACGCGCGCGGCGAGGATCGCGGACTCGAGCTGGCTCGCGGGGAGTGGGCAGCCGGCGAGCGACTCGATGGCGGCGTAGACGGCATCGACGCCCGTGGCGGGATCCGTCAGGCCCTGCCACGCGGGCAGGAAGTCGACCAGGGTGTCCGCGGGGAGCGGCTCCATGTCCTCGCGCAGTGCAGCGACGCTTCGGCGACGGATGCGTCGCAGTACGTCGCGATCGCACCACTCGGTGCCCGCGGTGCCGGGTCGGAAGCCGCCGGAGACGACGCGTCCACCGACCTCGAGCTGGCGCAGGGACTGCTCGGCGACCGAGACGCCCAGGCCCAGCGCGTCGGCGAGGTCGGTCGCGGTGAAGGGCCCGTGCGTGCGCGCGTAGCGCGCGGTGAGGTCACCCAGCGGATCGGGCGCGATCTCGAGGAAGGCGTCGGGGATGCCCGGGGGCAGGGCGACACCCAGGGCATCGCGCAAGCGACCGGCGTCCTCGATCGCGGCGGCGTGCTCGCGCCCGGCGATGCGCACCGAGATCGCACGTCGCGCGTCGACAAGATCCACCGCCCACGCCTCGTCGATACCGCGCGCTGCGCGTGCTTCAGCGTCCAGGGGCCCGACCACGCGCAGCAGGTCGGCGAGGTCCTCGGCGTCGCGGGGTGCGGGCTCCCAGCGGCCGACTGCTCGGGCGACCTCCTCGATCGCATCGGCGTCGAGGAGGTCGCGCAGGGGAGTGGGTCCGAGGAGCTGGCCGAGCAGGTCGGCGTCGAGAGTGAGAGCGGCGGAGCGGCGTTCGGCGAGGGGCGAGTCGCCTTCGTAGAGGAAGGCCGCGACGTAGCCGAAGACCAGCGACTGGGCAAAGGGCGAGGGTTGTTCGGTGACGACATCGACGACCTTCACGCGACCGTCGCGCACCTGGGCGAGCAGGTCGCGCAGGGCCGGGACGTCATAGACATCGAGCACGCACTCACGCACCGCCTCGAGCACGATGGGGAAATCCGGGTAGCGCGAAGCGACCGAGAGCAGATGCGCCGAGCGCTGGCGCTGCTGCCATAGCGGGCTGCGCTTGCCGGGCATGCGCCGCGGCAGCAGCAGGGCGCGCGCGGCGCACTCGCGGAAGCGTCCGGCGAAGAGCGCGGAGCCACCCACCTCGCGCTGCACGATCTCGCCGATGTCCTCGGGATCAATGGCGAGCATGTCGGCGATGGAGACGCTGGTCTCATCCAGAGTGTCCGGCAGGCGGATGACAATGCCGTCGTCGGAGTGCATGACCTGTGGCTCGATGCCGTGCTCGGCGAGCAGTCGCTGTCCGATCGCCAGCGCCCACGGCGCGTGCACGCGTGCGCCGAAGGGGGAGTGGATGGCCACGCGCCAGTCGCCGAGTTCGTCACGGAATCTCTCGACGACGAGGGTGCGGTCATCGGGCAGCCGGCCGGTCGCGGCGCGCTGCTCCTCAAGGTAGGAGATGAGATTGTCCATCGCCCACGCGTCGAGGCCGGATTCGTCGAGATGCGCCCGCGTGGAGTCGGGGTCCCGCGCGGAGCGGAGGAACTCTCCGACGGCTCGGCCGAGCTCGATGGGGCGCCCGACCGAGTCGCCATGCCAGAAGGGCAGTTTCGCCGGCTGTCCGGGCGCGGGGGATACCCAGACGCGGTCCGGCGTGATCTCCTCGATCCGCCACGAGGTGGCACCGAGTGCGAAGACATCGCCCACGCGCGACTCGTAGACCATCTCCTCGTCGAGCTCGCCGACGCGTGACGTGGTGCCGATGAGGTAAACCGCGTAGAGGCCGCGGTCCGGGATCGTGCCACCGCTCGTCACAGCGAGGCGCTGGGCGCCAGGTCGCGCGGTGAGCTCGCCGGTAGCGCGGTCCCACACGATGCGGGGCTTCAATTCGGCGAAGTCGTCGCCGGGGTACTTGCCCGAGAGCATGTCGAGTACGGCGATGTAGGCGTCGTGGGGCAGGTCGCGGTACGGCGCGGCGCGGCGTACGACGTCGTAGAGCTCCTCGACGTCCCAGGTGTCCATGGAGACCATGGCGATGACCTGCTGGGCGAGCACGTCGAGGGGGTTGGTCGGCACGGCGAGGGGCTCGATCGCGCCCGCGCGCATGCGCTCGACGACGACGGCCGCCTGCAGCAGGTCGCCGCGGAACTTCGGGAAGATCACGCCCCGGCTGATCGCTCCCACCTGGTGGCCGGCGCGGCCCACGCGCTGCAGCCCGCTCGCGACAGAGGGGGGTGACTCGACCTGTACGACGAGGTCGACCGCACCCATGTCGATCCCGAGTTCGAGCGTCGACGTCGCGACCACCGCGGGAAGCCGTGCGGCCTTGAGATCCTCTTCGATGATCGCGCGCTGCTCGCGGCTCACCGATCCGTGGTGCGCGCGTGCGAGGGGTAGGTCGAGTCCGCGTTCCGCTGCCACCTCGTTGAGGCGGCCGGTGAGGCGCTCGGCGAGACCGCGCGAGTTGGCGAAGACGATGCTCGAGCGCTCCTGCGACACCAGGTCGACGACGCGCTCCTCGACATGCGGCCAGATGGAGGTACGTCGCGGATCGGCCGCGGCGGATCCGTCGATGTCGAGCTCCTCGCCCATGGCCGTCATGTCGGGGACCGGAACGACTACGGCGAGGTCCCAGGCCTTCTCGGCCGGGGGAGCGACGATCGCCACCTCGCCCTGGGGCCGCAGGAAGCGCGCCACTTCGCTGTGCGGCTCGACCGTCGCGGAGAGGCCGATGCGCTGGACCGGCCCGTCCTTGAGTGCGTCGAGACGCTCAAGGCTGAGCGCGAGGTGCGCGCCGCGCTTGGTGCCGGCGAGCGCGTGCACCTCGTCGATGATGACGGTGCGCACATCGCCGAGGATCGATCGCGCCTGCGAGGTGAGCAGGAGGAAGAGCGACTCCGGTGTCGTGATGAGGATGTCGGGGGGCGAGGCGGTCATGCGCCGTCGTTCGTCGGCAGGGGTATCGCCGGTGCGCACGCCGACGCGGATGTCGGGCACGTCGAGTCCAAGTCGCTGCGACTCGCGCTGGATTCCGGCGAGGGGTGCGCGCAGATTGCGCTCGATGTCGACGGCGAGCGCCTTCAGCGGTGAGATGTAGAGGACGCGCG
>CAZLMT010000013.1:20366-21245 GCA_964560615.1 uncultured Actinomyces sp.
TGGCCGAGAGGAAGGCCGCGAGGGTCTTGCCCGAGCCGGTGGGTGCGACGACGAGGGAGTCGCGTCCCGCCCCGATCGACTCCCACGCGAGCGCCTGAGCCGGGGTCGGAGCGGCGAACGCCGCCTCGAACCACGCGCGGGTCGCGGGGGAGAAGTCGGGCACCGGCCCATCCTGCCCCAGTCGTTGAGTGGGGGCATATGTCGCGTGTACCCATCGGTACGGGGCCACAAGGCGCCACTCAACCATCTCGACAAGTAGGGAAGGATGCCCCAATGCGGTTAACGGACTTCTGGGAGCGGATGGACGCCCTCTTCGGGCCCGACTACGCCCGCTCGTGGGCGCGTGACTTCAGCCTGTCCGCCCTCGACGGCCGCACCGTGGAGCAGGCCATCGCGGCCGGCATCGAGACGCGCGAGATCTGGGAGGCCGTGTGCGGGGTCGTCGACGTGCCCTCGCTCCTGCGTTGACACCCATGGTCTAGCGTCCGTCACGATGACCACGACCGCGCCTGATCTCGACGTCCCGGCGATCCAACGCCGCACCGTCGGTGTGCTGTCGATCAGCCAGGTCTTCGGCGGCATCGCGATTGCCGGATCCGTCGCGGCCGGGTCGCTGATCGCCGCGTCCGTATCGGGTAGCGAAGCCGTCGCCGGTCTCGCACAGACCTTCGGCGTGCTTGGCGCCGCCCTGCTGGCCCTGCCGCTGGCACGCGTGGCCCTGTCCAAGGGTCGTCGCGCTTCGCTTTCCCTCGGCTACGGACTGGGCGCGGTCGGAGCACTCGTCGTCATCGCGGGCGCGCTCTGGCTCAACATCGTGCTCGTCTTGCTCGGCTGCCTCCTCGTCGGCGTGGCATCTGCATCGGGCTACCAAGCGCGCTA
>CAZLMT010000013.1:21255-30563 GCA_964560615.1 uncultured Actinomyces sp.
ACGATAAGCGCGGCCGGCAGCTCTCCTACGTCGTGTGGGCGGCGACCATCGGCGCGGTGCTCGGGCCCAATCTCCTCCAGCCCGCAGGCTGGCTGGGGCTATCGCTCGGCCTGCCAGAGCTGGCTGGTCCCTATGTCATCACAGCGTTCACGCTGGCCATCGCGGTGCTGGTGCTGCTCCTCTTCCTGCGACCCGATCCCTACATCCTCGCGGCCCAGATGCGGGCCAAGGTTGATGCTGAGGCCAAGCGCGAGGTCGCCAAGCCCCGGCTGCGCGACGGCATCGCGCACCTGCGCGGCAATCGCGGGGCGCTCCTCGGCATGAGCGCAATCGCCATCGGCCATGTCGCGATGGTCATGGTCATGGTGATGACCCCGATCCACATGGCGCATGTCGACGTGACGCTCACGCTCATCGGACTCGTCATCAGCGTGCACGTCGCCGGGATGTACGCGCTGTCGCCGGTGGTCGGCTGGGGAGTCGACCGTTTCGGCCGCATCCCCGTCATCGTCACGGGCATCGCGATCCTGCTGGTGTCGTGCGTGCTCGCGGGCCTGGCCGCGGGTGATCAGGTGATCCTGCTCGGCATCGGCCTCTTTCTGCTCGGCCTCGGCTGGTCGTGCACGCTCATCGCGGGATCGACCCTGCTCGTCGACGACGTAGGGCCCGTCCAGCGTCCGTCGGTGCAGGGGCTTTCGGACCTGGTGATGAATGTCGCCGGGGCAGTCGGGGGAGCGGTCGCCGGGCTCGTCGTTGCGTTTAGTTCCTACGCCGTGCTGTGCGCCGTCGCAGCGATACCGGTCCTGGGCCTTGCGCTTCTCGTCTGGGCCTGGCGCAAGGCGGCTGCTCCTGCATGAGGGATCGCCCTCATTGCGAGATAAATCCCTGAGGGATAGCCCTACCCTCGACTCATGGTCCCCGTCGTGTCCGGCGCCTCGCCCTTCACACGCCGACTGCTGCTGGTCGAGGACGAGCCGATGACGACCGCGCTGCTCACGAAGGTCCTCACTCAGGAGGGCTTCGTCACCGAGTCGGTCACGAACGTCCCGGATGCGCGCCTCATGGTGAAGGACTTCGATCCCGACTGCGTGCTCATCGACATCTCGCTCGGCCCCGGTCCCACGGGCGCCGACCTCGCCTTCATGCTGTCGCAGGAACGCCCCGATATCGCGCTGCTCTTCCTCACGCGTCACCCTGATCTGCGCACCGCGGGCCTCTCAGAGCGCGACATCCCGCCCAATTGTGGTTTCGTGCGCAAGGACCTCGTGCACGATCCGAGTTATCTCGTCGAGGCAATCGAGCAGGTGCTGCGCGATCAGCCGCGCGACGTGCGTCACGACACCGACCCAACGAGGCCACTCGGGGACCTGACCGAGCATCAGCTAGAGATCCTCCGCCTGCTTGCCCTTGGCTACACCAATGACGCTATCGCGCGACGTAAGGACGCCGGCAGGTCTACCGTCGAGCGATGGATCGCCGGCATCCTCAAGGCCATGGGGATCGACTCCGGCGGTGAGGTGAATCCCCGCGTCGAGGCGGTACGCCGATACGTCGCGGTTGCGGGTATCCCCGAGCGACCGTGACCGGTTTGGGCCCGATCCTGCGACGGCTGGGCAGCCCAGCCGCCGTGAGTTGGCCGGTCTTCTGGGCGTCGCTTCTCATGAATACTTTCCTCGTCTTCACGGGAAGCCTCGACATCGGCCTGACCCTGTGGCAGCAACTTGCGCTGCTCGCCGCCACCCAGGCCGCCGTGATGGGCTTCCTGTGGCTGTGTCGACTGACCGTGCTGCGTCACGCAGCGCAGCACCCGCGACCTCTCCTCACCCTCACGTGCTTCGTTGGCGCTGGCCTCTCGCGCGGCGTGATGGCTGCCGTGATCCACACGTGGTTCCTCGGTCCGGAGACCACACGTCTCGGCACTCGGCTCCTAGCCGGGATCGTCGCCGTCGTCGTCTTCTTGGTCCCCACCGCCATCATCGTGGCGAGCTGGCGCGACTACCGGGACCGTCGCTCCCAGTTGACCATGCGCCAGGCGCAACTGGCCGAGACGGCCGATCGGCTCATCGCGGATATCGCCGAGCGTGATCGAGCCGTCATCGATCGCGTGCGGACGGAGCTCGACAGGGTGCTCTCGGGAGGAGATCCCGGAAGGCGGCTGCAGGCATGGTCACGTGATGTGATCCGACCACTGAGTCACGAACTCGCATCGCAGATCGAGGTTGGTGCTCCTGGGGCAGTCACCCCTGAGCGAGTGCGTGCCTCGGCCGTCCTGGACCGAGCGACGTCCGGCGCTCCTCTACTGCCGATCACCACGGCTGTCGCGGCAGTGGTCATCGCATTCATTGCCATCCTGCTGGCCTTCGGCTGGTGGCTCGCCCTCGGCTACTCCGTGCTGGTCTTTGGTAGCGGCGCTGCGATGCTGTGGCTAGCCAACCGGCTCATGGTGGCGATCAGCCACTGGGTCGTAGGCCTGCGGGCGCTCACGATGGTGGTCGTGCTCACGCTCATCGGAGCTGCGGTCGGGCAACTGGCGCACCTATTCCTACCCGAACGAGATCTCACCTACTCGATCATGCGCGGCAACGCCATCCTTTTTGTGGCGTTCGGCGTCGGCTTCGCGATCGCGCGCGCGGTGAGCCAGGAGCTACGCCAGACGATGGCAGACCTGGAGCAGGCAGATAGCCAGCTCATCTGGCGGGTCGCACGCTTGCGCTTGCTGCAGTGGGTCCAGGGGGCGCGCTTCGCGCGGGCGCTACACGGACCGGTGCAGGGCAGCATCGCGGTAGCCATCGAGCAGCTGCGAGAGCGCCCCCAGGATCAGGATCGAATTCTCGCCAGGCTACGCATGTCACTGCTTCAGGTCCTGGACGGTGACGAAGTGGCAGCGACCTGGGCCGATGGGGTCGATCGCCTGCAGCGCTCATGGCAGGGAGTCTGCGAAGTCGACGTGACGACGCGCAGTGCATGCGCGCAGCGCCTCGATGGTGATCCCGTATGCCGTGAGATGGCGCTGGAGATCGTGACGGAGGCCGTGTCCAATGCCGTCCGGCACGGTGGTGCGACCCAGGTGAGCGCCGCCATGTCATGTGAGGGCGATCGCACGACCCTGATCGTGCAGGACAACGGCCAGGAAGCGACATCAGGTGCACCGGGCCTGGGCACGCGCGTCCTGGAGTCCTGCGCCCTGGAGTGGAGTCGAGACCGTATCCCGGGAGGCGCCATCCTCAGGGCCGTGCTGCCGGCGTCTACCGCGTGAGTGGACGCCGGGCTGCTCAGTCCTCGAGGACGCGCGCGCTGACGCCGTGGGACAGAGCCAGCGCCGCCTGACCGCGATCCAGCGTCAGCAGAGGTACGCCGTACCTTCCTGCGACGGCGAGGATCATGCAGTCGATCACGCCGACGCGCAGTCGCTGATGGAGCGCTGATCTGCGTAAGTCGGTAGCAGCACCAAAGTCGGATGCGCTGTCAAACTGCAGCAGCGGCGTGCCAAGGAGCATGCGCTGCACTCGCTCGATCTCAGGTCGGTCGCGCGCACCGGAGAGGACCTCCATTGACACGGGCTCGCTGTGCGCGATCTCCTCATTGAGGATGAAGTCACGCAGGCGTGCACGAGGCCGGCGGAGGAAGTCGATCCAGACCGATGAGTCAGCCAGGTAGGTAGTCATCGTCATCGTCGTCCGCCGGGACCTCGAAATCCGGTATGGATCCGGCCATGGAGAGGATCTCCTCCTTGGTCATGGGATTGCCGACGAGGCTGCGCAGCGCGTAGTCGACGGCCTCACGCTTGGTGGTCAGGTGGTAGCGCACCATCACACGGTGGATGAGCTCGTCGTCAATGTCGATATTGGTCCGCGACATGTGGACGACGATACACCTCATTGGTGTATGCACGGAGGGTGTGAGCGTGGGAGCATTGCCGGCATGGACCTGGAAGGCGTCGACATGGGCGAGGTGACCGCCGAACTGCGCGCGGCTGGCGCCCGGTTCGCGTTTGTCTTCGGCTCCCATGCCCGTGCCGAAACTCACCCGCTCTCCGACCTGGATGTTGCTGCCTATTTCGGGACGGACGCACCGCAGGCCTTCGACGTCCTGCTGCCATCGGGAGTTGACCTGCTCATCCTCGATCGCGCGCCCCTGGAACTCGCTGGCCGGGTAGCCATGGAGGGTGTGACCCTCTTCGACGACGATTCTCCGGCGCGAGTGGAGTGGCTAGCGCGTACCCGCAAGATCTATTCCGATGAGCGCTACCGATTCGAGCGCGCGCATCGGGAGTTCGCGGAGTCTGTAGGCCGGAGTGGATAGCACGCGGGTACTACGGCTACTCCGAGGCATGGAGGACTCACTAGCGATCGTGGTTCGCGAGGTGGATGCCGGCCCGGAGCGTCGCTCAGATCCACTTTGGCTTCCAGGTATCAAGTACCTCATGCTCAGTGCCATCGAGTCGTGCATCGACGTCGCTCAGCACCTGTGTGCGACGCAAGGCTGGGGGCCGCCTGCCGATAACGGTGACGCGATGCGCCTCCTCGGTGTCCACGGTGTTCTCAATACCGAACTGGCAGTCCAGATGCGACGCGCAGTGGGCTTCCGGAATGTCCTCGTGCACGAGTACGTCGAAGTCGATGATGATGTTGTTCGGGCCCGAGCCGCCGACCATCGCGATCTGACCGACTTCGCAAGATCCGTCGCGGACTGGACGGCGGCGCGGCCCTAGGAGCGCTCGACCTCCGGTATCCCCTCGGATGTCCTCTACCGCTTCGGCGGCGGAGTCTGCGTCCCATCCCCGCCGAGCGTGCCCTCAGCAACCTCCCGCGTCGTGAGGCGGCCGCCGTGTCCACGCAGGAGGTAGGCCAGGCCGACGGCGAGGATCGCGCCCGCGAAGGGGCCAACGAAGTACACCCACAGTGGACCGAGGTCGCCGCCGATCACGTTGGGACCGAGCGTGCGGGCCGGGTCCATGGACGCACCCGAGAGTGGGCCGGCCCACATTGCCGAGAGCGCAATGAAGCCGCCGACCCCGAAGGCGGCGAAGGTGCCGACGCTCTGCGCACCCGACGCCGTACCCATCACGACGGACACGAGCCCGAAGGTGATGAGCATCTCGACGAACATTGCGGTGAGTGGCGCGGTGTCCGCGCCTGGGTAGGAGCCGCCCTTGGAAGCCGAGACGCCGACGAGCGCGGTGAGGATGATGGCAGCGAGGAAGCCGGCCGCGAACTGCACGAGCATGTAGCCGGGCACGCGCTTCCACGGGAAGTCACCGCGGAGCGCGAAGGCGAGCGTCACCGCAGGGTTCATGTGCGTGCCGCTGATCTTGCCGATGAAGAGGATCATCGCCATGATGACGAGCCCGATCGCGGCACCCTTCATGGCCGGCGAGATCGACCCCGGGTAGGCGTCGGAGACCATCCCCACGCCGGCCGCAACCAGCACGAGGAAGAACGTCGCGACGAATTCGGCGAGGAGCCGACGCCACTCTTGGCGCGGGTCGTTGAAGTCGTTGATGCGCCTGTCGATGTCTTCCTCGAAGGCATCGAAGATGCCGGGGGAGGCGGGCATGGATGTTCCCTTCCTGTGGTTGATGTCCCCCGACTACGTACTGCGCGTGGCCTACTGGTCGTACGCCGTCCAGGTCATGGGGAAGCCGGAAGCATCGCGCCATGTCGTGAATGCCTTCGACTCGACCGGGAGTGTCAGCGGGACGAAGAGATCCGTGCGCCGGCTGGTGAGCAGGTAGGTCTGGTTGATCCAGCACAGCTCGGGTCCAAGGGTGGCGAAGTCCATGCTCACGACCTCGGCGCCGTCAACCGAGCCGACGACGGGCCCATCGGCGTTGACCGGGTTGAGCGTGAAGATGCCGCTCGAGCCCTGGAGGTCCCCGCCCACGGCATTGGCGACAACGGTGTAGGCCTGCATGCACTTGGCGATGGCGTACCAAAAGATCATCGTGTTGTCGGGATAGGCGTGCGCGAAGAGGCCCGGCGCGTCGTGCAGCGGGCCGCCGTATGAACCGTCCCATGACGTGGGGATCGCGATGATGTCGGCGCGGCGTACGCACAACACGCCCGCGGCCTCGGGGAAGCGCACGTCGGCGCAGGCGAGCAGGCCGATGCGACCGATGCTGGTGGAGAAGACGGGCAGGTCGTCGCCCGCTGTGGCCCACGAAGCCATCGAGTCGTCCAGGTGCGACTGGCGGTAGCTGCCGACGACCTGGCCGTTGGGCGCGAGGAGCACCACGCGGTGGTAGAGCTGCGCCCCGTCGGTCTCGATGTGGCTGCCGACGACGTGGGCGTCCAATCGCACGGCCAGGTTGGACAGCGCCTGGGTGGTCGCTCCGTTGTCGGGCTCGGCCCACGCGCGGGCCTGATCGGCGGAGGCGGGCGGGCCGGTGAGGCTGAACGCCGGCAGGACGAAGAGCCCCGTGCCGGGGGCAGGCTGGGTGACGGAGGTCGCAAGCGCGTTGGCGCGCTCGAGATTCGCATCGAAGTCGCCCGGCGCAATGGGGTACTGCACGGCGTGAGCGCTCACGCTGTGTGACGAAGTCGACGCGAGCTGATCGATCGGCGGCCGGAAGAACGCAAGGTCGCCGTAGAGTTCCGGACGCCGCTGAGCGAATGACGCGCGCTGCGGGTTGTCGTAGAGAGACGGATCGATCTCGCCGTAGAGGATCGTGCCCTTGTGGGTGGGCAGGACGCTCGAATCCGACGTCGCGCTCATGGCGGTGAGCGTGCCGTCGGCCTGCCAGATGGACGATGCGCCGCCGTAGACGACCGTCATGCCCGTGACCGGACTGCTCTCGGAGTTGTTGCGGTCGGTCGAGACGAGCGCCGTGCCGTTCCACGCGCACCACTCCTGGACCGCAGCGCTGGTGGAGTGATTGAGGGCATCGACGACGGTCTTGGCGGGCCCCGTCGTGATGCCGCGGCCGCTCGCCACCATGTGCAGGATCAGGTTGGCGCCCTTGAGTGAGGCGACGCGTCCGGGCTCCCAGAAGGTGTCGTCGTAGCAGATGAGCATCGTGAGGTTGCCGTATTCGGTGGGGAAGTGCGGGTAGCCGGCATTGCCCTGCTTGAAGGACATGACATCGGCGAAGTTGAGACCGGTCTTGCGATACTTACCGACGTATCCATCGGGGCCCACGAGCGCGCCAGCGTTGTACGTCGCGCCGGTCTCGGGATCGATCTCCGCGACGCCGAACGCGACGTAGCACTGATGCGCTCGCGTGATCTTCTCGATCGCGGCGGTCGCCTTGCCCGGGATCGTGTCGAGATAGGGCAGGTAGGCCTCGCGGTTGGGGTAGTCCATGCCCGACATCGACGCCTCGGGGAGCACGATGACCTTGGCCCCGTTGCTCGCGGCTTCCTCGATCATGGCGCAGGCGGCGGGGTTGTTGGCGTCGAGCTCGAAAAGGTGCGGGTTGAACTCGACGGCGGCGACCTTGAAGGGCTCGGTAACAACGTTCGGCATGGCGGTCCTCGCGACGTAGATGGATGTCCCCCGAGTGAGTGGCTCGCAACGTAGCGAGCCCGCCCACGCCGATCCTCCGAAAGCAAGGGATGGCCCTCACCTGGGAACCGCGGCCATGAGCCATTCAGGGGCCGCCTGTCCCCGGCGTGTCGCTGGAATTCGAACACCTGTTCGTTCTAACGTGTGTCACGGCGCCACTCTCCACAGCCCTACCGGTGCCAGGAGCCACTGTCGGACCCCCGTCCTACGGTCACTCCACAACAGACCACGAGACGCCGGGTCCCCGGCGGTGAACGAAGGAGAGGCCATGGCCGCCAAGGCGCATATCCCCAGCCCCACTGCTGTCGCCAGCAGCGACCGCGAGAAGGCCCTCGACGCCGCCCTCGCCCAGATCGAGCGCCAGTTCGGCAAGGGCTCGGTCATGCGACTCGGCGAGCAAGGTCGCGCCCCCGTCGAGGTCATCCCGACCGGATCGATCGCACTTGACATCGCTCTCGGCATTGGCGGTCTGCCGCGTGGGCGCATCGTCGAGATCTACGGCCCGGAGAGCTCCGGCAAGACGACGCTTGCCCTGCACGCGATCGCCAATGTGCAGAAGGCCGGTGGCATCGCGGCGATCATCGACGCTGAGCATGCGCTGGACCCGACGTACGCCGCCGGCCTTGGCGTCGACCTCGACAGCCTCTACGTTTCTCAGCCGGACACGGGCGAGCAGGCGCTGGAGATCGCCGACACGCTCGTGCGCTCCGGCGCGGTCGACCTCATCGTCATCGACTCCGTCGCTGCGCTCGTGCCGCGCGCCGAGATCGAGGGCGAGATGGGGGATAGCCACGTCGGTCTGCAGGCTCGCCTCATGAGTCAGGCTCTGCGCAAGATGGCCGGTGCGCTCAGCCAGACCGGCACCACCGCGATCTTCATCAACCAGCTGCGCGAGAAGATCGGCGTGATGTTCGGCTCGCCCGAGACGACCACGGGCGGCAAGGCGCTGAAGTTCTACTCCTCCGTGCGCCTGGACATTCGTCGCATCGAGACGCTCAAGGGCGGCACGGAGGCCGTGGGCAACCGCACGCGCGTCAAGGTCGTCAAGAACAAGATGGCGCCTCCCTTCAAGCAGGCCGAGTTCGACATCCTCTACGGCGAGGGCATCTCCCGCGAGGGCAGCTTGATCGACATGGGCGTTGATGCGGGCATCGTCAAGAAGTCCGGCGCCTGGTACACCTACGAGGGCGATCAGCTCGGCCAGGGCAAGGAGAATTCGCGCGCTTTCCTGCGCGATAACCCTGATCTGGCAAACGAGATCGAGAAGCGTCTCAAGGAGACCTACGGTGTCGGTGCACAGGTGGATGAGCCCGCCGACGCAGACTTCGCAGCCGTCGATATCGATGCCCCACTTGATGTCGATGCGCCCATCGGTGTCGTGCCTATCGACCGGGCATGACCACGACTTTTCGCCCGCCTCCTGTCGAGCCCGGCGAGGCACCGTCCGATCCGGAGAACGTCGCCCGGATCCTGGTGCTTCGCCGGCTCGATGCCGCACCGCGCACGCGCGTGGAGCTCGAGCGCTACCTCGCCCAGCGCGGTATCCCCGATGACGTCGCCTGCACGGTGCTCGACCGCTTCACCGAAGTGGGCCTCATCGACGACCGTGCCTATGCCCAAGGCTGGGTGAGTTCACGGCACGGCACCCGCGGGTTGGGCAAGCGAGCCGTGGCCCAGGAGCTTCGTCGCAAGGGTGTGGCCGATGACGTCATCGCCGAGGCACTGGACCCGATTGATCCTGAGCAGGAGCGTGCGCGAGCCTATGAGTTGGCGCGTTCCCGCTATCCACACGTGATGGGCATGCC
>CAZLMT010000014.1:0-2254 GCA_964560615.1 uncultured Actinomyces sp.
TTCCCCGGGTCAACCGCCTCACCGATATCTACAACGCCGTTTCGGTCGCGCACCAGTTGCCGCTGGGGGGTGAAGACCTGAGCAGGTACGCCGGACCGCCTCGGCTCATCCGAGCTGCCGGCACGGAATCCTTCGACACCACCGCAGAGGGAGCCGACGTGATCGAGCACCCGGAGCCGGGGGAGGTTGTCTGGTGTGACGACGCAGGCGTGACCTGTCGTCGGTGGAACTGGCGTCAGGCCCGGCGTACGCAATTGCGAAATGACACCACGTCAGCACTCTTCATCATCGACGTGCTCGATCCGGTGGCGGACACCGAGCTATCGGTCGCTGCCGCGGAACTCATCGAGCACCTGCGAGGCCTGGGGTCGGACGTCCGCATCTCCCAGCGCCTGCTTCGCGCCTAGAGCTCTACCTCTCCAGAGATGACAGTGACGCAGCGACCGCCCACCCATATGTCCTCGCCCTCACGCATCACGTGCACCCGGCCTGCGCGACCGAGTGCGGTGCCCTGCGCAGCGATGTAGGTCTCGGGGGCCCGGCCCGAGCCGATGAGCCACTGGGCGAGCGCGGCATTGAGTGACCCCGTGACGGGGTCCTCGGTGAGGCCGGAATTGCCGGGGAAGAATGCGCGCACTTCATAGTCGATATCGCCCGACGGGTGCGGGCCCACCACTCCCACGTCGATACCGGCGAGCAGGGCCGGGTCGGGCATGATCGCGAGGACCCGATCCGCTGACTCCAGGAGCACTGCCTGCCAGCCGGGGCCGTTGTCGCACCACTGGTGGTCGACGATGTCCGATCGCTGCAAGCCCAGTCCCCGTGCGATGCGCTCGACGTCTGCTTCATCCAGTGGCCCGCCGCGCTGCAGCGGGGGAGCGGCGAAGGCAAGCACGTCACCCTCGCGGCGGATACGCACCAGCCCCGCGCCGCACTCCTGCACGATGACATCCGACTTCGGCACACCGCCAGCCTCAAGCCAGGCATGGCACGTGCCGAGCGTGGGATGTCCGGCGAAGGGGAGTTCGCGTCCCGGGCAGAAGATCCGAACGCGGTAGTCCGCGGCATCCGTCGTGGGGGACGAAAGGAAGGTCGCCTCCGAGAGGTTGGTCCACGAGGTGAAGGCGTGCATCTGCTCGGTGGTGAGGCCGCTGGCGTCCTCGACGACAGCGACGGGATTGCCGAGGAGGGGCTCGGCTGTGAAGACATCCACCTGGCGGAAGGGACGGGGATCCATGGCTCGACCCTATTCAGAGGCCAGGAGGTGAGGATGACGGCATCTCACGTCGGCACGCTGCCCACGCGAAGGCCCCGGAAACCCAATGTCTCCGGGGCCTCCGTCGAGGCGCGATGGTGGCGTCAGCGAGCGGTGAAGAAGAGCGTCGCCTTCCGAGAGAAGAGCAGTCCCAGGATGATGAGGGAGAAGATCGCGCTGAAGAGGCCGTTCCAGCGGGCCCCGCTGATGAAGATCAGCTGGAAGATGCCGAAGAGCAGGGCGACCACCGTGACGATGCCGACAAGGAAGCGCGAGAAGCTGTTGCCGTCGAAGAGACCCTTGGCGACAGCCAGGTAGATCAGGCCGAGGACGAGCACGACGATGATGCTCAAGAGCCCGACGCTTGCGCGCATGTCGGCGTTGAAAATGGCGAGAATGCCGGTGAGGACGTAGCTGATCCCGGCGAGGATGACGAGAATCCCGACGAGCGTGACTCCAAACGGACGTGGCATGGCGAGTTGCCTCCCTTGACTGACTGCACTGGTGTGCCGATTGTGGCGCACCTGAGGCCCTCCGTGACGGCGACAGGCCGGGGCTACGGGCGCTCTGTCACCCCTCACCGAATTCGGCGTTGATCTGGGCCATGGTTAAGCCGCGCCGATCTCGCATGCGCAGGAGCAGGGGTATGGCGATGACGGAGGCCGCCACGAGCAGGAAGGACGCCGCGACCGGGGTGTCGAACCAGTCGATGAGCAGGGCGGCTACCAGTGGCGCTGTGCCCCCGAAGATCGCAGAGCCAAGGTTGTAGCCGACGGCCAGCGCTGAGTAGCGCGCCTTGGAGGGGAACTCCTCGCCGATGGCGGCAACGACGGGTCCCGTGTAGAGCATGAGGAGTGCAAGCAGGACGAGTCCGCCCAGGATCACGAGGAAGATTCCCTGGCTGGTCATCAGCCAGAGCATGGGCACGCTCAAGATCGTGAAGCCGATCGCCGCCAAGGTCAGGGTCAGCTTGCGTCCATAACGGTCCGAGAGTGCGCC